>JAULVA010000352.1:0-7532 GCA_032111275.1 Bdellovibrionota bacterium
TCCACAGCAGCCTTGCCCAAGCAAAACCGTCTGGAGTAAAGCGGTGCGGTAGCACCGCTACCTAGCAAAAGCACGCGTCAGCGTGGTTTTGCCTCCCTTTAGGGGTCAGGTCGCTGGCCCCTTTGGAGATAACTCCGTCACCTCCTCCCAGACAAAGAACAATCCACTAAGAGGTCAGCGAATGCGGCGGGGATGAGGGCGATTCGCACTGCTGGGTGGCGTGGTCTTTTCGCTATTTTGATGATCCCTCGCTGGGCGTAGCCATCGACCTCTCCGCCCGCTTTAATGCCTGCGTGATAATAGTGTCAGCATGGACTTTGTTAGCCCCACACAATCGCGAAAACCTTGTCTCTAACGTTTCAAGCCCGAACGTACTCGCGAGGGCATCAAGCTTTTGATTCTTGGCCGCGGCCTTGAGCGATGTCTGGGTTCCTCTGTCAGGTGGAGGTGGCGGTGGAGAGAAAAACTTCACGGGGCTGGAGTAATATCCGTCGGTAGCCGACAGAGCACTAACGAAGGTAGTGGGAGAATAAGGCAAGTCGAGACGCATTTCGCACTCTCTGGCCAGATTTATATTGTCGGCGATGTGCGCGACCCAGGCCAATCCCTCTTATTGGCGCGTCCATCGCTCATCGGCGGGAGGGCGATATGTATAAACGCTCGAAATAATTTCGACGGTGCTTCCGGCGGAAAGCTCAACTCTTGCCGTTTTGTCGTCAGTACTTTCATAACCATCTCTCGCGATATGGCGGTGCGCCCGCTGATGCTCGTAGTGAGAGTGGGCCGCACAGGAGCCCGCGGCGAAGAGCGTAAGTTGCTCTTCGCACTCCAAGGTCGTTTTCTGTAACAGGGAGGAGAGTGCGCGCGTGGCAAATCGGATGAGGCGCTGGGCTAACTCGCAATCGCCGGTGATATGGAGTGTTCCCCGCTCAGAGGTGAGATGAACTGAGACGAGGTTATTGTGGGTGTCGTATTGAAAGAGCACCTCATTGCCTCGACCATCAAGCACGGTAACTGACGGGACGGGGTCCTTGGTGTAGCTCCATTGGTCGGTAGTAGCGGCGCGGAGCGCCTTCAACTACCTGGCTATAGTATCCGAGCGTTTGGATCACGAGCGGTCGTCGCTGATATCCGATGTACGAAAGGATGTGCGCCCCCAACATCGATTTTATAAGTATCGCGGTCGATTCAAATTGCTTGGGCAATCCATCGAACGCCTCAAGAGCTAACTCCATCACCAGTTGAAGAGCTTCGCCGTTAATTCGAGCCACAAGCGCGTCAGTTGGAACGATCCCCAAACGCGTTGACACTCGGTTGATGGAGGGTTGCACCGGATCAGAGAGGGGATCGCGCGTATCGGCACCAGCAACGATAAACGGCGCCATAATCTCACGCGTATCCGAGAGGTCGGGATCGGACGACATAACATCCGTCTTCCGTGCTGTCTCATCCCGGATTGTAACGAGAGCCTCTGTGACCGCGGGCAAGGAGTTCATGAACCCTTTCACCGCTTGTAATGGCGAGCTCCCCGAGCCAGAGAGCCAACGGAGCCCCTCTTGCGTAGCCCGACTCTCACGCGCAACCATCGCGTTGAGACCAATAGAAGCACTATCAGCGAGTCGGATCTTGCGCAGTATAGACTCAACCTTAAAAGATATCGGCCCCAAAAGATCCAGTAACACGACAGAGAAGTTGTGCTCTAACTTCGGAACTACGTTCTCAAGCCGCCCGAATATCGGATTGATTCCATACCGCTCGCAATTAGCGGCGAAGACCCGTCGCGACTCTCTATCCCCACCCTCGACTCCGAAGATATTGGAAGCCTTGAACCCTCGCTCAAGATAGTACCGAATCTCCGGCCAAACCTGTGGGGATGGCATGCAGAGTATCTTCATGTCAGCGCGATCCTCTCGATGGGTAAGGGCTTCTAGGCAGCCAGCCCACTATTCACGCCACCTCTCTTTAACCGGATTTCGATAGTCGACATGAGAACCAGTGTCAGATGTGCCCACGCAGGAGAAGAGATCCTCGCTACCGACCCACTCCCGCCCGAGCGAAGGATCAATACGCGAGGCCCGCTCAAACCATTCGAGAGCGCGTTCAAATTGCCCCTTTAAAAAATCGCTTGTAAAGATCTGACGGTGACCTACGGCAAAGGTATCAAAGATATCGCACTGCAACTCCTCATACCCTTGCGCAATGACTAGGCCAGAAGTTAGTTCAAGAAACTCATCTACAGAGACACGTCGCTCCATATCAAACTGCCCCAAAGCAGCTTGCGCCAATTGCTTAACGAACGAATCATCTCGCCACCTACTCGGAGGAATCGCGAGTTGGGCTACGGATTGATTTTGCGACTGTGGTTCGATCGTCCGCATGGTCCCGAGCAGTAAAGAGGTACTGAGAAAAGGGGGCATAGGTGGCTGCTTATGCTCCCCGCCTGTGCAACGGCCATCATCATCAATCGGGCAACCTTACGCAAATTCTGGCTGGCTTGGTCGGGCCTGTCATGGGCAGGGGCGGCTTCGATCAGACACACAACACCTCGATTTCCTTATAGCTATCGCGCCAGGCCCGATGCTCAAAAGAGATGAATCGGTAAGGAGGTTTATAAACAGCGGCGGGGTAGGATCGATAGCCTTGCGGATAACGGTATCGCCGTTTGACGACTACCTAATCAGCTTGCTTCTGCGTGCATAAGATCGTAGTTAGAGTAGTCAATCTCCCCTCCTCACATCTCAAAAAGCTCGGAGATTTTATGAAGTCGGCGAACCTTTTTCGATTGATACTCAGCGTTTATTGGGTCATCACCGCCTCTCTTTGCTACCCCGCAACGGGACGAGCTGATGAAGCTCAACCTACTAAGAAGCCAATGATAACAATCGGAGTTATCGCATCGCTTACATCGTTTGCGGCCCCTTACGGAAGAGCGGTAACGATGGGCTCCGAATTGGCGGCCGATGAATTGCGGAAGAACGGAATCGATGTGCGCCTGGTGATTGAGGACGACCTCTCAGACTTTAAGAATGTCGTCACTGCCTTTCACAAATTGACCCAGATAGACCATGTAGATGCGATTGTTGGAGGTACGTGGTGGCTCGATTCGATTGCCAAGCTCGCCGATACTCGAGGGATACCGGTTATGTCGTGCGAAACATTAATGGAGAATGGAACGGTGCCCAGCTCCACTCGCTTCATCATGCAGGGTGACCTCCGCAAATGGGTGACAGTCTTTGAGCCTGCGGTGCGTGACAATAAGTGGGCGAAGGGAGCCGCTATCCGCTTCATCTCAAATTTCGGAGGGACACTCGCTGATGAAATGCGAGTTATGTTCTCGCACGATAGCCGTACGTTTGTTGGCGAATTTGAATACTCAGACGTGCAAGCAGAGCAGGCTACTACCTTGGCGCTGCAACTAAAGCGTTCCCGCGCGGACGTTGTGTACATCGATGGCCAGCCATCCGGTGTCGCTACGATCCTACGGCGCATGAGGGAACAGGGGCTCAACAAGATGGGTATCTTGACCAATAGTTTAATCATGGAAGCCGTCGCTCAGGGACTCGTTCAATCCGATCAGTTTCCAAACCTCTACTTTAACACTCGCGCTGACGCGGCCCCCCTCTTCGTTCAGCGATTTAAGGATAAGTTTAACGAGGCACCCAAACTTCAAGCCGATCTCGGATACTACTCCGTGCTGCTCTTGGCTAAAGCCCTCGAAGCGGGGGAGCCGATTAAGCGACTACGGGATGGGATCACGATCGATGGCAAGCAATTTCAGTTCGACGCAGCCGGTGTCTTACACTCTGCCCGCCAGGAGATGAGGCGGCTAAATCCTTAGGGAAGCGACTCCGGCTAGACGCAATCTCTCTGTTGCCCTACTCTATATCCGTGAACACCAACGACACTACCGCTCCACTCATCGGCTTCGTAGATGGCGAGAACATTATCGTACGGCAATCCTGGATCAATCAGTGGCTCCTGGTTGGTATCACGCTGCTGCTGGAGATAGCGATCGTGGCGCTCAATCTGCGGCTCGCCGAGACGGGACAGTTTGAGCTTGAGGTCGGCACCCTCTTCATTCCGACCACCTACCTTCCGATCGCTCCGCTCCTGGTGCTGGCAACGGCTGCCTGGAAGGTGTACAACGAGCGCTTGGTTATCACCCCACACTATCTCATCCACGTGACCGGCAGGTTGTGGTGGTCCGCGAGAACAACCCGCCTAGACTATAATCAGGTCCAAGAGATAGAGACGATCCAGACCATTCCGCAAAGAATCCTGAGGCTTGCGGACCTTCACATCACTCCGATCGGGCGAGATATGAAAGGCTCAATCAGGATCCGAGGTCTTAGAAACCCTCGCGCGGTGAAGGACCTCATTCGCAACCTTCGCGGCCAACAGAGCGGGACATCGACGCCCAACACCGCGGACTAACTCGCCCCCAGCCCGCCACGGTTCGAGTAAAAAGTCCTATTCAGATGACCTTTGCCTTTTTGCCTCAGGCCTCACATTTGCTATGCTCACGGTGCGCCTATGGTTTTTAGTTCGTACATCTTCCTCTTTTACTTCCTCCCCTTGGTCCTTGGGGTATACCTCGTCGTTCCGCGCGTCCTCAAAAACCTTGTCCTCATCTCGGCGAGCCTTCTCTTCTACGCCTGGGGAGAGCCCCGCTTTGTGGGGATGCTCCTTGGCCTCTGCGCGGTCGATTTTGTCCTCTCTCAGTTGATTGAGCGCGCTGACCCTCAAAGATCAAAGAGGTGGTTAACACTCTCGGTCGTCATCAATGTGTGCTCCCTCGGATACTTTAAGTACGCTAATTTTTTCGTTGGTGAGGCGTCACGAATCGGCTCGTGGTTTGGAGCTCCTCCGATCGCCTGGCAAACCGTCGTGCTCCCTATCGGTATCTCCTTCTTCACCTTCCACAAGATCAGCTACGTGGTTGACGTGTACCGCAAGGTTCGACCGGCGTGTCGGAATCCTATTACCTTCCTTCTGTACATTCTCTTCTTCCCCCAGCTCATCGCGGGCCCGATCGTTCGGTACCACGAGATCGAGGATCAGCTTCACAGCAGGTCAACCAAGCTGAACGATATCTTTGAGGGTATGATCCGATTTTCGATCGGGCTTGGTAAAAAGGTTCTGATCGCCGATGTCGTTGGCCACACGGCAGATAAGATATTCGCCCTCAAGGCGGTCTCCCTCTCGCCGGATTTAGCGTGGCTAGGGATCTTAGCGTACACAGCTCAAATCTACTTCGACTTTTCTGGATACTCAGACATGGCGATCGGCCTGGCGCGCATGTTCGGGTTTCGATTCCCCGAGAACTTCAACCATCCCTACCTCGCGTCCTCCTTTACGGATTTCTGGCGACGGTGGCACATGTCGTTTGGGCGATGGATGCGGGAGTACCTCTACTACCCCCTGGGCGGAAACAAGTGCAGCGTTTCTCGTCAGTACTTGAACCTCTGGGTAGTTTTCCTCTTTTCAGGGTTATGGCACGGCGCGCAATGGACATTCATCTTGTGGGGGGTCTGGCACGGGTTCTTCATGACCCTTGAGCGTCTCTTCCTCGCCAAATACCTTCTTCGGATTCCCCACGCGGCTCAGGTTCTGTTGACCCTCTTTTTGGTGATGTTAAGTCGAGTTCTCTTCCGCGCTGACGACCTCTCGCACGCGGGGATGTACTTCCAGCATCTCGTGATTGATAGCGGCGTCAAAAAAGTTTTACCACTCTACTCCGTTACCTCCACCTTTGAGATCTTCATGATCGGCGTGGCGTACGCAATCTGCCTGTGGCCTTTGATTCCAGGGGCCCTAGCTGTAAAGGATCGAGTACTCGCGTGGAGCCCACCAACGATTCGAATCGCCGCGACCGCCTCGCAAGCCGCGCTTCTGTTGTTACTTTCCGCCGCGGCGATGGCGGGAACCGATTTCTCACCCTTTATCTACTTTCAGTTTTGATGATGGAAGCGACTGCATCAAAATCAGCGCTGACTATTAAGGTGACGTTCCTCGTTATCGTTGGATTGTTTCTCGCGTTCCCGATCGCGAACGATCTCCATCCGGTGGTGCCCGAACGAGCGCCTGAAGGGATGCCGATGGCTAACCCAGCTCCACCCTTTTCGCGGCACGGCTTCATGAAACGCTCCTGGCAACGGGCGCTTGAAGCCCGCGCGAAGCGATCGTCAGGGTTATGGTATCCGCTCACCCTCGTAGCGAATGAGATCTATGCTCGCGGGTTCGATCAGATCTCAGCCTTCAACGTAGGGTCCATCCGAGTTGGACACGGTAATCAACTCTTTCAGACCGCGCATCTCGCGTCACTTAATCACAAGCTGCCGAAGAACTTCAAAAAATTGGACCAACGGGTACTCGATATCAAGGAGCTCCAGGACCGCCTCAAAGCGCGGGGAACCAGTTTACTGATCGTGGTGACACCGAACATGGCGCACCTCTATCCTGAACTGATCCCGGAAGGGTACCTCGATCCCTCTCGAAAAAAACGGCCACATCCATATGATCTCGTTGAAAAGGCCTTTGAGGAGAACGGAATCGTCTATGTCGACACCGCTGATGTGCTCAAAGCCGCTCAGAGTAAGGTACCTTTTCGATTTTTCGCCACCTCAGCTTCCCACTGGAACGATGTAGCTTCGTGCTTAGCCCTTCAGGCGATAAACAACAAACTTAAAGAGATGGGAGGGCGCTCGTTCCGAGCCTTCTCATGTGACAACTACACCGTAGAGCCTGAGCCACGCCACAAAGACAAAGATCTTCTCCAGATCGCGAACGTACTCTTCCCTCAACGATTTTATGAACCGACACCGTACGTATCGATAACCTATCAGGAGCCGGAGCCCTCCCGACAACCCTCTACTCTCCTCGTCGGTACAAGCTACCTCTTTGCGCTCTCTGAGCACCTCTACGATTGGAACCTCGCTAAGGTACATAAGCTCTTCTTTTACTTCAGACAGTGGCGATCCGGTGGAGAGAGTTCGTTCCACTCGCTGCCGAAAGAGAGGGTAAACTGGGATGAGATCTTCTCAAACGAGATCATCATCGTGAACGTCGGGATCGGAAATCCGGTCACGATAGGGTATGGGTTTATTGAGGCGGCGCTCGCGGAGCTGAAGAAACGAGAGGGAGTAAGCAGCTCGGAAGCTTCCGCTAAACCTACTCTTGAGAAAAAGGGGGCGGTTCATACCAAGACCGGAGATAGTGTAAAACCTAAGGTGGTATCGCCGACTAAGGGATAGAGCTGCGCCTTTTCGAGAGCCCGTTGGCTAGGCAAGCGAGGCCTCCCCGTGAACGTGCTCGTAAACGTGAACGTACCCGAAACTAAAAACCTTTCGTTTTCGTGGACGTTTACGAGCACGAGCACGTGGGGAGTTCCAAAGTGAGACTAGAGTAGGCGGTGCCTCGCCTCCCTAAGGAAGCGATGCAAAACAACGCGTTCGCGTTGTTTTGCATAGGTGTGAAGGCTATTTTGGTTGCGGAGACGCGAGATTGTGGTTTTTTAGCCCCGAATTTCTTCG
>JAULVA010000353.1:0-1339 GCA_032111275.1 Bdellovibrionota bacterium
GCTTGGGTCCAGGGGCTTCGCCCCTCTCGTATCCCGCTCGACGCTTGGGTCCAGGGGCTTCGCCCCTCTCGTATCCCGCTCGACGCTTGGGTCCAGGGGGCCGTTGACCGCGGCTTCACCCTCAACCCGCATAGTCCTCAGGGACGGGAGCGCAATCTGTTCCAATTCCACGAGAATGTGCTAGAGTCGCTCACGATTTACGGCCTTAGCTCAATTGGTAGAGCAGCGGATTCCAAATCCGCAGGTTGGGGGTTCGATTCCCTCAGGCCGTGCACTTCCTTAATTCTCCTAACATCTACTCTTCTCAAGTCCATCCGACCGCGTCTCGGGTGCGCCGATTTATCCGGTCCATTTTATATGGTCCAAAATATGTTCCCCCTGGGGCGGGCATGGTAGACCGAATTCTCATGTGGAGACGTTTAGTCCTCGTGTCACGGATAGTGCGGAGTTCGCGACGGCTGCTGTGGTATAGCTAGTAGTAGTGAATGGATCTCTCACGGAGCCTCATTAGGGGCGCGTGGCTGCCTCCTAGGAGTGGGAAAAACGAATGAGTGAATCTGTCACCGACACCGCTGTTGTTTCTCAAACGGTTCCCCTCGACTATGAGGTTCGCCAACGATCCCCGCTGTGGATGGTTAGCCAAGAGCCCCTCCTCAACGACCTCGTCGCCTACCTTAGTAAGGTTCGAGAGGAGCTTGACCGGAACCCTCATCGTCACTGCGAATTGGCGTTCTCTCGCGCGCACCTCAAGCAATGTCGAGCGGCCTTTGATCGCATGATTCGAAAAGGTGAGGAGGGGCTCCATCGATTATGCGAGCTCTTCTGTAATTCCTTCGTTGGGAAGTACCAACTTCAAAGCGTTGTATTCGGAGAAACGCCCACAACGCACGAACGGTTTACGCTTACTCAGATCCTCTCGCGACACGATCTGTACTCGACGATCGACCTCGATCTCGGAAATAGGCAGCTTCGGAAATTAAGGTATTTTGACGGGCAGGCATGGGTTTCTCCAACCCTTGTGGCCAACATGGTCGAGTACCAACCGACGCAACCAAACTCGTACGGAGTTCATAAGATCATCAGCCGCATCAAGGCCGAGGAGGAGTTGTGGAACAAGGTGGTGGATGAGATCTTTGGGCTCGACTCCCTCGTGACGAGAGACAAGGAGCTTCGACACCTCAGCTACTACGTCAAAGATGTATTCGGCGTGAAGATAGTCGTCGGAACTCCCGAGGAGGTTCTGAAATTACATCAGGAGCTCGAGCGCCTCTCATGGTCCTCGAATGAACTGCAGGCGGTAGGGGAGAGTTTGAACCCTTCGATGACCTCTCTCTCGTTT
>JAULVA010000353.1:1349-6523 GCA_032111275.1 Bdellovibrionota bacterium
TCGTACCCCAACACCGCGGTCGAGCACCGGTTCATCCGAGTAGTCGCTCGGGCAGACGGTGTGGCGCGCCGTGGGCCCCACCAAGGACTACATCCGCAACGTTGAGAAGAATAGCGGCTGGGAGGCGATGAAGTCGGTGGTTACGTGGGGTGGCAGGATGTTCGAGGTGCAGGTACAGCCACTCTCCAATTTCTGGCGGGAGCGGGAGCACCTTACCCGCGAGAGTCATGCGGGCTTCAAGAGTCGCCGTGAGGAGATCCGTCTTCAGGTGGCGGAGCAGATACCGCTCTTCCGTTTTTACCAGAGTCTGCTTCGGTGGCTCACACAGCTTCCCGACTCGCCCGCTCCTACCTTTCCGGGGGTGTCAGTGGTTGTCACTCAGTAGTCGTTGAAAAGACCTGCGACTTTATAACCCATTGATAGTATTGACTGTTTTTGGGCTCGCCCCTTTATGTGCTATACTTGAATAAAATGTTCAAGATTGCTACCCTCGTAGCCACAGAAAAACTGAGCCGCCAAGCCGACTTAGTGTTTCGTTCTGGGTATACTGTTGCCGACCTCAGGTTGGGGTCCGTGAAGGATTCTCAGCCAACAGAAGTGCGAAAGATTTAGGAAGACAACCCTTATGAGTACGGACGTCCTCGATACCTACACCAATCAGGAATACAAGTACGGCTTCTATACCGATATCGAGACAGATTCGGTCCCTCCAGGGCTCAATGCGGACATCATCCGTTTCATTTCTATGAAGAAAGAGGAGCCAGAGTGGATGCTCGAGTGGCGCCTCAAAGCGTACGAGACCTGGCTTCAGATGAAGGAGCCGCACTGGGCTTTCGTTAACTATCCTCCGATCGACTATCAGGATGTCGTGTACTACTCGGCTCCCAAGCAGAAGCCTGAACTCAAGAGCCTCGATGAAGTTGATCCCGAGATCCTCAAGACGTACGAAAAGCTCGGCATCCCGCTCCATGAGCAGAAAGCGCTCGCCGGTGTCGCGGTAGACGCGGTGTTCGACTCAGTCTCCGTTGTTACAACCTTCAAGAAACAGCTTGAAGAGGTAGGAGTGATCTTCTGCTCAATGTCGGAGGCGATCCGAAATCACCCTGAGCTTGTGAAGAAGTATCTCGGTTCGGTTGTTCCGCACTCAGACAACTTCTTCTCTGCGCTCAACTCGGCTGTCTTCACCGATGGATCTTTCTGTTACGTTCCAAAGGGAGTTCGCTGCCCCCTTGAGCTCTCAACCTATTTCCGAATTAACGCAGCTAAAACCGGTCAGTTCGAGCGAACCCTTATCATCGCGGATGAGGGAAGCTATGTGAGCTACATGGAGGGATGTACCGCGCCGATGCGAGATGAGAACCAGCTCCACGCCGCTGTAGTTGAGCTCGTCGCTTTCGGGGACGCGCAGATTAAGTCTTCGACAATCCAGAACTGGTATCCAGGAGACAAGGACGGTAAGGGCGGTATCTACAACTTCGTAACGAAGCGTGGACTCTGCGCTGGAAAGAACTCGAAGATCTCGTGGACGCAGGTTGAGACCGGTAGCTCGATTACCTGGAAATATCCGAGCTGCATCTTGAAGGGGGATAACTCAGTCGGCGAGTTTTACTCAGTCGCCATCACCAACAATAAGCAGCAGGCTGATACCGGCACAAAGATGATCCATATCGGCAAGAACACAAAGAGTACGATCGTGTCGAAGGGAATCTCGGCTGGTCGCAGCCAGAACTCGTATCGCGGTCTCGTGAAGATGATGAAGAGCGCCGACGGCGCCCGTAACTTCTCTCAATGTGATTCGATGCTCATGGGCAATGAGTGTGGCGCACACACCTTCCCGTACATCGAGGTGAAGAACCCAACGGCGACGATAGAGCACGAGGCTTCAACGTCCAAGATTGGAGAGGATCAGATCTTCTACTGCAACCAGCGTGGCATCTCCACCGAGGACGCCGTATCGATGATCGTTCATGGATTCTGTAAGGAAGTATTAAACGAGCTGCCGATGGAGTTCGCGGTTGAAGCGCGACGACTCTTGGAGATCAGTCTCGAAGGCAGCGTAGGATAGTGAGGTAGTATGAGCTTGTTGAAGATTTCAAATTTGCACGCCCGCGTAGAGGGAGAGGGAAGGGAGATTCTCAAGGGGATTAACCTTGAGATTAAGCCAGGAGAGATTCACGCCATCATGGGAGTGAACGGTTCCGGTAAGAGCACCCTCGCCAATATCCTTGGTGGAAAGGATGGCTACGAGATCACTGAAGGTTCCGTTTCCTTCGATGGAAAGGATCTCCTTGAGCTTGACCCAGAGGTGCGCGCTCGTGAGGGACTCTTCCTCGCGTTCCAGTATCCCGTTGAGCTCCCAGGCGTTCTCACATCCTATTTCTTGCGTACCGCGCTTAACTCAGTGCGTGAGCACCGTGGGCAGCCCGCCCTTTCGGTTCGTGATTTCGCAGCTCTCCTGAAGGAGAAGGCTAAGCACCTTGAGCTGAACGATGACATGCTTAAGCGCGCCGTAAACGAAGGGTTCTCCGGTGGTGAGAAGAAACGCAATGAAGTTTTCCAAATGGCGGTACTTGAGCCTAGGCTCTGCATCCTTGATGAGACCGATTCAGGTCTCGATATCGACGCGCTCCAGATCGTAGCGGATGGTGTGAATAAACTTCGCTCGCAAAACAACGGAATGCTCGTGATTACCCACTATCAACGACTTCTCAACTACATCGTGCCAGATGTTGTGCACGTGATGGTTGATGGACGGATCGTGAAGTCGGGTGGTAAAGAGCTCGCTCTTGAGCTTGAGGCCCACGGCTATGCCGCGTTTAAAGAGTCTGCTGCCGCGTAAGGGTATCTCATGAGTGCTGTTAAAAGACCAAAAGATGGCGCATCCGCCACGCAAAGCTGGACGAGCGCCGCTCTCGCTGAGGTCAAGAACCGGCAGGGTTCGCTTGGATCGTTGAGCGCCCTTATTGGTGAAGCGGAGAGCGTCTTCTCGAAAGTTCTTTTTCCAACACCTCGAATGGAGGGATGGAAGTACACGAACACTGATTCGATAGCGAAAGGCGCCTACGCGCTGGCCGCTCCTGAGAGTGGAGTCGTTTCCGCTGATGTGCTCAAGCCCTTCCTGATTGAAGGCCTCTTGGCGCACACCCTCGTTTTCATCGACGGAGCCTTCTCAGCTGAGCACTCCTCGCGCGAATCCATCGTCGGCGCCCGAATCGTTCGTATGAGCGAAGGGCCGGTCGATGGTGTCGGATCGCTCGCTCCTCATAACGAGGACGCGTTCGCGGCGCTTGCGACAGCGTTGATCACCGATGGTATCGCGATCGTCGTTGAGAAGAACGCGGTCGTCTCGAAGCCGATTCACATCGTGCATGTCGCGACGGTGAAGAGCTCGGGATGTGTTGTCGCTCCGCGACTTTTTGTGCGAGCCGCCGAAAACTCCCAGGTCACGATTATTGAGAGCCATGTCACAACGGGAGGCGAGAGCTATCTCTCCCTGCCTGTGGCTGAGATCGTCGCAGCGGATAACGCTCTTGTTGACTACTATAAGTGTCAGCATGAAGCGGTTTCCGCGAATCACGTATCAAACACAATCATTTCGCAGGGGCGTTCGGGTATCGTCGCTACGCACATCTTTTCCTTTGGGGGCGCACTCGTTCGAAATAACGTGACCTCGAATCTGAAGGGGAGTGGGGCCAACGCGGTACTTAACGGACTCTCCGTTCTGAACGGAACGCAGCACGTCGACAACGCGACAGAGATTCACCACATCGAACCCTCGATCGAGAGCCGTGAGCACTTCAAAGGTATCTACGGCGACTCAAGTCGGGGTGTATTCTCCGGAACGATTACGGTCGACCAGATCGCTCAAAAGACGAACGCCTTCCAATCGAACCAAGCTCTCTTGCTCTCGTCGAACGCGAGCATCGAGACCCGTCCTCAGCTCAAGATCTGGGCCGATGATGTGAAGTGTACACACGGGGCGACCGTCGGGCAGCTCGATCAGGATGCTCTGTTCTATCTTCGTTCGCGGGGTATCGGCCGAGAGGAGGCCCGTAACTTCCTGATTCACGCCTTCGCCAGCGAGGTTTTGACCACGGTTAAGGTTCCGGCTTTGAAGGAATACATCGAAGCCGCCCTTACGGAGAAGCTGGGCAGGTAAAATCGAGGGGGGCCGTTTGCTCATGCTCTTGAATTCTGCTACCTTGCGCAATCTCCGCCGTACACATGGCTTGTGTGCCATGTGGTAGGGAAGTGATTCGATAGGTCTGAATTCAGGATTATGGCGGTCTAACCCATTGTTCTTGAAGCGATTTTATTGAGATTTCGTAGGATTTTAGATGAGCGAAAAGGTGGCAAGTGGTGCGTCCGAATCGGCAGTTTCCCGCGCGAAGGGATACGTCACGGAGAGCATCGAGGAGCTTAAAAAGGTTCACTCGCCAACGAGACAAGAGGCGATGAAGATGACGGGGGTAGTGCTCCTCATTATCGCGTTCATCTCCCTCTGCCTTTTCGTGATGGATCTTTCGTTTAACTGGCTCATGGGCAAGATGTTGAGTCGGTAAGACTGTTTGGTAGGCAACGCTGTTTAGAACACAACGCTATGGAAACGAACACAACAGAGCAAAAGTTACAGTGGTACGTCGTTCAAGCCTACGCTGGCTTTGAGATGAAAGCCAAACAGGCGCTTGAAGAGCGAATTCGTTTAAATAACCTCCAGCACCTCTTCGGAGAGGTTCACGTTCCGCAGGAGACGGTGGTGGAGTTGGTAAAGGGACAGAAAAAGACCTCAACGAGGAAGTTCTTCCCTGGGTACATCCTGGTGCAAATGGTTCTCAACGAAGAGACCTGGCACCTTGTGAAGGAAACCCCAAAGATCTCGGGCTTCGTCGGAGATGCCACAACCCCTCAGCCAATAACTGAGGATGAGGTATCTCGTATCTTCACCCAAGTTGAGGAAGGAGCTGCTTCTCCGAGATCTAAGATGAACTTTGAGCAGGGCGACGCCGTTAAGGTTGTCGACGGTCCATTTGCTGAATTCAATGGAACAATTGAAGAGGTTCGACCAGAGAAGGGCAAGGTGAAGGTGTTGATCAGCATCTTCGGCCGTGCTACTCCAGTCGAGCTCGATTTCATGCAAGTGGAGAAGTGCTAAGTAATTGGTATTACTGAGCTCC
>JAULVA010000354.1:0-6979 GCA_032111275.1 Bdellovibrionota bacterium
TGAAGCAGCTTCAGCAGGATCCATGGCAGACAGCTCATGAGCGATTCCCGATCGGTGGTCGCGTTAAGGGCCGTGTTAAGTCTGTTACGGATTACGGCGCGTTCGTTGAGCTCGAAGAGGGCATCGAGGGACTCATTCACGTTTCTGAGATGTCGTGGACGAAGAAGGTTCGCCACCCATCGAAGATCGTTACTGAGGGCGAGACAGTTGAGGCGGTTATCCTTGGATTTGATTCCGAGCAGCAACGCATCAGCCTTGGTCTCAAGCAGCTCCTTCCAAATCCATGGGAGCAGCTCCAAGCGCTTCACCCACTTGGATCTCGTGTTACGGGCAAGGTTCGCTCGATCACCGAGTTCGGTATCTTCGTTGGTATCGAGGACGGCATCGATGGTCTTGTTCACATCTCCGACTTCTCCTGGACGAAGCGCATCAAGGATCCTAAAGAGATCCAAGAGCTCTTCAAGAAGGGAGACGAGGTTGAGGCAGTCGTTCTCGACATCGACGCAGCTAATGAGCGCTTGAGCCTCGGTATCAAGCAGCTTTCTCAGGATCCATGGGATACGATCGCTCAGCGTCACCCAGTTGGTACGAA
The DNA here is from genome assembly GCA_032111275.1 of Bdellovibrionota bacterium. Taxonomy (GTDB): domain Bacteria; phylum Bdellovibrionota_C; class UBA2361; order UBA2361; family OMII01; genus OMII01. The sequence continues at coordinate 593 of JAULVA010000354.1, forward strand.
GGTCAAGGGACCTGTTACCGCTGTCACTGAGTTCGGTGTCTTCGTTGAGATCGAGAGCGGAGTTGAGGGCCTCATCCACAATTCACAACTTGGCGTTGAGAAGGGAACTGATGTTGCCGCTCTCTACCCAGTTGGGACACAGATGGAAGCAGAGGTTACCAACGTTGATACACAGGAGCGCCGCATTAGCTTGAGCTCTCGTAGCATCAAGGAGCGTGGTGGCCGTAAGGAATCCTACGATCAGTATATGGCTGACGAGGAAGCTCCACGTGTTACCTTCGGAGACCTCATCCGTGAGCAGATGAAGACCGATAAGGACTAATCTGCTAAAGGTCCTGTACTAGGGACTGAAACGAAAAGGGGCTGGGTGGAAACCTGGCCCCTTTTTTATTGCGAGGTGATTTTCAAGATGGCGGCCTCTCATGAGGAAGTGCCGTTGTCACCGACTCTGAGCTAAGGATGTGTAGGAATCGGTTCGATCTTAAAAGCGTGAAGCGAGATTTGGGGTTCGGCAGTTCCCTTTGGTTTGAGTGACCTGCCGCAAGCTGCTAGCCTCGGAAGGTATTAAGTTCCAGGCTATACAAAGATCTCCAAATCACGTGGTCGCCTCCTCTCTTGGCGTTGCTCGCCAGTCCGCTCTGTTTGGCGAATTACTGGATATGAATCACGGCGCCTGGCGGGTCACTCGAACCGGTCATGACTGGTGCTTCTATCGAGAGGTGGGCCATGGAGAGAGCTCTCTTCCGTTCGGGTGCGTAGTCCTGAAAAGCAGTCCGGGCCAGCCGCTGAGTTGCGACTTTTACACCTCTGGTGGCAAGCACTCCCTTTTGAACACCTACGGTGACGAGGTCGTACATGCCACACAGAGTCTGATCGATCGCGAGTACATCATCGCGCTCGTTACGAAGTCCGCTCGTGGTCTCGGTGTCGATAATTGGAATCATAGTCTCAGCTTTTCAGGCAGCCAGGTCACTGAACGGAGCGCCCACTTGAGAGGGGGAACGCCGATATACGAGCGCATCGTCGGTTCCGATTGGCCCGCCATCCAGCGGACAGCTCCGTTCTACGGGAACTCTCTGTCGGTGCGGCGTCGCCAGCCCGGCCTCGTTGTCTCTCAGCATGAAAATCATATTCCGGTCGTTCGGTGCCTTATCTCCTATCCTCGACTGATTTAGACTACTTTTGCGTCCTCACGTCTCCGGACGGGACTCTATGCCGTGACCGAGGAGATGGCGTCCTTGGTGGTCGAGAATAATCGCGCCGTTGAGGAGCAACGGGGCTTCGGAAGTGATTGCGATCTGTAGACCGCTCGTTAGTGCGTAGGTCGGCTCAGAAATACCCGACGCAGCGTACCCGATCCAAGTTGCCGGTCGACCTCCACATACGAGTTGTACAGGATAAGCGAGACGAAGAGCCATATCGCGTTCGCCGCCACATGCGCGAGAGATACGTGACCGGAGAGGGCCTCAAGTGAGGTAACCGGGCCCTCGTGTTTGAGGAGGCCGGACACGATATGTTCACTGAAGAGGAAGAGGGCACAAAACAGGGCGTATATCAGGCTTCTCCATAGCACGGAGAGTACAACGGGACGGTCTCGAAAGATGTGAAGATAGGAAAATCTGTTCGCCACTAAGATCGCTTTACCCCCAATGAGCGCCCCCACAGCGGCAAAGAAGGTGTGCGTCGGTGTGATGCTATAGGATTCGAGCAGGAGCCAGTTTGTCATCGTGACTAACTCAAACATGCAGAAGAGAAAGATGACTGGCTTAATAACCTCACGGATATCTTGGGCGAGCGTTTTGAGAAAGGTGACCATCGTGGTGCTCCTGGTAGCGTGTACAGAGCGGTTTGTACCACATCTGCCCGAACCCAACGAGTTGGAAGAAAAGGGGGATGATCAAGGCTTCCCTAATAACGGCTAGTTCCCATTCACCGCGCGCTGCATGGCAGGGCAGGCCCGCTCAAGCTCTCGCACGAGGTCTTGGGGAGCGAACGGCTTGCTTAGGAACGCGGTCAACTTGCCTCCCTTAGCGGAGGCGACCTCTTGGGGTGTCGCATGCCCTGACATGAGGATGAACGGAGTCTCCACACCCTTAAATCGCAGTGCGAAGAGAAGCTCGATACCGTTCATCTCAGGCATTCTGAGATCGCTGATGATCGCGTCCGGGGTTCCTCCATTATCGATGTGCTCAAGCACCATCTTAGGAGAGGAGAGTGCGGTCACGTTGCACTTGAGGCTGGAGAGGATGAGGGTCAGAGCCCGTAAGATCCCCGGTTCATCATCGACCAGTACGAGTTTAATGCCTTCAAGGGTTTGCGCCATGCGTGGAAGCCTCCCTGCACCTCGGGCTAGGATACGTTCTAGCCCCTTTCATATTCGATGCCGCAGGAGGCAAATCTACTCGCGGGTGGTCGCAGAAAGATGATCAAGGTCGCGAATTCAAAAGAGATTGAAAATTGCAGAAGGTCGTTTGAAATCTATTTACGACCGCCCCTTCCCGTGTTTTGATCCTCTCCCTATGACCCTACCGCACAAGAAGTTCGACCTTTCTCCAATGATGCAGCGCTACCTTGAGTACAAGGAGCAATACCCTGACGCGCTTCTCTTTTTTCAGGTGGGAGACTTCTACGAGCTCTTCTTTGATGACGCGGTCGTGGTCGCCAAGACACTTAACCTAACCCTGACCTCCCGAGATAAGAACGCCCCGAACCCGATCCCGATGTGTGGGGTCCCCTTGAGCGTACTCGACGGCTATATCGATCGCCTCCTCCCTATGGGGCACTCAATCGCTGTTGTCACGCAGACCGGTTCAGGTTCGGGGGTCGACCGTGCCCTTGAGCGATTCGTTACCCCAGCGATGCGTCTCTTTACGAGCGTCTCCTCTGATTCAGCGGAGAGCGTTCTCGCCGCAGTTGCCCTTGAGCCCGATAGTCGCTCCGGAGCTATCGCCTGCACCGATCCGCAGACTGGGGTCGTTCGAGTCAAAGATTCGCTTGAGGTTCCGACTCTGGCCAAAGAGCTGGCGAACGTATCAGCCAGAGAGGTGATACTTCCTCGATCCTCATTCGGAGATAAGGTGGATCGACGCTCCTCGTGGGTGCGCTCAATTGAGAGCGTGACAAGCTCTCACGCCGTCAAGTTTCGTACGGAAACCACCGCGTCAACTGAGCTCGCAGTGCAGCTAAGCGAATCCGCTCGCGCTGAATTCCACGCGCTCTCGCCAACGGGTAAGCGCGCGGTGCGCCTACTTCTGGCCTACCTTGATGAGGTTTCGCTCGGCAACGCGATTCCAATTCGCGAGCTAAGCCCGATCCGAAACTCAGGGTGCGTCATTATCGATGCCGCGACGCGAAAGAATCTTGAGCTGGTGCAAAACACCAAGGATGGAAGCTCAGTGGGGACGCTCTTTGGTTTCCTTAACGCAACCGCCACTCCAGGAGGAGCTCGATTGCTCCGCTCATGGGTTCTCGCGCCACTCGATGCGAAGTCCGAGATTTTGGCCCGCCAGGACGCGGTGCGGGATCTGATGCCCCACGCTACCGTTGTGGGATCCAATCTCAGTGGGCTCTCCGATCTCGAACGGCTCGCGGCGCGAGTCGAGCTTAAGGTGGCAAGCCCGAAGGATCTCGGCGCGATTCGAGATACCCTTGAGCGTATCCCGCTGTTACGAGAACTCCTTGCTGACTGTGGAGCGCCACTGTTGCAATCGCTCGCTCAACAGCTAACCCTTCCTGAAGGGGTGCTTGAGCACCTCAAGAAAGGGCTCGTGGACTCGCCTCCTCATGTGCTCAATGACGGTGGCGCTATTAGGGATGGGTACGATGAGGAGCTCGACGCTATCCGAGCGACCCGGTCGCAAGCTGATGAGTGGCGCGCCGCGTTTGAGGCGAGAGAGAAAGCAGCCACAGGAATCACGAACCTCAAGGTAAAGTCGAACAACATCATCGGTTACTTCCTTGAGATCCCGACCTCGCAATCATCGAAGGCACCGCAGCACTACATTCGGCGCCAAAGCACCGCCAACGCGGATCGTTTCACGACCCCAGAGTTGAAGACTCATGAGGATGCGGTGGTGACGGCGGTCGATCGGCAGATCCGTCGAGAGCAGCTTCTCTTTACCGCGCTTCGCGATAGCCTGATCCCCGTGGTCGGAGAGTTGCGGCGCATTGCGTCCGCTATGGCTTCGGTCGATGTCCTTGCGGCGCTCGCCCATACCGCGCAAAGGCACGCCTGGATCCGACCTGAGATAACTGAGGATGTGACCCTCTCTATCCGCAAGGGACGTCACCCGATTATCGCTGCCCTCCTTGATGGTAGCTTTATTCCGAACTCCGTCGACTTTAGTGAGCAGGGTGGTCGGTGCTTCATCGTGACCGGTCCAAACATGGGTGGTAAGTCGACCTACCTTCGACAGACGGCGCTCATCGTCGTGTTGGCGCAGATCGGTTCATACGTTCCAGCGGAGTCCGCGGTAGTGGGTCTCGTCGACCGCATCTTCGCTCGACTCGGCGCCTCAGATGACCTTCACGAGGGGGAGTCAACGTTCATGGTTGAGATGCGTGAAGCCTCTCACATCTTGAGCCACGCCTCTCCGCGGTCGCTTGTGCTGATCGACGAACTTGGTCGTGGAACCGCCACGACCGATGGTCAATCGCTCGCCCAGTCTATCCTTGAACACCTCGCTCTCACCCTTGAGAGCCGAACCCTTTTCGCGACTCACTATCATGAGATAACGGCGCTCGCGGAGGTTTCTCCGAAGATTAAGAACCTCTCGGTAGGCTCCGTGGAGGATGGTGATCGGGTTGTCTTCACCCACGAGATACAGGAGGGCCCCGCGCCGCGATCCTACGGAATCGAGGTAGCCAAGCTTTCTGGATTACCGAGCTTCGTTATTGAGAGAGCTTCAGAGATCCTTTCGCATCTCTCTGAGAAACAAAGTGGACAGGCACCGATTACCGTACCGGTTCGACCCGTTCGACCAAAGCAGGAGGACTCACGCCAGCAGAGCCTCTTTGGCTCCGCTCCGCAGGTCGTTCGCGATGCGGTCGCTGATAAGGTGAAAGCTCGCGTGAAGGAGCTCGATGTCGATACGCTGAGCGCGCGGGATGCTTTGCAGTACCTCTACTCGCTTAAGGAGATCGTTGAGGGGTAGCTCCTTGCAGAGACTTAGATGGGACGCGACCCTTTTCTACGTCCGGGCTCCGGTCGCCCCGAAATGAAAAAGGGTAGCGTCATGCTCTGTAGAAAACCCCCTGCTAAGCATTGATAGCGATATTGTGACACAGTGCTCGAAGAGCGAGTTCCCGGTAGCGACCGTGTGTAGAGCGTGCGGAGAGTGATGAGCCGAAGTTTCGCTTAATCATGCTGAAGACCGTCTCAACCTGCCATCGTTGCCCATACGTTCTTAGTAATTTGATTTTTCATCAGTGCGTGAATACCTCCTGAGTCAGGAAACGGCTCCCTGCTAGTTCCAAGCGCTAAGATAAGGTGAGTGCTACAATCACACGTTACCGTGAGTTTTGCGTGAAACCGCGCAAATACAGGGGATCCGGACTGGCTCTTGCGGTGCAGAAAATGTTGACTCACATGGTGAGACTCGAATCCTGTAGAATCAATGCTTGCTAGCCTAACTCTACGAATCCTTTTTTTTTTGCTCTCGCCAACGTGCTTTCCAGAAGATTCCTTGCATTTGGAAGTCGCAGGAGCTCTTTTGAGTGTTTTTGTAGGGTAGTGAAGTGAGGTACTGACGTAAGATCAATAGCCCTTTGAAAATCGGTGCAATCGCTCAGAACCTGGCAGATTCCTCGATAGTCCATGCAGAAAAATGCCTTCAATATCAAACAGGCAAACAGCTGTGGTTGGGTAAATTTCCGGGGGCTGTATTCGTGACTATAATCGTCAAAGGTCGCTTTTCCAACCTCATATGCCTCTTTCAATACCTTTATCGAAGACTTGCTCGTCACGCTCATTCCGAGCTTATGACTTATCTCTTGGAGTTTAGATACCCCTTTTCTACAGAGCAGTAGCGTCACCTTTATAACGATGCGTTGCGGCCTGGTCGGGGAGGGGGTATCCTCTGGCTATTCCAAGTCATTCTAGGAACCTCGACGCACATGTCTACGCGCCTCCTCCTCGGAATCCTCATCATATCGGTCTTTTGCTGTCCCGTTTCCTCTCGCGGTGAGGCCTTTTCCGCGGGGGCGCATGCCCGCTCGGGATATCTCCGCCTTCGAAACCTTGATCCTTCCGGAGATGCCCCCATTCATGCGGCAAAGTGGGTTCGCCTCGCTGAGGAGATGAACGGGGTCTATCTCAAATCAGTCAACACGATGCCATCGCGGGATCTCTTGTTTGCCGCGGATACCCATATGCGTGTCTATCGAGCG
>JAULVA010000354.1:6989-7527 GCA_032111275.1 Bdellovibrionota bacterium
GAGTCGTTCTCCCGGGTATCTCAAGCGTGGCAAGAGTATTGTGGATACCCTCATCGAACGGTACTCATCAGAGGTGCCGGAGTACGGCGATGCGCTTCTCTTGCGCGGGGATATCGGGGTTGCGGAGGGCGACTCACACAGCTCTATCGCTCGGTGGTACGAGCGGGTAGGTAGCGCCACTCCACGTCTCGCCAACCGGGCTCAATCGAGGATGCAGTCCCTCGCAAATGCTACCTTTTCACAGGCCCTTCCCTCATCGGACCTTGAGGTTCCACGAACGGTTCCAAGGAGGGCGGGTGCGCAGCGGATGATAACGAAGAGGATCGTGCTCGATCCGGGGCATGGCGGGTTTGACGCAGGCGCTGTTGGAAAGAACGGTCTTGAGGAGAAGGAGGTGACCCTAGACTTCGCGTACCGGGTAAAGTCGCTCCTTGAGCGTGACAGTTCGATTGCGGTTCACCTGACACGGACCGATGACACCTTCGTTCCCCTCGCTCGGCGCACAGGATACGCCAACCAGAGAAAGTGCGATGCCTTT
>JAULVA010000355.1:0-2571 GCA_032111275.1 Bdellovibrionota bacterium
GGCTACAACGTCATTACGAGCGGAGGAGAGGGAGCGAATAGGGTTGCTCATCAAGGGCGGAACAGAGACGCTGCAAGAGGTCGACAGGAAGACGCTTGCCATGGCTGTGCGCGAGCAGAACGAGAAACGACAGCTTGAGACCCTCTCGAATCTGCGAGCGACCGGTCAGTACGAGGCGATGAAGGGACAGCTCTCCGCCATGAAGCTAACACCCGGGGCCCAAGCGTACCACAAGGCCGTTGTGTCCGGGGACACGACGAAGGCTGATGCTGCCGACCTCTCCATGAAGGCCAAGAACGGCGACGTGAAGCCGCGTGAAGTTGCCGCCTTCTTGAAGGATAAGAGCCCAGAGGATATCGCCCGAGTTACGAAAGAGTATCCAACCCTTAGTCAGGACCTCGCGAAGGCGAGCCCCTTCTTCAACGAAGAGTATACTAAGCAGCTGATGAGCGATGTCGCCGAGGAACGACAGCGCGCGCTCGAGCAGGCGATGCTCAAATCGCTGACGAGTCCCGAGGACTTCGAGGCGTGGCTCAAGGTTGAGCCTGTCCTCATGCAGCGTTGGGTAATGCTGAACAACCTCGAGGAGCTCCTTGAGAAGCAGAACCCCAAGCCGAACTTTGTGAATAACGGCGAACCAAAGATCGTGCAGTATGTTCGCGCCCAGAAAACCGATCTTCGCGAGATCGATGCAGAGCTTATCAAATCGATCATTCACGAAACCCGTGGATTGAAGCAGTCGTCGAGTAGCGCGACCCTGGAGCAGCTCAAGGCGCTACGAGAGCAGGCGATAGCGCAACTTACTGAGTTCGACCTCTTTGGCAAACCGCGGCTTAACACATTTAAAGCAGCGCAGGAGAACCTCTCCAGTAAAGAGAAGATAAGCGAGTGGATCGCGAAGGAGCAGGGCCAGCGGGTAGGTTGGTGGTCGGGGCATATTCTCGATACCTCGCGAGACCTGACTCGCGCTCGTATTTCGGAACAGAAAGAATTGATCGCGACGATGACGAAGGGTGTCGCTGATATCGAGTCGAGCCGTGAGCTAATTCGCTACGGTTTTGCGCTGATGGCCAAAGACCTGGTTCAAGAGGTCGACCGAGGACTCTCCCCTGAGACGACGAAGAGCGTTTCGACGCTCGTTCAGACGCGGGATATGAAGGTTGCTTGGAGGGTCACTGACGAAACCCGGGAGAAGGAGTGGCTCGCGACAGTTAAGCGCGCCGAGGACCGTCTTGAGCGGAAAGATAACATTACGGGTTTCGTGAAAGCCGCGGGAAAGATCGGTGTCGTTATCCTCGCCACCGCTGCAGCTGGACCAGCTGGCGCTGGATTGGCCTATGGTTGGGTGCTCGCCGCTGGTTTCGGTGCCGCCACAGCGTGGAACGTTGGTGATAAGATCTACCGAGCCACCGTGCTACGTGAAGATACCAGGTCGCTCGTCAAGACGGGATTGATTGAAGCTGGGGCAGATGCCGTTACAATACTCTACACAGGCCTTGTTTTCGCGCAGGCGCTCAAACCGATGTTGAAGTTTAGCTCCGCAGTCGGCGAAAAGGTAGTTGTCTTGCGCGCCAGTAGTCAGGCCCTGAAGTAGGTAGGTAAGGGAACCGTTGTGCATGCCTCTCAGCTCAATGGCGCTGCAAAGGAGATCATCAAAGGTGTCACGGATATTCGCAATATATACGCCAAGGAGGGGGTCAACTGGGTATCGGTGGGGCTGGCAAAGAGAGGTTCCGCCGTGGTGCTTCCTCCAAACCTAACGACAGAGCGAGAGAAGAAGCCGGAGGCTTTGAAGGCGCTCGACGAGGACCCAGCGAAGAGGCAAAAGCTTGTTGATCCTACCTTTCATGGAGGTCCCGCCGCTAAGAAGCCAAGGGATGATCTTCCCGATCTTGCCCTCACGAAAAAGCCCGTTGGGGAGGAGTCGATTCCGCCTCCTCCTCCCTCGACAACGACCACGGTTCCCCAATCACCAGCACCGGTGACCGGTATCGAGGTAACTATCCCCACGAATCCCGTACTCCTCACGGAGATAGAGGCGAAGCTTGCTCCGTATCCGAATACTGACGCCTACCGCTCGTTGACCGAGTTGTCGTCCGCGCTCGATCAGCCCTCCGTGCGAGAGGTTGAAGGGGTTCGAGCCCTTCAGGAGCTACGGGACGATCTCAAAGATCTCGTCATCTTTCCGGAGCTCGTCGGCGCCCTCGACAAATTACTCAGTGGTCCAAGTCCATTTATCGCGTTTCTGTTTGCCGGATCGAGCGGGGATGGGAACCGTCCACCGCCACCACCTCCATATACCGGCGCGCCACCCCCTCCGCAGCCTCCGCAGCCTCCGCCTCCACCGCAGTCGCCACCGTCAGGTGGTGGCAATGGTGGTATGCCCGGTCCCGCATTGGTAATCGCTTCCGCCCCTAGGGGCGACTCAAACGGAAACGGCGAACAGCGCGGAATCGGGAATGCGTACGACCGAGCCCAAGCCGCGGCAGTGGAGCAGCCTGTGTCGATACCGAATCTCTCTGCCTCAACACTCGCGACCGGGGTCTCGCGCACCGAGCAGCAAGCCGCCGT
>JAULVA010000356.1:0-3137 GCA_032111275.1 Bdellovibrionota bacterium
CCTCCCGGTTTCCACAGGGGAACTGGTCACTGCAGTCGGCCCATCCGGCTGCGGCAAATCAACGCTTCTGAACCTGCTCTTCGGAGCGCTCTCACCGAGTCTCGGTTCAGTGGCGATCGACGGCGAGGAGGTTAGTGGGGTAAGCACAAAAGCCGGTATCGTCTACCAAGACTACCGACTGAACCTGATGCCCCATGCGACCGTCCTTGATAACGTAGCCCTCGGATACGAAGGCCTTCACTCTAACCTCTCTGAACGGTTGCTCTTGCTGCCAAGCTATTGGCGTATTCGTCGTGAGGCTCGGGAACGAGCCCGGGCACTTCTGGCTGATGTGGGGCTCCCCACCGACGCCGAACGGAAGTATCCGCACGAACTCTCCGGCGGCATGCAGCAACGCGTGGCCATTGCGCTCGCTCTCATCACCGAACCGAAAGTGCTGGTGATGGATGAGCCGTGTTCGGGTCTCGATGAAACCACACGTCGGGGTATCCAAGATCTCGTGCTTGAGAAGTGGGACGGCGGGAAGATGACCATCTTCTTCGTCTCTCATGATCTGCGCGAGGCCGTGTTCTTGGGCAGCCGAGTGATCGGCCTCTCCCAACACTGGAGCCACGACGATGGCGCGGCCGGAAACGGCGCGCTTGTGGTGGTGGATATGGAAACCCCAGGAGGACGGCAGATGCACGACCAGCGTTACAAGTTGGATTCTGCCTTCCTCGACGCAGTCGAACTCGTTCGTAAAACCGCTATCGAGCCGAACGGCCAAAAGCCGCTTAAGCTCGCCGAGAGGGTCACCACCCATTCGGATGCGGTGCATGTCGAACCACGCGCAAAGGAGGTGTCGCATGAATAGTGCCTCACCTTCATGGCCACTATTCTCCGATGCCGTGGAGCGAGCCTTCTCGCTCCGCGGTAAGCGGGTGGTGGTTCTTTACGGGAACCGAAACGACGTCTTCTGGAACCCTCGCAAGGGGGAATTTATGTCGCTGATCGACCTGCTAAACGTGCGGCTTACCGGCCGCTGGCAGCAAGAAGGCGACAAGAAAGACGACCAAGTGAGGTTCAACACCATCCTCTTTGATCCCGCTCGCGGCTTGAGCTTCCCTTCAGACCACGACCGCCAGGGGGTCGCTGAAACGCTCAAAAAAGCAGGCAAGGATTTTGAGGCGGTCGCAAAGCAGGTGCAAACCCTGCCCGACCCGCAAAATAACCACGCACCATTGCCCAACCTCGTGTTGGCGCGACACATCTGCGAAGGTGTGGAAGCAGCACGCGCGAGGGAGCCAAAACTCCCCGCCGTGGCTGTGCTGATCGCTCATGGAGCCACCATGCTCCCCAGCGGTGAATTGGAGAAGTTGCCCGAGCTCGATCGGCTGAGGGTCGCTGAGGCCTTGAGTTGGTTTGAAAGCGACTTCTACCAGGGGCATAACCTGGTCGTGATCGTGGTTGACCAGTTATCGCAGCTTAACCGCTCGGTGCTGAATCTTCCCACGGTCGAGCCACTTGAGGTTGGACTCCCGACCGAGTCTGAGCGGCTACACTTCCTGCAGTACACCGGGCAAAAGCCCGCGTATGCAAGCGTGACGTTCGATCCATCGATTGAAACGATTGCGCAGGATGGCGCCGGATTGCAGCTCAAGAAACTGGAGAGTGTCCTGATGCAAGCGGCGGGTGAACAACAGCCCGTCAATCGCAAAGGACTGTTGGTGGAAGCCAACAACCACCTCGCGGTGGCGCTCAACGGAATCGCAATCCTCAAGATGCCGACCCACACACCAGATGACCTTGTGGGATTTTCGGCAGTCAAAGAAGCGATGCAGTTCGCCTTCGATCGGTGTGACGATCCGGCGACAGCGGTGCCCGTAGTCATCGTCCCCGGTCCAAACGGGGGTGGTAAGACCTACACGGTAGAGGCCTTCGCCGCAAAGAGTGGACGCACGGTGATTGAACTCACCGGGCTTCGCTCGCAGTGGTATGGCGGAACCGATGCGCTCTTTGAGTTGCTGCGCTTTCAGCTCCTCAATTTCGGCCGTGTTCTTATCACGGTCGATGAAGCGCACACCGCGTTCGGTTCGGTACACAGCCGCGACGCTCATGAGACGGAGAAGCGCCTCTCGGGGCGGATTATTCAGATGATGAGTGATAAACGGTTTCGGGGAAGGTTGGTTTGGGTGTTGATGACCTCACGCCCTGACCTGCTCGATCCAGATATCGTGTCGCGCGCATCGGTGCAGATCCCGATCTTGGATCTGCAAGGCGCGGAGCGCGAAGAGTTCGTTGTGCAGCTTCTCACTCGGGCCGGCATCACCGTCCCGGATGAGTTCAAGCCGACGTTGCTCAAGACCACGGAAACGTGGTCATCGCGCGACCTCAGCGAGTTGATCGCTGAAGCCAAGGCTCACAAGGATACACCCCTCCAACGGGTGCTTGAATTGTGGCGTCCCCCCGCTGCCGAGGCGCTTCCTGAGCGCCGCCGATTCCAAGGTTTGATTGCGGCTAAGCACTGCAGTTATCCGGCCGTACTGCCACCCTGGATCACCGAGCTCACCGTTGAACAACGTGAGCGAGAGATCGACATGCTTCGCCATAAACTTGGGCTGTAACGGTTCATGCGTGTGGTCATCAGATGACGGGAGCCCACCTTTGTTCTCACACAACAAACGGTGGGCTCCTTGGGGTATGAAGGTTTTTTATCTTCTCAGGTTTTTAACGCTCGTATATCTGCTACCGGAACGCTCCCTCTTGGGAGGATTGTGGTAGCGGCTATACGAGCTGTGAGGGTTTTTTCGCTTTTGTATTCTGCTTTCTTCGCTTTATATTTCGGGCTCCCATGCCCTGCACCTATCCCTTCGGCAGGTCAAAAGACTCTCGTTTCCAGATAGTTTTCCTATCTACACATCCCTAGCGGCGCGATCGGTAGCGGCGTCAGCGCTGACATGCGCGCTGCCGATATTCTGTATCGCAGAGACCCCTGCGCCTGCTCCACGTGAGCGAGTGATTGAGTTTCCTGGTGACACTCTGAAGGTTCCTCTCGCCTTTCTCTTTCTACCCGGGCTACCGTCACTACAGAGGGATGAGCGAGCGGGGTAGCAAGGGACGCCAGAGGGGCTCCGCTGCGAGGGAGTAATCTATGGGTG
>JAULVA010000356.1:3147-15109 GCA_032111275.1 Bdellovibrionota bacterium
GGCCTGATCCCGAAGGTCCTGAAGATGTCGCCGCATCGCGTCCGTGAGGTCAACTGGATGCTCCCCAGTGCCTTGCCCGGAGAGAAGCCCGCATACCTCATGCACCGAACCGCTGCACGCGATCTCTCCGTTTTGGAGCACGATGACCATATCGGCGAGCCGCTCCATCACATCCATCCGGTGAGAGGAGATAAGAAAGGTTCGCCGCTCACGCTCTTGCTCCACTATCTCCATCAGGTCATTCGTCCTCTGAACATCTAATCCATCGAAGGGCTCGTCAAAGAGAAAGAGGTCGGGATCGCCCATAAAGCCGAGCGCCGTCTGAACGCGCCGTCGTTGGCCCTTTGAGAGCTCCCGTCCTTTCTTCGCTAGGAGCTCGGCGATACTAAGCAGCTCCACATACCTGGAGCCCGCTCCTCGATAGTATTTCGAGTCGCCGCGAGTTATCCGACACCAGCACTGGAGGTACCGCTCAACCGAGATGTCGGCGAAGATCGCTCCATTTTCAGGGCAGAACGCCATGTCCCGCTCCGGTCTCAGCGCGCTTCCATCGCTGCGAACGAACGACACGCTCCCTGAAAGGGGCTCAAGAAGACCGAGTATCGTTTTGATGAGCGTTGATTTCCCAGCTCCGTTGTGGCCGAGAAGAGCGATGACACGGCCGGAGAGATCCAATCGGGGAATGTTGAGGGCCACGAGGTTCGAGTATCGCACGACAAGATTGTTAGCCCGAATGGAAACTAAACCGTTTGTCATACCTCCTCCAGGTGAGCGGCGAACCACCGAGCGTTACGTTTAAGGATCCACGTCAATCCGATGATGGCGAGTACGGAGTGTATCACCATCGGGATGTACGGTAGTCCTGTGACAGGAGCGACAAGGATAGGGGCGATCCCCACTATCGGCAGAGCGGATACGATGAGGCGGAAAATTCCACATACATGAAGCGGAGCGATAAAAGAGGCGCTCCACGCCACCGCGCCGATGAAGGCGCCCAGCAGAGGAAGGAAGCGATACGAGAAACTTACAAGGGAGTGGCGATGTTTAAGCTCCGCTATTGAGGCGACGACGGTCGCCAATCCCAACGCCGACACAAGAGCGACTATCCATATCGCGCCCCGAGCGAGTGACCATGCGAGATCCACCTTGAGATCCCCCGTAAGGATGTCGGAGAGTCCGAAATACATGAGGGGGATAGAGGCGCCAAGGAAACATGCCACGCGAAAGAGGGTTAAGATCCAGATGGCGGTATAGAAGGTTTGTTTTCCGCACGCGGCGGAGAGTGGAAGGAGGACATCGTTATGAGAGAAGTAGTCGAGTACTTTGCGATGAGCCTTGAGAGCGAGCCACAGCGCGATGACGACGAGGAGCGCGATGTTGGTGGTGATCGGCAACGTTCCTTTGAGCGACGAGATGCCGATCGCTTCGGAGATCTCGGGGATGCGCAACGATATCGAGCCGAGCGATCGCTTAATCTCGTCGTACGCCTCTTTGACCGCCGAGCGTTGGTCGACGACCTCCTTGTTGGAGTACGGAAGAAAGAGGATGCTCAGCCCGAATACGCTATACGCTTGGGAGCGTGCGGCTCCGTCCCCTGTAACGGTGATGACCACATCGGGTTGACAACTTCTGCAGATGTGGAGGCGATCGATGTGTCCCTCGAAGAGACGCTGAAAGCGGGTCGCATCGAATGACGCTGGATCGTCGACGTTCAGAGCGACATCGAGTCGATCGGGAGTGCACCCCTGCGGCGGAGGGATCTCTTGGCCTTGGAGCCCAGGCACCCATCTACATACCGTGAGCGGACCACGAAGCTCTCCATCGCCGTAGAGCAGCCATCTGACGGGGTGGGTGTTTTTCTCCATGACCCGTGAAGCCACGAGGGAGCCGCCCCCCGAATTGGCGAGCTGCACCGCCGCGCTGGTGAGGAATAGTTGCGCCACGACGATGCCGAGACTGAGCACGAGCGGCAGGGCGAAGAGGGATACCGCAAGGTGAGGAATGCCCAGAAGCGCCACCGCGATACGAAAGGAACGACCCATGAATCCAAAACCCTATGATAGCTGACCCACCGACTTTTCCGTCGAGCCGCTTCGCACTACGGGAATTATGGAGGCATTTCGGAACGGAGGTACCTAAGGGGCCCTCTTTCCGATCGTTTTCCGCGTACGTGCTGCTGCTCAGTTCCTATGGAGGCCGATACCGTGCGGGACGATCACGAAACATCACCCTCAGTCGGGTGATTCAGGATCGAGCGCCTATCGCTTTTCTTTCTGATGGAGTGACGTTGCGGCAGATGAAAGAGCCGGACTACTGCGGTGACAGCTTCGAGCGGATGAATTCCGAGGGCGCGGACCTACGTTGACCTTCTAGAGAGTTGCTCCCCGTCCACGGCTGAGCGATTGGAACGAGCGATGTCTTGGTAGGAGATGAGAGCCAGCTGGACCACGAATACGGTGCCCGGCAGCCACATGAGAAGGTTCACCTCGGGATGCGTGAGGATGGCGAACCAATTCATGCTTTTTCCATCAACGAGAGAAACCGGGAAAAGAGGAAATGAAAACCAGACGATAAGTCGGGTTCCCAACGAGAGGCGGTGCCACTGTTGGATGAGATATGGCCACGTAAGCAGGAAATAGTGTGGCCAAGCCAAAGGTCCGCAGAGAGTGCTCCACGCGACTATGGCGGGTAATCCTTGGCGTGGGTCTTTACGGTTTCGAAACACGAAACCCGCTAGGAACCCGGAGGCTATCCACAAAAGGATCCCGCCGTAGTGGGTGGCGATCTTAACGCTTTGTGGTTCCGCGATATTGAGGGGGATGAGGGTAAGGTAGGCTATCGTCCGAAACAAGCTTGAGAGCGATTGATTTCCCTCATCCATGATCGCCCACGCTGAGACATGCGCGGCCCCGCACCTCAGGAAGTGAGAGATATCTAATCGGGGGTCGATAAGTTGAGGTGCTACGAAGCCAAGTATCACCGCACCGAGAGCGTAGCGGAACGTTCGATAGTCGCGGATGACGAACATGAAGGCGAGGATGGGAGCAGTGAAGATTTTGATGGGCACGCTAAGTCCAAGAAGCAAACCGGAGAGCGGCTGATATTTTGGCGCTAGAATCCACGCCCAGAGTATGAGCGTGAGGATCCATCCCTGAACCTGGGAGAACCGGAGCAGATTAACCATCGGAGCGCTTAGTGTAACGAGGAGGAGGAGTCGCAACCGAGCCCCTGTCGAGGCGAATCCCTCACATTCCCGCATGGCAAACCAGAGCGCCGCGAGGAGTAGGCTGACACCAAGAAGGGTGTAGCTGAGCCACGCGTCGAAGATGTCACCGTAGGCGAGAGGGGTCAGCGCGAGTGTGAGAAGAGGGGGATTGGTCGGCTCCCTCACGAGCAGCGTTTCTACTCCACGAAGGGTGGTCTCCTCGGGAGTAAAGATGCGGCAATACACCTCTGATGCACCTTTTAATACTCGTTCGGACGTCACGTAGTAGGAGCTAAAATCGATTCGAGTCCAAGGAGTGAAGCCACTCGGTGCCCGATAGGCCGCGATGGTATACCCAAACTGAATCACCCAGAGAGGAATTATGACAAACAGAATCACCCATTGGGGCCATGTAAAGAGAGGTACTCGGGGGCGATCGGTCATAGAGCGAAGGTGTGAGCGTCGAATACACGACTCAATAGAGAGGATGTGTTGAGAGGGTCACCGATTCCTATCATGATTGATCCGTACATCATCTGTGGATGGCCTGCTAGTTCTATTTGTGAGGGCCCAACAGGGCGTTCGAGGTTTTGTTAGAAATGCTGTTTGGTCTGGGCGCCATCCTCGTAAGATAGGCCTCGCTCCTTATGGCGTCTTGACACCCCGGCTCTGTATCTCCTCTTGCAATTCCCCCAAAAACCGGGCAAGAAATGCCACGCTCGACTATGACGGAGATCATGGCGCGGCGCCGCACGGAGTATCGCTGCGGAGCCCTCCGGACCTCGTCCCACCACGTCGGTGAATTTTTGGAGGACTAATGTTGATACAAAATCTACTCCGCGCCACCACAATCATGGGAGTTCTTCTTGTGGCTCAGGTCGCGAGCGCTCAGGATCTCGCCCAAGACCTTAAACAGCTTTCCGCGCCTCCGGCCAAGGCAGAGGCCGCACCGGTATGTGGTGAGCCCGCCAAAGACCCTTCGGCGTGGGACAAGAGCGTTAATTTCGGACTCAACTACACCGACGGAAACAGCAAAACCACCAATATCTATGCCGGTGGTCTCGTGGCTCGTGACTACAATAACAACGCGTGGCGTTTTCAGGCTGATTACAACTACGGCGCCGCCGCTGATAGCGCGGACGCTCCAAAGACTGAGAACAAGAACAACTTCCGAGCGCTCGCTGATTACCGTCGGGTTCTTGAGAACGATTGGTTCGCCGGTGCCGGGACAGCCTTCGCGCATGATGAGATCGCTGACTTGCAATATCGAGTCATAGTCAGCCCCTCGGCTGGTCGATATCTTATTCGCGATGAGCAAACGAAGTTCAGCCTTGAGGCCGGCCCATCGTACGTATTTGAGAAGCTGGGAGAGGTTGAGGAGGACTTCGCCGCGGCTCGTATCGCTGACCGCTTGGAGTGGGAGATCTCCCCAACGTCGAAGTTCTTTCAGTTCACTGAGTATCTCATAAGTTTTGAGGACTCATCTCAGTACCTCCTGAACGCCGAGGTCGGAATTGAGAGCGCGTTGAATTCGTACCTTAGTCTCGTGATCTCGGTTCGAGATTACTACATCAATAAGCCAGCCGAAGGGCGAGTGCCGAACGATGTCATTACGATCACCGCCTTGAAGGTAACTCTCTAATCGGGGAGTGCTTCTCGGTTAAGGTCACAGGGCCCCGGCGCGCTCCATCGGTCGCGCCGGGGCCCTTCTCGTTTCGTTCTCGCCGCTCTCCCGTCTCTAAGGCGGTAGGCCTGTCGGCTACGGCTCGTTTGGGTTGGTATTGGATCTGGGACGATGACTAGCGGTCTATGGTTGGTTACCATCGCTCGACAGTTTAATTCGTAACCCCAACGAGCTTCTGGAGATATGTCCGGTTCTTTGTCGAATCACCATGATGAAGGCACACGCGAGAGGTCTGACCGACCTGATGGTCAGCGTCCGGGCGCGTGCGTTGCCGCGCAACCGCAGATTACCGGCGCGTTGCCGGCGGTGCCTACTCCTGAGGAACCTTTTTCGGCTCATACTCGGGATGTGACAACCCAGGAACCGACCCCCGGGCATCAGCGTGGGGCGCCGGCTCTGCATGAAGCGCTCGTTCGAGCTCATCAAAATCCGACCTTTCTCACCCTCATTTCGCGTTTGTTGACGAAGGGAGGTGAGGCCGCGCCCCATATCTTGTGGAGAGCTGTCCATGATCTTCTCGACAAGGGGCCCGATGGTCGCGAGGTGGTCGCGTGGGATGTCGTGCAAGAGATATGTCGACAGGCAAAGAGGAATCTCACCATCCGAGGAGCGGTTCCACCCATCGAGACGATAGTCCATCTCGTCGCCGCGGGACCTCAAGGTCCAGCGGCGACGTTGGACTACCTAGCGGATCACCTCCCCGTTAATCCCCTCGAAGTCCTCTCGGTCGTAACCAGAAGTCCGCACGCCCCTGAAGGCGCGAAAGCCCTCGCTTTTGAATTCGTGCAGAAGAACTACACTACCTTGGTGCGAGAGCCGAATAATCTCTCCCACTTCGCGGAGCTCATTCGTGACGCCGTCATGCGCCACGATCGGATGAGCCTCGACTCCTGTATCTTTGTACGGGACCGATACCAGGCGTGCAGATCGTGGGTGGGGAAGGAGGCTGAGTTTGAGGCGCTATGGAGCATGCGAGATCAACTCACTACTATGCTTCTTGAGGCACCCGAGGGATGTGAGAGTAATCTGAAGATCGCCTTACTGTATCCCCATGACGTTCCTCATCCTTCGCTCCAGCGTGAGCCTCGACGTCTGACGGAGAGCGAGCGATGGATTCTGGGAGAGGCGCACTATCTCCGCTCGCCCGAGCGCTGGATGTGGAGCTCCCCGGATTGCCCACAACCGCGCATCAGGGCGAACGAGTCGCTGAGCGCCCACCACGCACGTGAATAAATCGAAAGGACCATATTCTCTATCAGGCGTCTCAAGTTGCTCAGGCGTGCAGATGTGTGGCGGATCACTATTGGAAACCTGAGGTAGCCGATCGCCAGAGGACTAAGGCTCGTGAATTTCTGCGAACGATTGTTCAAGAGCGACCAGAGGCTCTAGCTCTTGCCGTGCCCCGTTTGCGGGAGTTAGGAGAGGCTTTTTTCGCGGAGGTACAACGCCTCGCCCGTGATGAGGCGGTCGCGGTATGGAGGACGACTCCCGGGGCCTCTGGTGAAAATCGTAGGATTCGAAACGCTCTTATAGCTCTGCACGGCTTCGGAATTTTTAGCGTTGAGATCCATCGACTTGCGCTTGATGAACTCGATATGGCACTGCGGAATCCGAGCGCGGCAACCATGCTTGATGAGGCGTTCGCCAACTTTGTCGCGGCTTTGAGGCCCTCGGGGCAGACCTCTCCCGCCTTAGAGGCCGCGGCGGCTCAGGCCGTTTTGAACTTTCCTGAGACCCTCGTTGCGTCTCACCTGGCCCGGACCCTCGGGGAGGTAAAAGCCGTGGATTCAGACGTTCGCGATCTCATCCGCCAGCAGGCGGGGCGTATCGATTTGGATGCCACAATCTGGCTTAATTACGCGCACAGCGCCCTGCTGTGTGGCGTTGATACGGATACGCGAGCCCTCATTCGTCAGGTGTTTGAAGGGCGATATGACATAGCGGTACGGGCGGTCTTTTGATCGATGGTGAGAGATACCATAGCGTGAAAGGCGTGTGGTCATTTCGAGGTTTTGATGGGCAGTCTCTCTTAGCGACGAAGATCTTCCAGCGCGCCGGCTACTCGGTGTTGCGTGTTGCCGGACAGTTGGGAGGGCCTAAGGAACACGATGTCCTGCGGTCAGCGGTGGTCGCGGCGTTCGAGTATCTTGCTGATGGCGGTGAGGTGACGGATCCTCGTTTGATCGTTGATCCAGACGATGGTTTCACCGAGATCGCGGGCAAAGTCTTGCTGTATCGTTCGATGGTAGGAGAGTGCGTATCGCACCGCACTGATCATAGTGGGACCGGTGAGATTGAATCCGTTGATGTCGGCGCGAGTCAGGTTTCAGAGGGTGGTGACGCTCTCGAATCGGAAGAGGGTGAGGTTGCGAATTAGCTTGAGCGGACCCGTCGCGGAGTTTTCGGATACTATGTTTTCCGCGTAATGCGTCGCTGACGCTGACGGCTATGTGATACGCAAGACGAAAACCGTCTACGGCTATCGGTTTACGTTATACGTTAAACGTGGTCGTCATCGTCAGCGATGTTTTGAGGTGTGTAACGCTTGATACCGATCGTTCGTCCCGAAGCCGTTTGTCTACCATCAAATGAGAATCTTCCTGAGAGTCCGTCGTACTCATGGGTATTCGCGAGACACTCCCTGATCCCCTCAACGTCAGGGGATTGATTCATGCACGAAAGAAGGAGACTCGTCTCGTCGTAGGTCACGATAGCGCTTGAACCGGTAGGTGGTTGATTGTAGCGCGCGCGATATCGTTCGTTGAAGCGGAGTAGCTGAGAGGCTTCGAAGATCGGATAGGAATAGAAGATATCAAAGCCATACCGAGAGATATTCTCAGGCGGATCGAGGTAGGAGATAAAATCGTCGGAGTAGATATCGGGACGGTCTCGCCGAGTCTCGCTCCATTGCTTCATAAACGCTTGGATCTGCCCGGCGTTATCGAGCAGCATCACGATCGCTTGAACGTCACGTAGGACCCTGACGATCATCGCCCTAAAGTCCCGCTCCTCAAGGGTCATCCGCTCGGTCCGTGTGATGCGACCCTTGAATCGTGGGGTGAGATGCTCGACGAGAGAATCGTAGTAAGGAGTTATCGCCGCAAAGATCGCGATCCGTTCGTATTCACGTTCGTTGAGCTAAGCGACGATCGTTTCCGCGTAGTCCCGGTCATCGAACCATGCGGTAAAATTGTAGCGCCACGCTCGGTTATAGTATTCCTTGCCGTGGTACGAAGGGGAGATGCAGATGATCTTTTTCGCCTCGCAGAACGGCATCATCGCCACGGTTGTTTCCCACGTCGCGCCAACCACGTAGTGTATCTTGTCGATCGCTGAAATCTTGTGGAGCGCCGTCACTGTTTGACGGTTAGAGAACATGGTGTCCTCGATAAGCGGTGAAACCTTGATATTCGGATGCGCACGTTCAAAGTCCTCGCACGCCATAGCAAAAGCGTTTCTCTCGCTTATCCCCCAGATCGCGCCCCCGCCGGTGAGATCGAAAAGGCCCGCTACCCTGAACACTCGTGATGGCCCAGCCAACGCGAGGGACGTCGTAAACAGCAACGCGCATGGCGCGAGGATGAGAAGGAGCGCACGGAGCGAGCGGGTCATGATCCGGGACATGAGGGGGATTGTGGCCCCACGGAAGGAAAGGCTCAACCCCTTTCGCGCTGCGCCATGGGGCCATGGCGTCGTCAGCCTGGGATCTCTGCGTGCTCGTTTCCCCTGAAATTGGGTCACGATCTGTTTTTTTCGGTCCCCTCTAGAACGCCTCGTCCCGTTGAGGGTATGCTTAGCTGAAATTATCGGTATACTCAGGATGGGCCTCTCATGTGTGGTGACGCATGGGGAGGCTGTTCACACGGAGTTGTCTATGCATAGTCCCGCCTCGCAGCCACCCCCCTACATCTCGCTTGTCGAAGGGTACATGAACACCATCAAAGCGAACGTTCTTCGCTATCCCGGGACAGCTAAACTTACCGAGCATGTCTGCCTTACCTTTCGAGATGGCGCGGAGCCGGCTCGTAACACGAACTACCTCTCTGGGTGGGAGCTCAAAGGCCCGAGCGGCACTATCACTGTCCACGCCTCTATAGCCAATACGCCCGGCGCCTCACCCTCCACTCGTCTCATCCTCCGGGCGAACGGGTGCGCAAGCGCTGAGGCGGTTTTCGGAGCGGGTCGTCCCCTTCAGAGCGAGGTTGAAAACGTGATTCCAACCATCTTCAGGTGGATCGACATCGTTACTGGACGGGCAGCTGACCCCTTTGCCTCTGTACGCTTACCCAAGGCCTCGTAGGTACTCTTCGATACACCGCTCGGTCTGTCGAGAGCCCCGTGCGCGACCGGTTAACCGCGCACCCGTTACGGGCACTGGCTCTCGAATCGTGGGAGTTGATCGGCAACCTGGAGCACTCGCTGGTGAAGTGAGTTCGCCGATGAGAGCAAAGCCTCCTCCCCGGAGTTCAATCTACCACGACGAATCTTTATAATAGTTGAAGCGGCAAGCTTGCTCAGTCGAAGGAGCTTCTTGGATCGGTTCTTTATTACAGCGACATCTGAGGTCTTATCTGTAGCGGGGCATCCCGTACACAACTTGCTGACCTGCGCGAAGCTCGTCCAGATAGTAGTCCAGTTCGAGATGTAGAGGCTCGCCGCCTGTGAGGTATACGCTTTGGCCAGAGCGTTGTATGTCGGGCCCGCTTTCAAGCGAATGATGCGATTTGAGAAGGCCCGTACGTTCTCGCGTTGCCGAAGGGTCAAGTTGTCGAGTTGTGCCTGCACAGCCCGATTATCTTTGTCTTCACACGTGATGGTTCCAGGCTGGCATCGAGCGGTTGTTGGGGAAGCATCGACTACCGCGTCGCCGAGGATCCACCGAAGGGTGGAAAAGGTTCCAAGCCCCGACCCATCGGGGGTCGCCACAGGGATGATAACTTGGAAGACGTCACCGAATCTACCTCGGAAGAATGTGGTCGGCTGACCTCTGTCGAATGAACCTGGGGAGAAATTATTCCGCGCGCCCACGGGTATCGCTATCGACGTCGCATCGTCACTCTGGTAGCCGAAATGGGCCAACAGATTGCCGTTCTGCAGGACGTCCACGCACTCCGCGATAGGAGTGATTTGGAACACGATCGGCGTCGGGGTCTGCGTTGGCGTGAACGTGGCGGTCGATGTCACCGTTGGAGTTGGTGTAAAGGTGAAGGTCGGAGTGATAGTTGGTGTTGATGTGTGAGTCGGTGATGGGGTGGACGTCGGCGTTGATGTTGGTGTCGCGGTCGGCGTTGACGTTGGAGTAATCGTTGGGGTGGATGTTGGCGTCGCTGTCCACGTCTGCGTCACCGTCGGTGAGATCGTTGGTGTGTGTGTACGTGTTGAGGTCGGCGTTGGTGTCTCCGTCGGAGTCGGGGTGGCGGTGAGGGTTCGCGTTGGCGTTGCCGTAGCGGTCGCCGTCGCGGTTGGCGTTTCGGTTGGTGTGTGAGTCGCCGTATCGGTTGGCGTCACGGTAGGGGTGTGGGTGTTGGTCGATGTGGACGTCGGAGTTGGCGTGGGTGTTTCGACCAGCGTGGCGGTAAAGGAATGGATGTTACCGCACGACAAGCCCCATGACGCGGAGAGGGTGGTAGGGCTCAGTCGAGAGACGATATCGCCCTGGATGATAGCGCATCCTCGTGATGACCATCCGCGCCAGCAGGGATAGACGACTCGGGCTGTGACGTTGTAGACACGGGCATTCTTCGAGATAGTGTAGCCACAGGTCTTGGTGCAGGTTTGAGCGGCGGCGAAGGGGCTATGACCAAAGACCAACGCCGCAAGCGCGAGCATGATCAACAGTACGTGTCGTACGGGATGAGTCCCTCGGCTGATGGTGGTAGTCGTCTCGTTCATAGAGCCCCAGATGGCAAAGCGGGAGCGGCTCGATAGGTGCCGCCCATCTCTGAGCGTACTCTACGGTATCTGTTGCATTAGTAAAGAAAACGTATGAAAAACGGGACGAGAACCTCTGTGCCTGCCGGAACGTGTAGGAATCAGGCGAACGTGTTTGAGATGAGCGTAAGGGTGCTTTTTTTCGACTGAAACGATCGAACTAGTTCGTTTGAGGCACCGCCATCGTTGCGGAGGGCTCGACGGTGACTATGGTGAGGCCTATCAGGAGAGGATTTTAGTGCCGGTATAGCAACTACCACCGGGTGCATCGGCCGGGAGGGGTCCACCGATTGACATCACGTGGATAACCATAGACCCTATGACGTCTACTATACGGGGCTCGGTATCTCCTATGATGTCAAAGCGTGGTTTCATCTCCTTAGGTCGTTGGGAAGCGCTCTCCCTGATCGTTCTTCTTGGAATCGCCATGCCGCTTAAATATCTTATGGGTTATCCCCTGGCCGTGCGGGTTGTTGGCTCATTGCACGGTGTCTTGTTCATGGCCTACGTAGCGGTGGCCCTCCTGTTCGCGCGGCGAGAGGGGTGGAGTTCAATGAAGCTGGTCCGATGTTGGGTAGCCTCATGCCTGCCGTTTGGTACCCTCGTGTTTGAGCGTGAGCTTCGAGATCGGTAGCGTCGGGAGGTCACTCGGTCTTCTCTATACCGTATATCCAATAGGTTACGACCCGTCGGTTTGGACTATCGGAGTCTGGTATACTAAGGAGCAGGGGTAGTGGATACCCTTGAGTCATAAGGGCTCATAACGGGGGCATGGTGTTACGAGAGTCTAAGGGACCGGTACAAAACGGCATAACGCCCGATCCGAGGAGTGAGTCGCTCTCGCCGAACTTCGGTGTGTCCCTCGTCAGGGAGTTGTGGTCCCTTCTCAAAACGGAGCGTGACGGACCAGACGATCCAGCTGTGGCACTCGGCGCTCGGCCCCTCGCCACCATCTTTGGCGACGCCATCTCCCCCAATGGTCTTTATGTAGATGCCGCACGAAATGCGACGGCGATAGAAGTTGGTGGTTTTACCGCCTGGCCGATCTTTATTACCTACAGTGGTCCAAGCACTCACGATCGCTACGCCCCGACCTACAACGTTAACCAGATAGATACCACACTCAAGGACTTCTACGGAGG
>JAULVA010000357.1:0-2431 GCA_032111275.1 Bdellovibrionota bacterium
GAAAACCCGATGAGCCTTTTCTTTTGGCAAACGAGACTCCTCCCGAAGCTCTACGAGAGGCTCTCATCCTTATTCGACTACCTTGCGTAATACCCCGACATCCCAGGACACTTGGCGTCTCCATGCCTTAAACTAGACACGCAGGCGCCATCCCAGGTAACCTCGCTTCATGATTATTGTAACAGGTGGCGCTGGATTTATCGGAAGCGCGTTCGTCGCGAAGCTGAACGCTCAAGGGATCAAAGATATCATCATCGTTGATGAGATTGATTCGAATGCCCGTGCCCACAACCTCGCCAACAAGTCCTACACCGCATACGTCGGTAAGCAGGAATTCATCGAGTCCGTCCGAAGCAACTCTCTTTCAAAGGATGTAACAGCTATCGTTCACCTCGGCGCGTGCTCAAGCACGATGGAGAAGAACCTGGATTACCTGCGAGAGAATAACTTTGAATACTCCCGCGACCTCGCCTCCTACTGCCTCACGAACAAGATCCGATACATCTACGCGAGCAGTGCGGCAACCTACGGTGACGGCAGCCACGGCTACAGCGATGACATCTCGAAGCTCGATATCCTCAAGCCTCTCAACCCCTATGGCGATTCAAAACACAAGATGGACCTCTGGGCTCGAGACCAAGGTATCCTTGATAAGGTTGTGGGTCTGAAATTTTTCAACGTCTACGGACCAAACGAATACTACAAAGGCCACATGGCGAGCGTCGCCTGGAAGGCGTTCAATACGATCAAAGAAACCGGAAAGTTCTCGCTCTTTAAATCTCATCGACCTGATTACAAGGACGGCGAGCAGATGCGCGACTTCGTCTACGTGAAGGATTGCTGCGAGATCATGTGGTGGCTCCTCAATAATGCATCGGTGAAAAATCCATCGGCGAACGGCATCTTTAACGTGGGTTCTGGGAAAGCTCGCTCATGGAACGACCTTCTGAACGCGGTCTTCAGCGCGATGAGCAAACCCGTCAACATCTCGTACATCGACATGCCTACGGAGCTTCAATCTCAATACCAGTACTTCACCGAGGCTCCGATGGCGAAGCTCCGTGCAGCGGGATACACCGCCCCCCTCCACTCCCTTGAGGAGGGCGTCACCGATTACGTGACGAACCATCTCATGAAGGCGGACAAGCATTGGTAGGGCCTGCCGGCCGTACCACCTGTGATATCGATATCGGTAGGGCCCGACTCCTGGCGGGCCGTGTGACCGCTGGAGGTATATCAATCGGCGATGCGAACGGACAGCCGCTCGATCAAGCCGCATCTCTTCCGCGCATTTTTGGCTTGAACGACACCTCGATACCTAATTGAGAGAGGATAGTAGTGAGGCTTGAGAGTCGGGGATTTCCCTCCTTTGAGAGCATATCATAGAGGTTTTCACGATTGAGTTGTGTCGCATCAGAGAGGGCCTTCATCCCACCTTGAGCTATGGCGACGTTTCTAATTCCCTCCAGAAAGACATCTGCGCCCTCTTCTAGGCAGGCTGTTAAGTAACCGGCCGCGTATTCAAGATCTTTCAGTTCCGCTATCAGATATTCATCGTAGTCAACCGTCCTCATACGTTGTGCTCCTCTGATAATCTTTCCAGAATGCTTTTGCCGTTTCGATGTCGCCATCCTGAGATCTTTTATCACCACCACAAAGAAGGATCACAACGGTATCCCCTTCGAGGCCGATGTAGACACGGTAGCCGGGACCAATAAAGAACCGTAGCTCGGTGACGCCATCCTCAACTTGGCGATAGTCTCCAAGGTTTCCTAAACGGACACGAACAAGTCGCGCCTCAATCGCTTGCTTCGCTCGGACATCCCGCAGCCCCTTCATCCACCACACGAAAGGGAGAACTCCATCTTCGCGCCGATAAATCTTGAAGACTTTTCGGTAAACTTCCATGTTTCCCCTATTGTAGGTTAAAACCTACATAGACACCAGCACAATGACACCGCCTCTAAGTACCTGGGATTAAGCAACCTTCTTTCTCTACAGCATTAAGGTATCGTCATGAGCCATCATTCATTTCTCCCTTTCCGCCATGCGGACGTAGGGCATGAGGCGGTTCATCTTCTCTACAAAGAGGATCTATTCGGGGGGATTAAGGGCGAGTTGCTAAAATGAAGTGGAGGAAGTAGCCCCGCGACAGAGAAATACGAGCATATCTGCCCGAGATATGCCCTTGGGGAGTACAAAGGAGACTTCATGGGGCCCGTGAACTTCGACGTTGTATTTGGCGAGAAAGATTCCTGCGGGACCGAGCTTTTCCCGCAACTTGTCATATTCCTTGGTTCGAGCCTCAAGCTCCGCAAACGCATCCTTGGCTCGTTGCAGCTCACCTGTCTCAGCTGCACTGTCGATCGCACGCCCAACCCCAAGCGAGAGCTCATGCAGCTCTTTGGCTGCTGCCTTTAGCGCTTCAATC
>JAULVA010000358.1:0-6441 GCA_032111275.1 Bdellovibrionota bacterium
CGTCAACAACCCCGGAGGGCCCGTCTCCCGACGGGCCGGGTATGTTCGAAATTTTCAAATTGTATCGCGATGGATGATAGGAACCGGAAAGGCGGTCGCGATTCCGGCCCGTAAGGATACGGGCCCTCCGGATGGGAAACTACAGCTCCTCTCCCTCGTCCGGGAATCCCTCATTGTCAGAGTCCCCAGCGCGGTCAGAGTATTTGCGCTCCTCATTCTCTTGCTCGGTTTTACAATCGATGCAGAGCTGCGCGACAGGACGCGCCATAAGGCGAGCAAGCGCGATCTGCTCACCGCAGCTCTCACACTCTCCAAATGTGCCATCCTCCATCTTCTTAAGAGCAGCGTCGATCTTCTTAAGGTGATTTTGCTCACGCTTTCCGATCTTAGCGAGCGAGTTCTGATTTATCTCCAGGGAAGCGAGATCTACCGAGTCTCCCGAGGGGGTCTCAAGATCGGCGACCGACGTTTCACTGATCTCTTGAAGGTGATGGAAGATACGCTTCTTCTCTTCTTCGAGGATCTTCTTCAAGGTATCGAGATCTTTCTTTTTCATACCATCACCTTCTACGCACGACCTACCGCGGTAAACACGAGCGACCGAAACCTGCGTGCACGGATCGAGGGGGGAACCCTCTCGGTCACTTCGACGAACCTCATACCTTTATAAAGTACGGGGCTACATTTTTTGTAATCATGAAGGATAGACGACCTCAACAGACGGTACAAGTAAAATTGAGGGACCATTACCTTTTTACCCAGAAAAGGGGCCAAACCCGTCCCGTCGCCGTGCGTGGACCAACCCCCTAGCCTCTCTTAAACGAAATGCAGGGGACGTTCCATGCGAAAACGCAGCCCTTGGGAGTCTCACCCTACGAGCTTTGCGGAGCCTTGCAGACACCTCCTCCAATGCCGCGAAGCCCCGCTACTTCGTATCCCCTTGGCGTTTCTGAATGCGGGCCAAGATAGCCTCGAACGTCACGAAGGCCTTCTGGTAATCCTGAAGCGCCTCTATCTCCCGCACCTGGGCATCCGCAGCGTTCTGCTCTCGAAGGTTCACAAAGATAAGGTTACTATCTCCCATGTTGAAACGCTTAAGCTCTCCTTGCGCGAGCTCCTCGGAGGCTTTCACCTCCGAAGCCGCGACCTCTACCCTACTTCGCGCGATATCGAGAGCGTTAAGGGCGTCCTGTACATCGGCTCGGATGCGCTCCCTTAGGAAGGTCTCGGTAAAGCGCAGCTTCTTCTCCCGCGCCTCGTAGTAATCGATCCTTCCCTTCTGGGTTCTGGTCGCCAGCGGAATCTCGATCCGTAGCCCCGCTTTGACCTCCGGTTCCTCTCTATTCGGATCGCCGGTTCCGTAGTCGTTGTAGGAGAAAACGCGAAGATCCAGCCGGGGCAGAACTTGATTACGGGCCAACTCAAGCTCGATCTTGTTTTGGTTACTCTGTGCTTTGATGTTCTTGAATTCCGGTCGAGCGTCCGCGGCCTCCACAACCGGATCCTCATGGATATGCACCGGAGCGAAGAGCGGGAGGGGAATCCTCTCAAGGGATTGGAAACGCTCAACGCTTTGAGGCTCGGATGCGTGGTCCCGATAGAAGAGCGAAAGCGCGAACTCAGAGCTCTTGACCCCTCGTTCCGCCGTAAGAAGCTGCGCTTGTCTTTGAAGTACCGCACGTTGGTTATCGATTCGGTCGAAGTCAGGGAGATCTCCCCTTGCGACTCGCTCCGCTATCTGTAGGTCTCGCTCCTGGGCCTCTTGAAGCAATCGGCGATATACCTTGACCTTGTTGCGAGCGGCAGTCCAATCCCAGTAGGTCAGCGCCGCCGCTCTCGCCAGTTCGATCTTCCTCTGCTCTATCAGGGAATCCGCTATCTGCTGTCCCGACTCAGCCTTTCCAATATTCGCCCGACGACGATCTATCGGTCCATCTCGCAACAGGGGAACCTCGAGACCGACACCGACCTCGCCACCCGAATTCGTCTCATACCAGTTATCATAAATCGGAAAGGTACCGTCGCCGATACGGTATCCACCCATTACCTTGCTTCCGTAAAACTTGAGCGGCTGCTCTACGTAGGCGGAACCGTAATTTCCCGAGTATCCACCCGTTACATACGAAAGCGCGTCCCCCTTGAGGCTTGGGTCGAAAGCACCCTCGGCCGAAAGAACATCCGCGTCCGCCGAAACCCGCTCCTGCCTCTCAGCGTTTAAAGCTGGATGACGCTCGAGCGTCGTTGATATCACATCGTCAAGGAGCAGCACCGGGGCTGCTGAGCTTTTTTTACTCTTTCCGGAGGGCTTTGTGGGCGATGCTTCTTGCCCGTAGGCATCGCTGATAGCGCCTACACCCACAAACCACGCGATACAAAGCACCACGCTATGTACAAGACCTCTCCACACCATGGACTATGTGCCCTCCTTCGGCTTTGCCGCCTCATCAGAGGCTTTAGGCGTCATATTCCGGAGGGTTGGTGGGAATCCGTTAAACTGGCGCCACAACTCCCATCCAAGCTTAACCGTGTCCAGCAACACCCATCCGATCACTCGGACGCCCTGACGCAGGTAGGTCGCGTCGGGCCACTCCTGACCCTGATCCGGGAAGACGATCACGCGCACCGTTCCATCATCCGCGGCACCGGGATCGACCACACCGATAACGCCGCCGAAGGTACCAATCGCGACCGAAGGCCATCCCGCGAACTGCACCGCGGGCCATCCCTCAAACTGGAGTCGAACACGCCGCCCAACCGATACAAGGGGCGCGTCGTTTCCACTGACCGTGAGCTCCACCGCTCGGCTCGCCGATTCAGGTACGATTAACGCGAGCACCTGACCCGACTTCACCATCACCCCGCCCTGGGGTGCCAAGATACGTTGAATGACTCCATCACGGGGCGCTACGATCGATTGTGAAGCCTGGCGCGCGAGACGTGTCTCGATACGCGCTAACTCCGCGGAAGCGGAGGACACCTCAGAGAGGTATTTCGCGTACTCAAGCTCCGCCAACTCAGCGGCTCGTTGTGAGCTGAGACCAGACGTAACGAGCGACTTTTGCCGCTCAAGATTCTTCCGAGAGGTTTCGACAGCGCTCTGCGCGGCATCGAATTTAACCTGCTGAGCCGCCCGCTCCCGCTCAAGGCGAGCGAGAATATCGGGATCGATGTCCGCGACATCAACAATACCCTGCCCCTTCTTAACCCGCATCCCCTCGAGCACGAACCACTGCCGGATAATTCCATCAACGGGCGAAGTCAGGCTCTGCTGTCGCTCATCGGGAGAGTAGGCGGAGACCTTTCCAACGCCCCGTACATTTTGAGTCCACGGCGAGAAGACCATCGCGAATACCGCGACGACGATCATGGAGAATACGAGCAGCGCGCCGATCCGCAAGCTCCCGTGAGCAGCCACAGACCTCGGAGATTGCAGCTCAACCCGAGAGCCCGAGATTACCTCGTCCAGCGTGAGGTATTCGCCCCCATCGATGTAATTACCTACGCGTCCATCATCGAAAACCATAGTGCGCTCTCCTTAATGCTCAAGCATTTCCAAGCTTCCACCGCGCAGCTCGTACGCCTTTGGGAAGTGCCGAGCGACGCTCTGTTCGTGCGTGAGGACCAGCAGCGACCAACGAGCGCCAGGCCCGGTGATCTCCTTCAGGAGTCCCGCCACCGTTTCGTCATCGATACCGTCAAGCATCCCATCGATAATGATCAGACGCGGGTCCATCAGCACCGCTCGCGCGATAACGAGCCGCGCGGCCTGACCGCGCGAAAGCGGCGCTGGCTGCCCCTGAAGCACCGTCTGAAGTCCATCGGGAAGGGCGTAGATATCCTCAAGCACCCCAACCATACTGAGCGCCTCTCGTACCCGATTGGAGGATACTCGCTCATTCGCGAGGGTAAGGTTCTCCTCAATCGTTCCGTGAAACAGATCCAAGCCACGCACGAGAGCTATCTCACTTCGCAGCTCAAGGGGATGGATCTCCCGAACATCGTGACCATCGATCTCGATGCGCCCCGAACGAGGTGTTGTAATCCGGTAGATACAATCAGCCAAGGTGCTCTTGCCCGCGCCATTCGGTCCACAGATAGAGACCTTCTCGCCAGACTTAATCGAGAGTGACAAACCATTGAGGATGGGAATAATGTGGCTCTCGTGTCGAACCACTAAGTTGCTGATAGTGAGACTCGCCGGCTCACCATCAGGCGAGAAGAACGACCCAGATTCCTTCTCGTACGGAACATCGAAAAGCGCGTCGAGCTTGGCTACGGAGGCGCAGAGGTCGTAAAACTTGTCGAGATAGCGGCCCAACTTCGCCACTCCGCTGAGAATCACCCCGATAATCAACTCCGCGGCTACAAGCTGACCAAGAGTAAGTTGCTGGCGAATAACGAGCCAACCACCGAGGCCGAGCAATAACGTGTTCGCGATAACCTGAATCGTCACCGAACCAACTATCTGTCGCAAAAGGATGCGGAAGTGCTTCGCCCTCCACATCAGGTAGGACCCGACCAACTGATCGGCCCTTTCGATCGCGAACGCGTCTCCCCGGTTAGATTTAAAAAGGATCGGAACTCGGGCGATATCCTGGAGCCATGTGGCCACATCGTACTTGGCGTCGGACGCTTTAATGGAGGTACGGATCGCCCCAATACCAAGGGGAGTAATGAGTAAAAGGAGGAAGATAGTGAGAACTATAGAGAAGGCGAAAAAGAAGGGGTGATAGAACGACACCAGAACGAGCCCCACGAACACCTGGAAAAAGAGCGCGATACCATCCAAGAGAAGCGCGGAAAGATTCTTTTGAGCGGAGAAGCACTCCAGGAATCGAAGAACGTACTCAGGCCCATACTTGATCCGAAACTGCTCGACCTCAACGTGTGGAATTCGCTCAGCCAAGGCAAGCGAGATGCGCACGACGAGTCGTCGCTGCAACACCTCCACAACAACAAGCTGAAGAATCCGGAGGATGCCGGAAAAAAGCAGCACGCCTCCCACTAAACAGGTGACCACGACGAGCGGTTGAATGACAACACCGAACGCGACCGAGTTAACGACCGATTGTACTCCAACCGGGATGGCGAGAGAGCACAACCCCACCGCGAGCGCGTACAGAAACACCACCGCGACATCACGGGACTCGCCGTGCAGCATGCGAAAGACTCGCATCGCGATCTGCACCTCACTCCGTTTTGCTGATACCTGACTACCCATAGCTCCCATCACTATCGTTTTTTGATGTGCCACATCTTCTTCACGGCTTTGGCGGCCTCCATAATTTGAGAGCTTTTGTGGCTCTGCATCTCAAGCAGCTTAAATCCATCTACTAACCATCGCGCTAACCACACGTTGGTCAAGTGATACCGCACCGTGCGTCCATCCCGCTCCGCGGCCGCGATCCCCATCGTTCTCAGCTGCGCGAGGTGCTGAGAAAGGGTCGACTGACGAAGGTTAAGTTTCTCCGCCAGCGTGTGAACGTCCGACTCCCGACGTCCGAGCTCCTCAATAATTCGAATACGGTGCGGATGCGCGATTACCGCTAGAATGTCCGCGAGCTGTTCAGCAACAAGTAATTGTTGAGGCATGCTTCCTCCCTACGCAAACGCCTAGCCGACGGTGTGTCGACACATTTATATACTCATATATTCAAATATCGGAATACCTGAATAGGAAGTCAAAAGCATGTGGCCGCGCGTTGCCTATAGTCAACACGACGACCGTTCGCCAAGCAACATAAAATCAACATGTTAGGCACTTATTTTAGGTGGAGCGAGGAAAAGCCTACTCATAGTCTACGTGTGAACCTCATCACGTGGGGGATGCCGTCCCTTCCCTAGTGCCTATATTTCTGTATGCTCGCCGAACACCCCGCGAAGGGTATCCGATATCTCCCCTAGCGTGCAGGACGCCCGCACACAGTCGACTATCGGCGTCATGAGCTCCGCGTCAGAGCGCGCGAGCGATTCAAGGTGCCGCAACGCGGCGGACACCCTCGCGCCATCTCGGGCAGCTTTGTATGCCGCCAGTTTAGCGTTCTGTTCACCCTCACCTTTCGGGTCGATCTTCAAAACTGAGGGTGGTTCGCTCGTCGCGCTCTCACAGTGGCGATTAACGCCTACAACCACTGAGGTCTCCTGCTCGACCGCGCGTTGGGCTTCATAGGCAGAGGACTCGATCTCTCCCTGAGGGTATCGTTGCTCGATCGCGGAGAGCATTCCGCCCATGGAATCTATCTTCTCGATACGTCGCAACGCCTCGCTCTCGATCCAATCGGTCAACGATTCGATCAGGTAACTACCACCAAGGGGATCAGCGGCGCCGGTGACACCGGACTCCTCCGCGATAATCTGTTGCGTACGCAACGCGAGCTGCGCGCTCTCCTCAGTTGGCAATCCGAGCGCCTCATCAAATCCGTTCGTGTGAAGGGACTGCGT
>JAULVA010000359.1:0-12745 GCA_032111275.1 Bdellovibrionota bacterium
ACGCGTCAGCGTGGTTTTGCCTCCAGTACCTAGGAACGTCGTATCTCCACCTTCCTAACCGGCGCCTCTGTCTCTCCCTGCAACGGCAGCGTAATCGTAATGATTCCCTTCGACGCCGTCGCGTCGACCTTATCTTCTTGAATACGAAGCCCCGTAAGGGGAACGATCCTCTCAAAGGGTCCGTACGCCGATTCGTTATAATTCCACTCCCCGGCCTCTAGCGCGTCCGTGTCAGGTTTACGTTCCCCTCGAATCGCGACACCATCTGTGGTGAGGGATATCTCGACATCACGCTCATCCATGCCGGGGAGCTCCACGGCAATGATCACAGCACCCTCGGATTTTCGCACGTTGACGTTCGGGGCGAAGGTAGTCAGGCGCTCGCCCAATTGCGCTAGCGGTTCAGAGACGAAGTCCGGCAGAATCGTGGAGCCGGTTACGACCTCATTAAAGAGGCGATTGACCTGCCGTTGAAGATTCGAAACCGCGTCCTGAGCCCCGCCGACGGGAACCTTTCTCTTCTTCCAACGCCATGGGACGATATTGCCGTTCATTGAGTTCCTTTTACTTAGCCGCAAGGGCCGGCCCAACACGACGCACGTTATCGAGCGCATACACACCCGGCCCACTGAAGAGGAGCGAACACGCGGCGGCGCATAAAATAAGGTCCTTGTTGAAGATATCGTGACCACCTGGAAAGAATCCGAAGGCGAACACGAAGGTCAATAACAGGAATCCTGAGAGTAGCCCGGTTAGGGTTGTCCAAAGCCCAAGTATCATCATCCCTCCGATAGCAACCTCGACATAGGGTAAGAGGGTGGCGTACAGGGCCGAAACGTTATGAGGAAGTATGCCAAAGGATTTTACCTGCTCTATGAACGCGGCGAGTACTTCGAGTTTACCGAGACCCGCCATGATGAAGTACGCCCCCAGGGCGAGACGAATCAGGAACGGTGCCCAGATCCCTGGCCCGATCGGTTCGTTCATCTTTATCCCCATGATAGCTCCTTTACAAGAAACGCCGTAGCTTCGTGGCTGGGCGGGGCATCGTACCTACAACCCAAACTGAAATACCAGCACCAATGTGATTTGCCAGCACCAATCTGATTTCACTGACATTTCTACCTTTTGGTTCGGTCGGGAAACGAGTACAACTACCTTCGTCACACCGTTGGCGAGAAACACTCTGAACTATCTCACGAGCTCTCGACAACGTAAGGGTAAGGATAGGACGACTCACTTCATACGACAACGTACTAAGTGACATCGAATACCCCCTCAACAACGAGAGGCCACATCATGGATATGCAGAACGAAACTTCCTTTAGCGAGCTTTTTCACCGAATTAAGGGGGAGCTTCACCGAGAGATCATCGGGCAGGACAAACTCCTCGATAGACTCCTCATCGCCCTTCTCGCCGATGGGCACGTACTCCTGGAAGGTGTTCCCGGCCTTGCCAAAACCCGCACCCTCATGGCTCTCACCAAGGTTCTCGACGCCAAAATGACCCGCGTTCAATTCACGCCCGATATCCTCCCATCGGACGTGGTGGGAACTGAGGTGTACCGCCCCCAGAGCGGTGACTTCGTGATCCGAAAGGGACCGGTCTTCACAAACCTCCTCCTCGCTGACGAGATCAATCGGGCGCCGGCGAAGGTGCAATCCGCGCTGCTCCAAGCGATGCAGGAGCGAGAGGTGACTATTGGAGAGGAGACCTTCAAGCTCCCCCACCCCTTCCTCGTTCTCGCGACCCAAAATCCACTCGAGCAGGAGGGAACGTATGCCCTCCCTGAGGCACAGGTAGATCGCTTCATGATGAAGGTGAAGGTCGGCTATCCGACCTTCGATGAGGAGGTCGCTATCATCGACCTCGCCTCGAACAAGTCGGCGAACAACACAACGCTCTCTAAGATCCTCCCACTCAGCCAACTTGGAGAACTTCGCGCTCAATGTGACGAGGTCTACATCGATCCGAAGATCGACCGCTACATCGTCTCCCTCGTGCACGCGACGCGCAACGCGGATGCCTACGGTCTTAAAGGGATGATCGAGTGGGGAGGATCCCCTCGCGCGAGCATCGCGCTGCGGGTGTGCGCTCGAGCGCTCGCCTTCCTCAAAGGGAAGCATTTCGTGACCCCGGATGAGGTAAAGGAGGTCGCGCCCGATGTTCTTCGTCACCGAATCCTCGTCACGTTCGAGGCGGAGGCTCGCGGGATCGATAGCGATCAGATCATTAAAACCCTCCTCTCAAGTGTAACTATTCCGTAACGGATACTCGGTACACGTAACCTATGAACGCATCGGGCTCGCCGCTCACGATTCCGAAAACCGCTGAAGTGCGCCGAATACAGCTGCGCTCGCGGCGACTCGTGACCGGAGACCTCATGGGCCAGTACCGCTCCGCGTTTCGAGGAACCGGACTCGTGTTCACCGATATTCGAGAGTATCAACCCGGTGATGACGTCAAACACATCCACTGGAAAGCAACCGCTAGAACCGGCAAGGTGTTCGTGAAATCATATGAGGAGGACCGACAGCTTCGCGTACTCGTTGCCGTGGACATGAGCGCCTCGATGCGCGCGCTCGATCAACGCTCCGGCTACACGAGAGCGCTTGAGTTCGTGGCGACGATTGGGGCGCTCGCGCAACGGGGCAACGACCTCATCGGCCTCTCCCTTTTCGCCGACAAACCACTCACCTACCTCCATCCGAAATCCGGGGCCAAAAGGACGCAGCAGATCCTCGCCTCACTGATGAACGAGCAGGGATTGCACCTAAACACCGATCTCGCCGCGGCTCTCCAAGACATCTCCCTCACCCTTCGAAAACCGAGTGTCATCTTTGTCCTGTCAGACTTCCTCTGCCCTCCCTTTGAGACCGAGCTCCGAACGCTCTCTACCATCCATGACGTGGTCCTCGTTCAGATTGAGTCTCCACTCAAGCAGGGCGAGTCGCTCGGGCTCGTCACCTTCACGGACGCGGAGACCGGGGAGCAGGTGGTCGTTGATACCTCCAGTCAGATGGTACGAGAGAAGTGGAGCGAGGCCCTTGAGGCGCAACGGTTGCGGCTTCGCGACACCGCGCAGTCGTGCCGAGCGGACCACATCGTCATCTCCGATAGCGTGATCCGGCCCCTCGTCCGATTGATGCGTGAACGAACGCGGAGGATAGCTCGATAAAGCCATGCAAACCCCGATTCCTGTACCGTACGATATAACAGAGATACCCTACATGCCGTGGGTACCGAGCCCCTCAGTGTGGTCCGCGATCGCGGTAGCGCTCGCATTCGTGGCCGCGGCCGTGTGGAGACGACAGACCCCTCGCGCAAGCAAGGGAGACGCTACGATCGTCGACACACTTATCACTGAGTTGAACGCCTCAACCAACGTAAACGCCGAGGTAAATCTTGAGCGAGCGTCTCGCATCGCTCGTCGGCTCGTCTCTCACATATCAGGAAGAAACGTGCTCGAACTTACCGGGGATGAGCTCCGCGCCTCGGTGAGCGAGGAAACCCCTCCATCCCTGAAACGGATTATCCTCGCCGCTGCCTCCTTAGAGGAGATGGGATACGAACCCGCATCGTCTCGGCGAGACGCCGCCGCTCGCGAGATCGCCTCCCAACTCGTAACCCTTATCGATGAGTACCGCTCCGAGGTGAGTGCCCGATGACGTTCGCGTATCCCTGGCTCTTGGCCGCTCCCCTTCTCTACCTCCTCGTTCGCTTTCTACGACGAGAGCCGAAATCAACGGTCTCGTTCCCGAGTGCGGCCTTTCTCACCACACTGCCGAAAAGTGCTCGACAAAAGCTTCGCGCCCCGGTCCTCAATTCGCTGATGGGTATCGCCATCCTCTCTCTCTCCGTCGCGGCAGCTCGCCCGCAAAAGATACTGGTCGTCCAACAGGAACAGGCGAGCCGAAATATCGTACTCGTCGTTGATGCCTCAAACAGCATGTCCGCCCGCGATTTCCCGACATCGCTTGGGCAAACGACCCGCATGGAGGGACTGAAAGCCACCGTCGCGGAGTATGTCCGCTCCCGTTCGCGAGACCGCATAGCGCTCGTTGTCTTCGGAAACACGGCGTATCTGCAGAGCCCGCTCACGAGCGACACGAATCTTGTGGAGGAATTGGTGCGATCGATCCAACCACGCATGGCCGGTGATGGCACCGCTATCGGAGATGGTTTGGGACTCGCGTTAAAGCGACTTCAAGAGGTGAAGGAGGGATCAAAAGCGATTATCCTTATGACCGACGGCGTCAACACAGCCGGCCAAGTGAGCCCGATCAAGGCCGCTCACATCGCGAAGAATCTTGGCATTCAAATTCACACTATCGGGATCGGCACGGGATCCTCCCCGCTTTTGAATCAACCCTTGGGGGGCATGCTCGGCGCGCCGATCGGACCGATGGCGGAGTTCGACGAGAAGACCTTGAAAGAGATAGCGGCCATGACTGGAGGGTCCTACTTCAACGCGAGTAGCCAGGAGGGGATTCGCGAAGTGTACAAAGAGATCGAGAAGCTCACCGAAACCGAGGAGGAGGAGCCCGAGAAAACGATCGTCGAGGAGCT
Source organism: Bdellovibrionota bacterium (assembly GCA_032111275.1). GTDB lineage: Bacteria > Bdellovibrionota_C > UBA2361 > UBA2361 > OMII01 > OMII01. The sequence continues at coordinate 4,571 of JAULVA010000359.1, forward strand.
CTATGCCCCCTTCGTCTTGGTCGCGCTCCTGGCATACGTCATCGGCACGCTCCTTGCCGCCACATACTTTATGAAGGTCACGTAGGAGATATCGGTGAGCGGCATCCTGAATCCACTTGCGTCACTAACATTGCCTCTCCTGGCCGTGCTGCTCGTTGTTGTCGCGATTCAAAACAGGAAGCGAGAGGAACGCCGAAGGAAGCTTGGGCTACACTCTTCACGGAGCCCTTTTACGATGGTGATCCTCAGAGCGGTTCCACTCGCGCTGATGGGGCTCGCCCTCTTCCGGCCCTACGCTGGATCGACGGATGTAACCGTTCCCGCATCAAGCGATGATTACATGTTCGTCGTCGATGTCAGTCGCAGCATGTTCGCCAAAGACGTACCGCCATCACGGATCGACTTGGCGAAGCGGAAGATGAAGGATCTGATCGATGAGTTCATGAAAGAGGGAGAGCCCCATCGATACGGCATTACCCTCTTCGCGGGATACAGCTACCTTCTCTGTCCGATAACGGACGACTCCTCGGTGGTGAAACAGTTCATCTCCGAGATATCGCCCGAGATGGTGACCAGCCTCGGCTCAAATCTGGAGGCTGGTGTCTCGACGGCGCTGGGCCGATTCACTGAGGAGACCTCGCGAAACGCGCGGCTTCTGCTCGTGTCCGATGGCGAGGATGACCAACTCACTCTGAACCGAGTGATCGACCTTATTCAAGAGAAAAAGATCCGGGTCGATGTTCTTGGGATTGGTACCACGATGGGTTCCCCTATAGAGCTCGACGATGGGAGCTTCATCCGAAACGTATCGGGAGCCGTGGTCCATTCCAAACTTGGCGAGGAATCGCTGAAAGCGATCGCGGATGCCGGTTCGGGGATATACGTTCGAGCCACCGTAGACGATCGCGACATTCGTGAACTCGCGAAGGCCTCTCTCTCGCCACGTGGAGGAGCTCATCAAGGCACCCGAACGGTTCGAGCCTATGACGAACTCGGGCCGTGGCTCGCGCTCGCCGCTCTGGGAGCATTAGTGATATTCGCCGCTCTACCACGAGCAGGAACGCTCCTTCGAAGCGTATTGGTACTCCTCGCGTTCTCAAACTCCGCCTTCGCTATCCCCCACTCATCAACCACCGCGCGGGCCGCGTATGAACTCTACTCGGAGGGTAAATACAAGGAAGCGGCCGCCGCGTTTAAAGCCGCGCTTGACGCGGCGCCGAACGATCCCGCCCTTCGCCAAGGCTACGCCTCCGCTCTCTTCAAGGGTGGGAGCTACGAAGAGGCTCGACGAATATTCAACGCCCTCGCCTCCGAGACGACAAACGGGAGGGATTATTTCGAGAACACGTACAACGAAGGAAACGCGCTACTTGCCCTGAAGAGGTATCAGGAGGCGATCGACGCCTTCACCAAGGCGCTCGATGTAAAGCCTGATGACGAGAGGGCGTTGCACAACAGAACGGTAACGAAGGCGCTCCTCGAGGAGCAGCGGAATAAACCGACCCCTACGCCGACACCAACCCGAGATCCGAATCAATCGCCTCAACCCTCACCGTCTCCGCAGAGCTCCTCGACACCGGAGGAAAAAGAGAAACAGGATCAACAAGACTCACAGGCTCAAGGCTCTCCTTCCCCATCTCCGGCCTCAAGTCCCGAGGGATCTCCATCCCCTGACGCAGCTTCCTCTCCGGACCCGGATGCGAGTCCAAGCCCCAATCCCTCAGCGTCCCCACAGACGCAACCGGCGGGGTCTCCCTCTCCGAGCCAGAGCGCCGCACCCTCACCGCAACCATCGCCGTCTGAGGAAAGCCCCACGGCTCAAGCCGATGAAGAGGAAAAAAAGGAGGAGGACACACGCCCCAAGGAGAACCAAGATGAGGAGCCTCCCCCGCAGGAGCAAAACGTTAGCTCAAAACCGCTAGCCCTCGACACAAGAAACCCCTCCCAAAAGGAGGCTGATGCGTGGCTAGAGTCCCTTCCGGAATCCCCCCTTCTTATCAGAAAAGAACGGGGCCGGCGGGCGACGGGGGGCCAAACATGGTAACGAGGGCACAAAGTCGGTACACCTCTTGGGCCGCTGGGGCATCATATAGGTGCAAGCTCCGCGCCCCTGGTCCGCAGGACAGTAATTCCAGGGACTTCGAGTGCCTATGAATTCTATCACCTCTTCCTTCATGCTCGGTCGATCCATCCTTGTGGCGCTCGTTGTCGTTTTTGCAACGCTCCTCACCACACCTGTTGGCATGACCGAGGTCTCCGTCACGTCGGAGATATCTCCACGCTCAGGACACCTCGACGATCTCTTCCTCTTCACCGTAACGGTTGAGGGGGCCCGCAACGCTCCACCACCGGTCCTGGCCGACGACTCCGACTTTGAGGTAACCCTTCTTGGCCCTCGTACCAGTATCTCGATCGTCAACGGGGTCATGAACTCACGCATCTCGTACGTGTATCACCTCGCTCCTCGGCGCGAGGGTTCCCTGCGCACGCCGAAAGCGACCGTTGCGGTGGATGAAAGGACGATGACCGTTCCCCCTCTTGAAGTGCCGATCGGAGCGAGTAATCTCAAGGGGAACCCTACCCACAAAGACGGCGGGGATCTCTTGTTCTTGCGCCAAACGGTGAGCCCGACCACAGCGTATGAGGGGCAACAGGTGGTTCATACTTTAAGCCTCTACACCAGGGTTGATGTGAGCGATCTCGCTATTGAGGAACCAACCAACGACGGGGTGTGGCAGGAGACGATCGCCGACAATCAACGTTCACTTCGCAACGTAACCCGGGTGGAATACACAACGGTCGAATCGCTCAAGGCGCTCTTCCCCCTTCGCTCAGGGACCATCACCATCCCAGCTCGCAGGCTCAAGGCGAAGATCCCAGATCAGAGATCCCTCGATAACCCACTCACCCTCGATCCATTCAGCGGAAACTTCTTTCAACAGTTTTTCGATCGGGTGGAACTAAAGCCTATATCCGTTACCTCAAACGAACTCTCCCTTGAGGTGAAGCCACTCCCACCGATGACCGATGAGGAGCGTCAGACCGCGCCTCCCGTGGCGATCGTTGGCCAAACAGCGATCCGGGCTGACTATCCCCTTGAGGCGGTGAATACCGGAGAAACGAAAACTATCTCCGTGGAGGTCATCAGTGATGGCAACCTCAATACCCTCAAAACAGTCCCCCTTGAGGTGCCCCCTCGCTTCAAGGTGTATGAGGAGCGGCCGGAGATCAAAACAGATCGACGAAATGGAAAACTCATTACCTCGAAAACCTTCAAGTACTCACTCCTCTCGTTATCACCAGGGCTCGTTCGAATTCCTGGCCCGAAGCTGACCTCCTTCAATCCACAAACGGGTGCCTATGAGGTACTCTCAACCGCGGATATCCCCTTCCCGGTGCGAGGACCGGATCTCTCAGCGACGAACGCGCAACCGGCGAGCGCGGCGCCGCAAAGCTCAGCTGCCCAGTCGGCATCATCGGTGGTGCCCACTATGCCGCCGCTTCCGATCGCGCCCCCTCTTCAGTACGAGGAACCCGGAATACTAGAACGCGTATCGAGTCTCGTGAGCGTCCAGTTCGCCCTTCTCCTTCTCGCCGCTGCGTGCGGTATCGGATGTATTGGGATCTTCGCCGCGCAGAGGAAACCGGTTCGCGAATCGCCAGAGATATCGACCACAGCATTGAACGAGGTGAGATCGATGAAGGACCTCGAAGCGTTCGTTCGTCAGGTTATCACCTCAAAACTATCCCGCGTCTCTGAGAACAGTACGATGGACGAGCTCCGCGCTCGGGTCTCGACCGCTCTCCCCGATAAGAACCTCGCCCTCTCTATCAACTCGCTTCTCGATGATATCGAGGTGTACAGCTATGGCGGGCAGGGATCGGATAGGGACCGAGAGGTACAAACGCTCAAGGAGCGGCTCGGTATGATCTTGATGCAGTGGCGCAGATAACCCGAAGAAATTCGGGATCGAAAACAACGTATCCCGTCTTTGCAACCAAAATAGGCTTCACTCCCATGCAAAACAACGCGCATGCGTTGTTGTGCCTTGTCTCCCTACAGACCTGAATCCGCTTTATTTTCGAACTTTTGACCCCCTTTTCAATCCGGGATACCATGCGGATATGGCTATTGAGGCAACAACCGTCCAAGAAACGTTCAAACTCATGCAGGCTAAGCTCTCGAAGCTTATACCTGACGTTGAGCTTCGCGTAAAAGCGGAGTTGGTCTACGAGATTAACCGCCGAAAAAAAGAGCGCGGCGCTATCATCCTTGGCCACAATTACATGGAAGCGGCCCTCTATCACACCGTCGCGGACGTGGTCGGGGATTCCCTTGAGCTCTCCCGTAAAGCCGCTGAAACGGACGCTGATCCGATCATCTTCTGCGGCGTGCGTTTCATGGCCGAGACAGCGAAGATACTCAATCCCAATAAGACCGTTCTCCTTCCCGCGAAGGTAGCGGGATGCTCCCTCGCCTCAAGCATCACGGCCGAGGACGTTCGACAATTAAAGAAACAGTATCCCGGTGTGCCGGTTGTCTCGTACATCAACACCTACGCCGATGTAAAAGCTGAATCGGATTACATCTGCACATCAGGGAACGCCGCTCGACTTGTACAATCGATCAATTCGGACACGATTATCTTCCTTCCAGACGAATTCCTCGCGAGCAACGTCGCGCAGGAGACCGGAAAGAAGATCCTCTTCCCCAAGAAGGGTGACCCGGCGCCGTCCGGACCGGTCATGATCGGATGGCGGGGACGATGCGAGGTTCACGAGCAGTTCAACGTCGAGGATATCCAGAACATCCGAAAACAGTTCCCCGAGGTGCAGGTACTCGCGCATCCGGAATGTAGTCCGGAGGTGGTGGCTGCGTCTAATTACTCCCAGAGTACGTCGCGAATGGTAGATTTTGTGAAAAAATCAACTGCGCCACACTTCTTACTACTTACAGAGTGTAGCATGGCTGACAACATCATCGCGGAGAATCCGGACAAGGACGTGCTCCGTCTGTGCAGTATTCGGTGTCCGCACATGAATGAGATCACCCTTGAGGATACCCTCAACTGTCTCGTGAATAACGAAACCATCATCGAGGTTCCCGAGGATATTCGAGTTCGAGCTAAGACCGCGCTGGATAGGATGTTGGCGGTGAGGTAGCAACCAAGCCCTTTTCCTGTTCCTCCTCCTCATATGACGGCACCTCACCGATACGGCCCGCGAGGACACGGTCCCTACCAATCAGGTACCCATGAATTCCGTCACATCGTATCAGTAACCACTCGGTCCCCTCCTACGAGATCGATTTCCTCAAAGTATTCATCACCCCAGCGGCCTCTTGGTAGGCATCGCATGGACGCTCCACCACATCTTCAATCCGACCGGCGGCGTACATGACACGGAGATCCCGTCTCATCATCGCTCTCGTGTCAGGCCCTTCCGGATCGAGGATCAACGAGCGGAGGATCGCGTCGACGGCGAGCCACCGGGCGGAAACCAAACCGGTTACCGACCGCGATTCCGAACGCGCCTCGTTTCGAGCGCCTTGTTTTGATGGGTCATTCCACAGAAACATACACATCCTTGTGAAAGACGCGGCGGAAGCCGCTGAAAGGATTTATTCCTCTCAGGGGAGGGTAACGACTGAAATCGGCCTTTGATTAACGAATGGGGGCTTTTTTGAGCGGGAAACCAAGCAGCTCCAACCACCTGAAAGAACGTATGTTCCGATTTGGAGAGGAGAAAAACACACGATCCCCGATTCCGCGATTACGAATGAAAGCACATGTGCGGTGAGTGGCGCGATTGTTCACAACGAGGCCAGCGAGCCCTCAGGACTCGTTGAGAGGAATGGCCCTGCTCTCACGACCGCTCAAGCTGCGAGAGATCCTCAGCCGCGACGATAGCGATATCGAGGCGGTGAGCTGCCTCTAAAATCCCCTGAGGGTCGAGCATGATCGCCTTACCCGCCTCGATAACGAGAGCGGTGATGCGATTTTCATGCATCAATTCGATCGTGCGCACACCGATAGCTGGAAGGTCGATCCGGAGGTCTTGGATAGGCTTGGCGAGCTTCACCAAGACGCCTCCCTCTCCTCGAACAGCCGCCGCTCGTTTAATGGTGGCATCAGTCCCCTCAACCGCTTCTACCGCGATGATGGTCTTGTTTCTCATCACGATCGACTGGCCGATATCGAGGGTGCCCGTTGTCCGAGCAGCCTCCCACCCTATCTTGGCGTTCTCTATCTCATCACGGGTCAAACCCCGCTTTGTCAGCGTTCCCGCTTTTGGAACGCTTTTCTCAAGCAGCGTACTGGCACCGATGACTTGGATCCCGCCGATCTCGACCGTGGCGATAATCACGCGCATGATCGAGTCATCGTTAAACGACCTAAGCTTCGACAACATCCGCAAACCGACCCAATCGATGCGGAAACCGTCAACGAAATTGACCCGTGTAACCCCTCCCGCAAAGGCGACCTGTCGACACCCCGCGCGTTTGAGCGACCTGATAAGCTTTCCAAGCTGGCCCACGGTAACCCAGGTAGTACTCTCCGAGAGCGCTTCAATCCGTTTATCCGCCTCCCCTTTGATCGCAACGGTCACCACGGTGAGCCCCCGCGCACGAGCGTTTTCGGCGAATTCGATGGGAAATTGCCCATTACCGGCGACGAGACCGATAGGGGAGTGGAGCTGTGGACTGAAGTGTTGGACTGCGTTCATGCGTGCCGGAAACGATAGGACTCAACGCGGGGGGAGTCAACCTATTGAAGCCAGGTGCAGACCCTAAAACCTCCTTAAATCCATCGGTTAGCGCCTGATGCGCGGAGTCGCCCCATCATGCGCCTCTCAACAGAGCTCTCCGACCACCGAGGAGCGGTGCAAGTATGGAGCGATACCTCAGGTTTAAACTCGGAAATGCCGTCATTTACCCAATGATGCCCCTTCAGTAAGACCCCATACGGGGGTACTATGGGAGCGGTTGAATAATCTCCCCAGGAAGCGACCGATTCGATGCGTGTAGTGTGTGTGCATATCCCCCGTCGGGGGCCCAGCGATATCCAGGCGGTCTTCGACACCGTGTGGGATGTCGTCCCGGCCCGTTGTTTTTGGCATCAGATCGACGATATCATCGAGAGTATCTGGGAGCCGTTCGCCCTTGAATTATACGCGACCAATAAGATGGTATACGTGTGCATGGCGGGCAGCGATACGATGCTCGATATCCTCAGTACGGGGGTGTACTCATGGATGGCGGACGCTGAGGTCCGCGACGTGGAGGATTATCTTCAAACGGTGCAACCCAACACTATGGTGGTGGGTACCGAGATGAAGTTGTGGCACCCTGACATCTATCCGCTGAAAGACTATAAGGCCCTCGCGGTCGATTCGATGGCCCCCATCGTTACCCCACTCTCTCAGATAGCGGAGCACGATCGTTTTGTGTACCAGGTCATCATTCGTCCCCTGAGGGATACCGCGCCACTTCACCTTAAACTGGGGATGAAACGAGCCCAAGAAAACTTTATTAGTAAGTTCCGAGCTCGTACGCTGCTCAAGCGAGGGCTCCCCACCCACAGCATGGAGCTGGTTAGAACAAAGTGCACAAGCAACCTCGCGTCAGTAACGCTGCGCCTCGCCAGTCTCTCGGACATCCCTGCGAACGTGTCGAAGAACGAGAGAACCAGCACCTACAAGCGCCTCGCCAACAACGTCGAGAACCTCGGAACGGCGCTCAAAGCTTTCAACACATTAGATGAGAATAGATTTATAACCGGCAAGATCGAGTCGAGCAAAGCCTTCACGTCTCGCCTCCTGGAACGGCGATTTCACAAACCGTTCCTCCTCTCCTCTATTGAACTCACGACGCTCTACCACATTCCCATGCTCGCGACCCTCCCGAATACCGCTATGGTCGTATCACGAAAAGGCCCCCCGCCCCGCAATCTTCCGACGCAGATGACCGAACCGTATCTCTGCACCTTCGGAACCGTCAACTATCGGGACCTTTCGACCAAGTTTGGAATTAAGACCCTCGACCGGCGACGACATCTCTACATCGTTGGGAAATCTGGAAGCGGAAAATCGTGTCTGCTTCAACTCCTGGTCCAGAACGATATGCAACGGGGGCTTGGATGCGCCGTCATCGATCCGCACGGAGATCTTGTGGAC
>JAULVA010000360.1:0-6726 GCA_032111275.1 Bdellovibrionota bacterium
TCCGGGTTCACGTTTCGCCCCCTACCTCCGCACCAACCGGATCACGGTGAATCTATCCTGCTCCGACTCATCTCCTAGGAGGGAGATATCGTACCGCTGCTCGAACGCCGGCAACATCTCTCGAAGCACGTTTCGCTTACCCGCACCGACCTCAACTAAGAGCAGTCCACCACTCCGCAGTCGGGAATGCGATTGCTCAAGGATGAGTCGCACATCCCGCAGTCCCCTCTCCTCGGCGAAGAGCGCGTTTCGTGGCTCAAATGAAAGGTCGATCGGCACCTGTTCGCCTGGATCGATGTAGGGAGGATTAGCGATGATGATGTCGTAGGGTGGCTTTATTTTTTGAACCCCATCAAACCAATTCCCGCGTGCGAAGGTGATTCGATTAAAAACATCGTGACGCTTGGCGTTAGCCTGAGCGACCACGAGCGCCTCGTGGCTGATATCGATACCGATACCCTGCGCGTCGCACCGTTGCTTCGTCAGCTCAACAACGAGCGCTATCGAGAGGCAGCCAGAACCGACACCAAGGTCAACGAAACGCAGAGAGCGGGCGCTCCCCGCGAACGCCAGAGCTTCCTCGACAATGAGCTCTGACTCGGGGCGCGGCACAAGCACCGACGGAGAGACCTCGAAGGACAATCCCCAGAACTCACGTTCTCCCGTAATGTACGCGACTGGTTCGCCTCGCTGCCGCCGTTCCAGCAACGCGCTAAAATGCGCCACAATCTCCGACCTGCACGGCGACGAGTTATTAATGATCAGTTGAGTACGTGAGTATCCGAGCAGGTGTCCAAGGAGCACCTCACTATCAAGGCGAGCTGAGGAGGATACCCCCGAGAGCGCGAGAGAGCCTCGATGAAGCAACTCACCGATCGTCGGATCACTATTGGACAACAGTCTCTCCACGTAACGCCTCGGCCTGGTAATGCGCAACGACCGGATCGATCAACTGGTCAACATCTCCACCAAGCACAGCCTCCACATCGCTTACCGATATTTTAATACGATGATCGGTAATACGAGACTGCGGGAAGTTATAGGTTCGAATCTTCTCCGAACGATCGCCCGTTCCTACCTGGCTACGTCGGTCGTCTCGGCGCTCGGCGTCAAGCTCGGCTTGCTTTTGCTCAAAGATACGAGCCTTAAGAACTCGCATCGCCTTCTCTTTATTCTTGGTCTGTGACTTCTCATCCTGCATCGCGACAACGACGCCCGTTGGAATGTGCGTGATGCGAACAGCCGAGTCCGTCGTGTTAACGGACTGCCCACCTGGCCCACCAGCGCGATACACGTCGATGCGGAGATCCTTATCGAAGATCTTAATCTCCACGTCCTCTGCCTCAGGAAGTACGGCGACCGTTACGGTCGAGGTATGGATTCTCCCCGCGGCCTCGGTCGCCGGAACGCGCTGAACTCGGTGCACACCGCGCTCATACTTGAGACGGCTGAACGCCCCATCCCCGGTTATCATCGCGATAACCTCTTTGACTCCCCCCGGTCCGGCATCGCTCGCGCTCATGACCTCAACACGCCATCCACGATTCTCCGCGTACCGCGAGTACATACGGAAAAGCTCTCCCGCGAACAGTGACGCCTCATCTCCTCCAGCGCCCGCTCGAATTTCCAGGATAACGTTCTTGTGATCGTTTGGATCTTTGGGAAGAAGGAGGATCTGTAATTGCTTCTCTAGATCCTCTACAACATTCTGAAGTACCCGCATCTCCTCTGTCGCCATCTCGCGGAGGTCCGGATCGGTGGATGACGCCAAGAGCTCTTTACTACCAGCCAACTCTTCACTCGCCTTACTGAAGGAGCGATAGGTTGTGACAAGGTCCGTCAGATCTTTGTACTCTTTGGAATACTTCTGAAAGATATCTCTATCAGAGATGATCTCAGGCTTTGACAACTGCTGGGCGAGCGACTCGTAGCGTTCCTCAACCTCTTTTAATTTATCCCACATGCTCATACGACTACTTCCGAACTACTCCGTCTCTAACAACGCCGCGTGAATATCTGAACGCATCGCCAAAAATCGCTTAGTCATTCCGTTCGCGACGCTGCCACTCATTAAAACTATGGCGATAAGATCTCGTTTCGGCTCAATGATAACGGAGCATCCGGTCGCACTCGATATAGTAACCGCTTCTGACGCCACTCCAGCCGCCGCCGCGCCCTCAGGAGACACAACCCCGTCGAATCCGAGTCGCCAATCAGGATCGAATCCTGGAATGTTCGGCGCCATAAACGCGCGGGCGACGTCCGCGCTGATGATATCGGACCTACCCTTCAACGCCGCGAGGATCTCAGCTGCCCACGTAAGAAGATCGTCTGCTGTGCCGAAAAGCCCATTGTGACCAGATACTCCACCCATCGCCCAGGCGTGTTCATCCCACACCTCTCCACACACGAAACGATTTCGTCGAGGACACTCCCCCATCGGCGCGAAAACCTCAGTCATCGGCCGCACATTTTTACTGCGAACGGAGGACAGTTCGATAAAGTTTAAACTTCGGAGTCCGAGCGGAGCGGCGACAAACCGAGAGAACGCCTTCTCAAGCGGCATGCCCGTTATCGCCTCACAGATCTCACCTAACACAATGTAGTCCGCGTCGCTTCGGAGCTGCCGAGTGCCCGGTTCATACCGAGGAGGGAGCTTGTGGAGAAAGTTGTAGGTGTATTGTCGCGCGCCACTACTTGAAAGCAGTCCGGGACGAGCCCCCTCGTGGGCGCGAAGGATCTCATCAGCAACCCCAGTGGCGGTTCCGTATCCAGCGACATGCGCAAGTAGATGGGCTAGGGTGATCTGAGATCGTTGACCCACAGCAAGAGATTGGACGAATCGAGAGGCGCGATCGAGAAGGTTAACCTTTCCTCCCGATATGAGGCGCATCATAAGGGTCGCCGTGCATACGACCTCGGTCAGAGTTCCCAGGTCGAACACCGTCGTGAACTCTAACGGACGAACCTCGGTCCCGCCTTTCAGGGACACCTTGTTCCCGCGACATAGCTGAACCGAGAAACGTCCGTGGTGAGCCGCGGCTACGAGTGCGCCACTCACGACCCCTTCGGACAGCCCCTTGTCGACGATCTCTGACACCCGAGCCGAAAACCCTCCCCGCCAGCCTTCGCTGCCAGAGGATTCAGAGTGTGTGGTGAGAGCAGCGCTCATGAGTGCCGTAAGTCCCTAAAATGGATAGCTGAAAGTCGCCGGGGACTATAACCTGATTTCGAAGGGGAAATCTATAAATGCCGGCCCTAAGAAAAATCTCCCCCGCCCCCTTGAAATGATAAAGACCAGTGCGCATTAACAGAACGCACCCAATCCCGTGTTGCTAACCCCGCTAGTTGGGGTATTGTCGAGCGGCAGATGTCCCGGCGGGCGCTACGGCGTTTCAAGCCAAGCCAGCAGGGGGGTGCGCACACACGTAAGAATGAGGAACCCAATTTGGCTTATTAAGTAAGTCGAGTCCTTTTTTCTACATTCGGAGGTAAAGCTAATGAGCAGCAAGAAGAATAAGATCCGGCCGTTACAAGACCGTATCATCGTGGAGCGTTTAGCTCCTGAGGAAAAATCCGCTGGCGGACTTTTCCTTCCAGACAATGCACAAGAGCGCCCTCAGCGCGGACGTGTCGTTGCCGTTGGAAAGGGCAAGGTTCGTGAGGACGGAACTGTTAATCCAGTGGATGTAAAAGAGGGCGACGAGATCCTCTTCGGTAAGTACAGCGGCGTGGAAGTGAAGGTAGAGGGCTCTGACCTCCTCATCATGCGCGAAGACGATGTACTTGGAGTTGTGCTGTAATTTAAACAGCTAACGACAAAACACTTTATTTTATAAGTAAGGAATATCATGGCTAAGATTTTAGAGTTCGGCGCTGATGCTCGCGAGGAGATCCTCAAGGGTGTTAAGAAGCTCGCCGACGCGGTTCGCGTTACGATGGGACCGAAGGGTCGCGTTGTTGTTATCAAGAAGAGCTTTGGCGCTCCGACCGTTACGAAGGACGGTGTTACTGTTGCCAAAGAGATCGAGCTCGAAGGTTTCGAGGACATGGGCGCTCAGATGGTTAAGGAAGTTGCTTCCAAGACCTCTGATATCGCTGGAGACGGAACAACAACCGCAACCGTTCTCGCTGACGCTATCTATCGCGAAGGACTCAAGCTCGTTGCCGCTGGCCACGATCCAATGTCCCTTAAGCGTGGTATCGATGCCGCAGTTAAGACGGCCGTTGAGACCTTGAAGAGCATGAGCCGTTCGACGAAGGGCAAAGAGGAGATCGCGCAAGTTGGAACTATCTCCGCTAACTCTGATAGCGAGATCGGTGGCATCATCGCTGAGGCGATGGAGAAGGTTGGTAAGGAAGGTGTTATCACCGTTGAAGAGGCTAAGGGCCTTGAGACAACCCTTGAGGTTGTTGAGGGTATGCAGTTCGACCGTGGATACCTCTCCCCTTACTTCGTAACGAGCCCAGAGCGTATGGAAGCTGAGCTTGAGAACGTTCTTGTTCTCATCCACGAGAAGAAGATCAGCAGCATGAAGGACCTCCTTCCTGTTCTTGAGCAGACAGCTAAGTCCGGCAAGCCACTCCTCATCATTGCTGAAGAGGTAGAGGGCGAGGCTCTCGCTACGCTCGTAGTAAACAAGATCCGTGGAACTCTCAACGTATGCGCTGTCAAGGCTCCAGGCTTCGGCGATCGTCGTAAGGCGATGCTTGAGGATATCGCGGTTCTCACCGGCGGTAAGTGCATCACTGAGGACCTTGGCCTTAAGCTTGAGAACGTTACGCTTCAAGACCTTGGTAAGGCTAAGCGCATCGTTATCGATAAGGACAACACCACCATCATCGATGGTAAGGGCGCTGACGCTGACATCAAAGCTCGCGTTACGCAGATCCGTCAGCAGATCGAGAACACAACCTCTGACTACGACCGTGAGAAGCTCCAAGAGCGTCTCGCTAAGCTCGTAGGCGGTGTTGCTGTAATCCATGTTGGAGCAGCAACCGAGGTTGAGATGAAGGAGAAGAAGGCTCGTGTAGAGGACGCTCTCCACGCAACCCGCGCCGCTGTAGAGGAAGGTATCGTTCCTGGCGGTGGAGTTGCTCTCATCCGCACCATCGAGAAGCTTGAGGCTCTCAAGCTCGACAACGAGGAGCAGCTCTTCGGTGTTAAGATCGTTCGTCAGGCTCTTGAGGCTCCTCTCAAGCAGATCGCGTCGAACGCGGGCGCTGAGCCAGCTGTCGTCATCGACAAAGTTCGTAGCAACAAGGGTAACTTCGGTTACAACGCTGCTACCGATACCTACGAGGATATGGTTAAGGCTGGAATCATCGACCCAACCAAGGTAGTTCGCACTGCGTTGCAGAACGCGGCTTCCGTTGCTGGTTTGATGCTCACAACCGAAGCGCTTATCGCTGACAAGCCTAAGGATGAGTCATCAGGTTCAGGCGGCATGGGCGGCATGGGTGGAATGGGCGGCATGGGCGGCATGGGCGGAATGATGTAATCGACCGAAGGTCGATTATCCGCCGGAGCCTTGGCGAAGGCGGATGATTAAGCCCAAGGACGGAATTATCCCTCGCAGCTTCGGCGAAGAGGGGTAGTTCCGCGCCTCAAACCCTACGAGCCTCGTCCCCGTAACAAGGGACGGGGCTTTTTTATTCATCCTTTCGCGCAGTAAAACTCCATTAGGCGCGACGCTGCCTCGAAGTCCGTCCTCGACGCGTCACCTTCTACCGCATGCGAGCGTTTCGCGCCCCTATCTCTCCATATTACAAACGATGAGGAAGTACTCTCGATTATAGTTCGGATCCGACATCATGCCTGGCTGGCTGACCGGTATGTCAAACGCTGAGGTCCCTAGACCATCATCATAATCATTAACATCACCGAAGAAGTGCGACCCGGTATCGTGTGCCTCGAATTGATACGGGTTGCCACTGGGATCTCTCATGTCGTCCATCGTATCTTTGTCCTTCACGCAAGCCTTCGGTGATAATTTTCTTCTAACGCCACTATCATCGATATAGCTGTTGAGCTTGTTGTCTACCTCCAAAGTAACGACGCCCTCGCCGCCCCACCGATCAATCGCCTGTACTGGGCGCAAGTCAGCGGCTTTCACTCCACCTTCGATTCCACCACCTCCCGGATTATAGGCCGTTGCCTTCGACGCGGACCCCTGTCCATTAGGCTTACATTGGTAGTCAAGGCCGCAGCACTGATAAATCGGATCATCTCGATACCGCTCGCGAGCCTCATCCGCATCACAACTCGTTGGTGAAGGATCCGGAAACTCAGTTGGCATGCCGGTCGGCTCCTCCATGGGAATATCGGTCGGGGTCTCAGTTGGTGTCTCAGTTGGTGTCTCAGTTGGTGTCTCAGTTGGTGTCGGAGTTTCTGTGGCAACCTCTTCTGGGTTGGGGGCCTCATACCAATAAGGCGTTTCCACCTTAACCGGAAATAGGCCACTGCTAGGGCCTTCTGTACTCTGTGGCTCCAATCCTAATGGCCCCGGTGATGCCTCCTCGGTAGGAGTCTCGCTTGGAGTGGCAGTCGGCGTCTCGGTGTCCATCGGGGTATGCGATGGGGTGAACGTAGCCGTTAGCGTCGGAGTCTCCGTGGCCGGCCTGGTCGGAGTGAGCGTCGGACGAACCGTTGGAGTGTTGGTCGCCGTACGAGAGGGCGTAATCGTCGCGGTGGAGATTGGCGTACTCGTCGGTGTGCGAGTTGCG
>JAULVA010000361.1:0-5575 GCA_032111275.1 Bdellovibrionota bacterium
GTGCGCATCATAGGCGCACGAGGGCCCGTCTCCCGACGGGCCGGAACTCGCGATGAAATATCTGTGCCTCACCGGCCTGTCGGGAGACAGGCCCTCCGGGTGGCGGGTACACGCGCAAAGGTCCGAGCGATGCGTTGCATTATGGCGACCAGGAATGGTCGCCCTCCCGACAAACCGTTTGTATATCGGGCGGGCGGTCATTCCTGACCGCCACGTTGCGTGAGGCACCGGTTACCCAGCGTGAAATCCATGTTACGTGAACCCGAAGGGCCCGTTTCCTGACGGGCCGGAACTCGCGACCAATTATTGGTGGATCACCGGCCTGTCAGGAGACAGGCCCTCCGGATCATTTTGATCACTCGCAGGTTCGACCCCTGCCATCCCCATCTCGGACCTTCCCAAGGAAGGGACGGATTGCGCTCGGCAGGGATCGAACCCCGATATCTCCTGTTCCGCTATCGCTATTCCCTCGCCCCAGGCTCGGGGCGCTATCGGCGCAAGGCTGCGCTAGCTCGCCTTGCATAATGATCACTCGGGATCTCGCTCCTTCCGAGTCTTACCATGACTTCCCGTGAGGGAAAGTCATGGTGCGCTCGGAGAGGATCGAACTCCCGACCCCAAGTTTAGGAAACTTGTGCTCTATCCAACTGAGCTACGAGCGCGTAAGGATTGAGGATAGCAAAAGATATGGTGGTCGCCAATGAGCTTGCGTAGCGTTCGACACGACCGAAGTGCCAGGATTTTAGGCACTTAACCTAACCCCCTCTCAATAATGTCCCTCGGCGAAGCGATTTCACAATCTCAATGGTGAGGAGCGGAAGCGCGCCACAGAGAGCTACGATAATCCATCCTTCCGAATCAAGAGCCACGGTACGGAGAGTTTCCTGGAGCGGTGGAACATAGAACGCCAAAGACTGAAGAAAAAGCGAGAGGAAAGCCGCGGCTCCGAGCCATCGATTGGAGAAGAATGCGGTAAAAGCGGAGCGGGTCTGTGAGCGAGAGGTATATGCGTGCAAAATTTGAGAGAATGCGAGGGTCATAAAGGCCAGGGAGGAGGCGTACCGGGTGCCAACCTCCGGAGCTTCGCTCTCGCGTGTCAGACCAACCCAAAAAGCTAACAAGGTAGCGCAACAAATCAGCAAGGCTTCCGCGCCGATAATCCCCATTAACCGGCCCGAAAGTATGGGCTCCTGAGGCGAGCGAGGAGGCCGCTTCATCATGTCGGGCGAGGCGGACTCGAACACGAGGGCAAGCGCCGGAAACACATCAGTGATGACATTCAGCCAAAGTATCTGAATGGCATTGAGTGGAAGCGGCCATCCAACGATCAGCGCGATAAACACGATCAGGATCTCTGACAGATTGCATGAGAAAAGGTATCTGACGAATCGGAGAATATTCCCATAAATGATGCGCCCCTGCTCAACAGCGGAAACGATGGTGGCGAAGTTATCATCGGCGATAACCATGTCAGCCGCCTCCTTCGTGACCTCCGTTCCCTTGATTCCCATGGCGATGCCGATATCGGCCTGCTTGAGAGCGGGAGCGTCGTTGATTCCGTCCCCGGTCATCGCCACAATATCCCCATTGTCCTGGAGGCCTTGGACTATTCGCATCTTGTGTTCGGGAGAAACGCGAGCGAATACCGCCACCTCTTTGACAAGCTCTTTCCAGTCTTGCTCGGCCACGGAGGATAGTTCTCTACCGTGTACGGTCTTGAGCGGCTCTCCGCCTTGGTTCCGACCAAGTCCTAACTGCGCGCCTATCGCCTGAGCCGTCGCTGGTTGATCCCCCGTTATCATGATCACGCGAATTCCCGCCTCACGACACCTGTGCACAGCGAGGACAGCCTCCTCGCGAAGTGGGTCCTGCATCCCCACGAGCCCAACGAAGGTGAGACCTTCGTCAAGCGTGAAGGGATCGTTCCAACGAGTAGTCTCCTTACAAGCCAAGGCCAGAACACGTAGCCCCTCTCCGGCAAGCGCTGTATTGTATGCGTGGATCTCCTCGCGCGTTCGGTGGGATACAGCGATCGTCTCACCGGAGATCAGCTGGCTCTCTGAAGCAGGAAGCAGCGCGCTGAGAGCCCCTTTCACCGCAACGAACCCTCGATCGTCGGGCAGCCGATGAAGCGT
Source organism: Bdellovibrionota bacterium (assembly GCA_032111275.1). Taxonomy (GTDB): domain Bacteria; phylum Bdellovibrionota_C; class UBA2361; order UBA2361; family OMII01; genus OMII01. The sequence continues at coordinate 2,136 of JAULVA010000361.1, forward strand.
CGCCATACGCTTGGTCTCGCTCTTGAAAGGAATCTCACCTACTCGTGGATACTCCGACGCCAACGCGGCGAGGTTGATCCCCGCCTTTCGAGCCGCGACGAGCAATGCTCCCTCGGTGGGGTCACCTAACACCGTCGTTTCAGCTCCGCGCTCCTCAAGTTGAGCGTCGCTGCATAACGCCCCTATTTTGAGAGCTGTGAATAGAAGCGTATCCTGAAAGGGATCGAGTTCGGCGTCACCAACGGAAAATTTCCCCTCGGGTACATACCCTACACCTGATACGTCCACGCGCCGGCCCGCTAGCTGAAGAGCGCGTACCGTCATCTCATTTTTGGTCAACGTCCCAGTCTTGTCAGAGCAGATAACGTTAGTAGCGCCAAGCGTCTCAACCGCGGGAAGTCTACGAAGCAGCGCCTTCATTTTCGCCATGCGCTGCATGCCAAGCGCCAAAGTCATAGTGGCGACCGCTGGCAACCCCTCGGGAACAGCTGCGATCGCGAGGGAGATGCCCACCTCAACCATCGCTACGATATCGTTTCCTCTGAGCAAACCCACGCCCACGATGACGGCGCACAGCAGAAGAACCACAACAACTAATCTATTCCCCAGCCGATGTAGCTCACGTTCAAGCGGTGTACGCTGCTCGGCGATCTCCCCGATAAGCGCGCCTATCTTGCCCATCTCCGTGTGAACACCGGTGTGCGTCACGATGCATCGGCCCCGCCCCTCTGTGATAACGGTACCCATGTACACCATGGAGGTCCTATCCGCTAACGCGGATTCCACATCGACGAGTTCACCTCCCTTCGCAACGGGAGTGGATTCCCCGGTAAGTGATGCCTCCTCAACGTGAAGCTCTTTACTCTCCGTCAGACGAGCATCTGCGGGTATACGATCTCCGGCGTTCAAAACGAAAACATCCCCGGGGACCAGGTCACTAGCCGCTACCTGACGCTCAACACCATCACGAACAACCCGTGCGGTGGCTGCCCCCTCTCGACGAAGGGCTGTGAGCGCGACATCGGCACGCCACTCCATGAAAAAGCCAACGGTCGCGTTCAGAAGTACAACAACTACGATGGCCACCGCCTCAGGGAGATCGCCGAAGGCGAACGCCACACCAGCCGCGGCGAGAAGCATAAATACGATAAGGCTCTGAAATTGCGCCCACACAATGGAGAGAAGGGAGCGCTTCGTAGTCTCGGCAACTTCGTTTCGACCGAAGATCGAGAGCCGCTCCTGAGCCACCGATTCGCTCAATCCGCGAGCGCGAGAGGTCTCGAGGACACGCTCGACCTCGTCAACCGTGCGCGCATGCCAAGGCGTAGCATCGCCCGAGCCTCGCTTCTTCGGTCCTCGAGAAGAATCTTTTGAAAGGTGGTCCTTCATCATACCTCTGATAGGGATGTACTACCACGATGCTCAAGGATGCTTTGTAAGGCGCGCCGGGTTACGCCCTTTATCCTGTCACGGATCACGGCTGAGCGGCCGGCCAATCGGATCTGAGCATCGAACGCTGCCGCACCTCATGCTACTATCTCTTCGAAACCGTCTACGGTAGTAGCATCCGTGGGTCCACGACATATCCCCGATGTTTAGGGAAGTGACACGCCTGAGCATATCACCTAACCGAAAATACGGGTTCATGGCTATATTTCACCGTCCCCAGAACGCGATTCCATCTGGGCTTGACGCGGAACTTCCGACCGAGCGTATCCATCGGGCAGTACAACCAGTTACTCGCTTCCTAGGGGTCCAATCAGCAAGCGGTGGGCTCCTCCTCATCAGCACGATCCTCGCTCTCGCCATCGCCAATTCCCGCTTCACGAGCGACTTTACCGCGTTTTGGAACACCCCTATCAGGGTCTCGTGGGGAGGCCATGAGACCACTAACTCTCTTCAGCACTGGATCAACGAAGGCCTCATGGTCATATTCTTTTTCGTTGTCGGCCTCGAACTCAAGCGGGAGTTCGTACTCGGACAACTCAACTCTCTGCGGGCCGTGGTCCTCCCGATCGGGGCTGCCTTAGGGGGAATGATCGTACCAGCTGCGCTCTACCTCTCACTTCAGTGGGGTGAGCCGGGGTACAAGGGGTGGGGAATTCCGATGGCCACCGACATAGCGTTTATGGTTGGGTGCCTGACCCTGTTGGGAAGACGAGTGCCAAACACCCTTCGCGTCCTCCTTCTCTCGCTGGCGGTTACCGACGATCTAGGCGCTGTTCTGGTGATCGCCTTCGGCTATTCAGATCATATCGCCGTCGCCTCCCTCATGCTCGGATTTTTGGGTATCGGGATCATGATGTTTACGGCGTGGCTTGGAGCGCGCAGTGTGCCTATTTATGCTGTGCAAGGTATCCTTATCTGGTTCGCGTTTCATGAGTCCGGGATCCACGCGACGATCGCGGGGGTCATTATCGGGCTGTTAACTCCCGTGACCCCGTGGATCAGCGAGGGTCTTCTTGCGCAGATGGTGCGCCGACTCGAGTTCTTCTTAACACACGGCTTTTTTCGAGATCCGGCCTACAAACGCGAGATGTTGAAAAAACTAGAGCGCGCCGCTCGAGAGTCCATCTCCCCTCTTGAGCGTTTAGAGGTTGGCCTCCATCCATGGGTAGCGTTCCTGATCATTCCTCTCTTCGCCTTCGCGAACGCCGGCGTACAGCTCGATATGCAAACCTTTACCGACCCGATCGCGACTGGGATCGTGGTGGGGCTTGTCATCGGAAAACCTCTTGGTGTTATCCTCGGTTGTCTTGCCTGCGTCTCCATCGGCATAGCACGACTCCCTAAAGGGGTGAGCTGGCCGATGCTGGCATCCTCCTCGGTTCTAACAGGGATCGGTTTTACGATGTCACTTTTTATCGCGGACCTTGCCCTGCAGGGCCCCGAATTGGAGGCGGCAAAGGTTGGTGTTTTAACCGGATCAACGGTGTGCGCTTTAGTTGGCCTCGGGCTCTTGCATCAGCATGACCGATTCACCAAAGGAGCCGAGCGGTAGGAAGCTTTCCGGATACTCGCATCAATCGCGCATCTTCACGAAGAAGAGGTAGGGATCGACCGCGGCATATTTGCCCTGGGCGTCGAGAACTCGGGTCTCAAAGTGAAGATGGGGGCCCGTTGCCCTGCCGGTCTCTCCGACATCGGCGATGTGATCACCTTTTGAAACTCTATCTCCGATCGAGACCCTATTCCTGCTGTTGTGGCCATACACGGTAAGCAACTTATCACCCTGAATCACAACGATACCACCGTAGTGTCCGTGGGAGCGGCTCTCAAGAACAACGGTACCATCATGCGCTGCGTAGATCGGAGTGCCCTCTGGCGCTCCAAAATCCGTACCTTCGTGGAAGCGCTTTCCTCGCCATCCAAAAGGTGAGGTATACAGCGAGCCGTGTACCGGAAAAGCGAAGGCTCCAACGTAGCCGCGAACGTGTGAG
>JAULVA010000362.1:0-539 GCA_032111275.1 Bdellovibrionota bacterium
CCGGGCCCGGTGCCCGATGTGGCGAATCGCGATGATGCGTTATGTGCGGGTTGAAGCCTGGGCACCGAGGCCGGTGCCCCTCCAGAATTGACGCTTTAGCTCGCCTGCTTCGTCGGTGTGACCGCAGGTTTCACGGCGGATTATTTCTTAGCGATAGCCTTCTTTAGTAATTTCTTCTTCGCTGTCATCGTTGGCGTGGCCGTTGGCCGAGGAGTAGGGGAGGCGTCAGCTCCCGCCGAGGTTGACGGTGATGATGCCTCAGCTCCGGTGGTAGTGGCTGGAGTCACCTTCGGTGTCGCTGTTGGTTGAGGGGTAGTCGAGGCGTTCTGAGCCGCTAATCCCATACCTCCCATCGGATTAAGGCCCGTTGTTGATGATTGGACGAAGGTAACGCGAACATCTCCCTCCGCTTGGCTCCTATTCTCGTTGATGAATATCTTAATACGATCGGCGGTAAGGATGCTTTCGTTTTGAGCGAGTTGCGGATTGTCGGTGAGGATGACGATCCCCGCTGGAGCGTCATAGGTCGCGGTTTGTCC
>JAULVA010000362.1:549-1512 GCA_032111275.1 Bdellovibrionota bacterium
GAGGCTTTAATGTCCTGCTTCGTAATGAGCACATCGCCTCGCGCGATCAGTTTTTGAAGCTGGTTAATCTCATTGTAGTTTCCCTCAAGGGTTTTTGAGGTGAGCTTCATGTCGCCCTGTGTCACGACCACGTTCCCCTGATAGGCGAAGACCCTGCTTTTTGGGTTAAATGAGAGCGAGTCAGCGGAGACGTTTGTTGGTAACTTTCCAAAACTATCATCAAAAGCCTTCTGGTCGAGCGGACCGCTGCCAGCTTGAGGCGCCGCGGGCTTCTGTTGCGCGAATCCATTAATCCCAAAGGAAAGGGTCAGGGCAAGGAGAGTGAGGATAGAGGTATGTTTCATGACTTACTTCTTCTTCCGTGGCTTAAATACGCTTTTTACACCGTTCGTGATAACGAAGTCTTGAGGTTCCAGCTTCGCGATCATCCTTTTGCCGGTAATCGTGAAGAGCGGTCCGTCGATGGTAACCTTGTCCGGTATCTCAACCGTGTCTTGTTCTTTCAGGTAGATCGCGTAATCAGCGGTAAGGGTTGTCTCGCCTTTGTGCACGACTACTACGTTATCGAAGAGCTCCGCTTTGTTAAGATCCGTGGCCGTTAAATTGAGCAGGGCTCGCCCCGCGCGTAGGGTGACAGTCTGCCCATCTTGTTTCGCGAGATTAAGGCGAGGCTCATCGACGTCGGCGATGTTCTTCGCGGCGTCATAACGTCCACGTTTACCAAAAATTTCCCACTCAACTTTGCCATCTTTAATCGAGCTTCGATGGAAGTCATTGAGCACGAAGCCGACTGACGCCGCGCCAGGGGTGGCGAGCCCTGGCGCGACTCCCCCTTCGATTGTCTCTTTGTCGAGTGAGCCTTTTGAAGGCGGGATTCGCGCGGAGTTGTGTGAGTAGATGACCGCGCCGCTTGCAATGAAAAATGCGCCGAGAAGGCCGATTCCCAGCATTAAACTCTTCTTT
>JAULVA010000363.1:0-2575 GCA_032111275.1 Bdellovibrionota bacterium
TGTTCCCCGTGACGCGACGCCGGGGCTCGCTACCGCTGATGCCGCTCTCTGTTCAATGGAGAGGCGGAGCGACGCTGAATCAAGTACCCAAAAGGTCATCGACCAGGTAGCCCAACGTATTCGGGGTGGCGAGAGCCTTGTCCCCGTTCGATTCGTTACGCCGACCGCACTTGATCGAAAGGAGTGTCGGTCTTCTCCCGAACGATGGCCGTGTGTTGTCTCGCCGCCCCATCGGTTTCTTCGAGGATGTGAGAGGGAAGAGGATCCAACTGTGGCGCTGAGACGGTGTGGAGTTCCAGATGGTATAGTGACACTCTCACGATTTCTTTCGGCTGAATGGCGAGAGCGGTCGGAGACGCTTACTGAGGAGTTCCGTGGATGCTCGGGGCCTCGTCCTCCGGATTGCGCCCGACCGCATGCCCAGAAGATCGGTGATGAGGTCTGGCACCCTTCTGGTGATAGAGGTGAGTCGTGTCTTGAGTCGGAGGCGCGAGCCGCGCCTTCCCTCACGGTAGGACCGCTTAATGAGAGCCTCTGCCACGATCGTAACGCCGAGATTCAACGTGCCTATCGAGCCAAGGAGAAGATCCCTTCAGGAGCAACCGTTAATCTAGTTCGGGCTTCCGCGGAGCCTCTCTTTAGCGCTCAGCCGCTGCCTGACTCGTGCACTCCGTACCAATCGGCGGAAGGGACGGATGAGCGGTTAGTGTGTGGTCGAGGAGTCAGCGCGGCGAGGGCTGAGCGATGTTGTGTCGCGGCCAGTGGCCGGTGTGAGAGAGAGGAGGAGGTGTCTTCGGGCACCGCGGATGAAGACTATACACATGCGCTCATTGATGTCGCGACACGTCGAGTTGTTGACGGAATCCAAGCTGGCTATCCGCGAGCGAAATTCCACGAGGAGTGTCAGGAAAATGAGGCCGATTGTGTTCAGGTCCTCGCGCGCGTATCTACCGAGGACCTTACCGCGAAGGTTTCCGCGCGGTTAACGATTCCTTTACGAGCGCTCCATGTCGTGGCAGGGGCCGAGACCTCAATTGAGTACGCCGCTGAGCGAAAACTCGAGAGGCGTGTATTCTCTCGTTAGTAAGCGTACAAAGATGATCGACTGTGGGAAGGTCGTTGGCGTGGTTACTGTAAAGTTTTACAGGGGGTGGGTTGATCGCCCCCCCGCATTTTTTGCGGTGCGATGAGGTGAAAATCTCCCTTTGCTCACCGCATCAATAAGACTACAACACTGTGTATGAGTAAGATATCCGGGCAACGGTTTTCTATCTGGCGCGCCGCCGCCGTGGTGTTCATGACCCTCGCCGGTCTCGTTACCACTTGTATTCCGAGCCAAGCGGTCGCTGAGCGAGAGTGTCTCTATCTCTCTGAGGCCTCAGCGGACTCTGTGTATGATCAGGCGCTCTCAACGGTTCGAACGCTCACCCAAGAGGCGCTTAAGGCCAAACGCAGCGGTGCGTGGCGTCCCGATGGCTCTTTTGCCCAACCCTTTTTCAATCAGTCAGGGAGGGCGCTTCGGGACATGCGGTCCCTGCTTGATCAGATATTTCAGGTATCGTTTCCCCGTGGGCTAAGACAGCTGGCGCGCCGTCAGAGAGGAGAGCGCCGCAAATTCATCGCTGAGATCGACGCTTTGCCCACCATCATGAGTGAGTGCGCGGGATAGCGGTTACTCTTGGAGTAGGGGGTCGAGTCACTCTATCCTTGCGAGTGAGTGACGATGTGAAGGATACTTTAGTTATGAGTTCTGAGCGGCTTTTTAGGCGAATCAAGTGGTCATCTCTTCTCCTCGCGAGTGTCGCGCTTTTCGTGTGCGCGGAACCCTCGCTCGCGGATCCTCCGATTGCTGACAACAAAGCCGCTGACATTGGCGCGAAAAGCGACCAGTACAGTGAAGTTGTCGATAGAGCTATCGCGGCCCTGGTGGATGGCGACGCTAAGACGTTTCGAGCGTACCTTAGTCCTGGGACAATCAAGCGAGAGCAACGGGGACCAGACGCTATCAACGCAATTATCACTGATCGCTTTATTCCCTTCTTCAAAGACTTTCAGAAGTTCAGCTCCACCGTGAACACTATCGCGACGCGAGATATCGATGGAAATAAAGGGCTGGCTCTCGCTCGCTCCTTTTACACAACAGCGGGTACCGAGAAGTTCTTTGTGATCTACGTTCTCGATGAACGAGGGACGCTTACGATAGGGAATCTCCTCCTAAGCACGACCATGGCGGATATTACACGCGGTCGATAGCGCGAGTTCGTCAACAACACGCCGTAAGGATATTAGAGACAGTTTTTTCAGCCTCGATAAATATGCGCTCGGGGTTTGACGGATCGAGGGTAACGGCGAGTCCTTCAGCTTGAGCTCGCTCGCCTTTATTAAGGAGCGAGCGGATCATAGCGAGAGTCAAGATTGGGTTTCTGGGTATCTTCTCGTGAAACGCGGTGAGGAGAAGTTCTCCCACATTTGATTGAGTAAGTGAGTCGAATGAGGAGCACGCCCCGACCAGGTACGTGGTTTGAGTGGGAGTTATCGGCGCTCCCGCCGTTAGCGCGGCCTCCGCAGCGATAAG
>JAULVA010000364.1:0-3531 GCA_032111275.1 Bdellovibrionota bacterium
GTGATGCACCGATATTTCATCGCGGGTTCCGGCCCGTCAGGAGACGGGCCCTCCGGGTGATGCCACATAAATTCCAAAACCGGAGGGCTCGTGTCCTCACAGGCCGGTGATGCACTGATATTTCATTGCGGGTTCCGGCCCGTCAGGAGACGTGCCCTCCGGGTGATGCCAAATCAATTCCAAACCGGAGGGCCTGTGTCCCCACAGGCCGGTGATGCGCTGATATTTGAACCCGAGTTCCAGCCCCTCGGCATGGGGTCGGTCGATGGGTTACTATATTGACGGACTCATCATTGAGGATTCTAATCCCGCTAGCGGTCCCTTAGTGGGATTCTCTTTTCTTGGAGCATCGAATCATGAAAGATAATATTACCCGACACATTAAGCGGGGAATCCTTTGCGCAAGCCTGGTGATCTCAACGGGCTGTTACAGTGTTACGTTGAGGCCAGACGGTGGCTTCAAGACAGCCACTCCTCCGATTTTTGAGCAGCGGCAGGACTTCTACCTCTGGGGATTGGTAGGGGAGGCTCATATCGATACCGCCAAGATCTGCAAAGGGCAGCCAGCGCAGCTTCAATCGCAGAAGACCTTAAAGGATGGCCTTCTTACCCTTGTTACCCTGGGAATCTACGCACCTGAGTCCGCTCGGGTTTGGTGCAAGTAAACTGATAGGAGTCTTATGAAAAAGAGCATACTTTTCTCACTTCTTCTCTCGGCCATCGGAGCTTCCGGTTGTCACAAGATCTACTACCATAACGGTGGTCCCGCAGTGGCAAACAAGGCGGCCGCTCAATATAACGAGTGGCACCACGGTGCCGTTGTGGGTCTGGTAGAGGTTAGTGATCCGATCAATTTAAAGGCTCGATGTGAGCGCGGATGGGACACGGTTGAGACGGAAAATTCCTTTCTCACCGGCCTCGTCAGCGGCTTTACCTACAGTCTTTACACTCCCCGGGAAGCCAATATAGTTTGTAAGTAATTTGATATACCGTAGGGGTGATGCGTCGGATTTTATCCACGCATCACCCTTTTTATTTCCCCTCAATTCCCCGTCGCCCCATCCACGATCGCACCAAGCCCTCGAAGAATCGGTGATATCGCTCGTCCTGGGACCGTGATGTCCTGCAGACGCGAGAGGTCCGCGTTGATCTGAGGGTTATCGACTGAACCGGTTATCAGCAGCGGAATCTCGATCTTTCCGATCGTGCCGAAGAAGTTTCCAAGCGGAGTTATCGGCCCCGCGAGCGCTTTGAGATTTTGCTCTAAATAGACCGCTGAGGCGGTGAGATTCAGAGCTCCATGGAACGAGATGTCTCCGCTCGCTTGCAGGGTCGCGAAGCGCCCCTGTCCCTTGATGTTATTGCTTGAAACGCGCTCCTGTCCGATCGTGAAATCGGCGGTGAGGCTCTTCAGCATGCCACCTTGCATCTGGTAGGTTGAGCTGTCGGTCGCGTTAGCGGTGAACGAAACCGCTTCACCGGCGACGGGGATCGCTTTGATCAGACCAACGACCTTCCTATCGTACGTAGCGCGTTGCACCGTTCCATCGGTAATCTGAATGGCCCCTTCGCCGCGCACGCTCGGAAGGAGGGCATCCTTCCGTGCCGTTGCCTTGACGGAGAGATGATTGATCAGTCCACTAAAAGTTGCCTTTTTATCTCCGGTAGCGAGAGCCTTGACGGTTGAGATATCCACCCCTTTCGCGAGGATCTCGGCATCGACGTCAGCGCGAGGAAAACGCTGAATGTTGACGGTCGCCGCAAGCGATCCGCCACCAAGGGCGCCGACCAAGTTGGATATCTTGTAGGCATCATTCGTAATCTCAACGGTGCCGCTCAAACCGACCGGAAGCTCGTTGCTCTGCGTTTGAATGCCCTGAGAGACGAATCGGAGGGTCGTGTTAGATACCACCATATCAACGGATCCCGAGGAGCCGGAGAAGGAGCGTCCGTGGAAGGTCATATCGACCCCCGCCGCCTTGACCGGGCCCGTCACGGAGTACCCCCCTTTGGCCGGAACGGTAACGGTTAAAGGCGCATCCACTGAAGCGATCTTCTTGATGATGAAGGGACCGGACGTGAGATCGAGTCCGGTGCTCTTTACCCCGAGGGTGAATGAGGCGGCGCCATCGCCTCCGATCGTACCGACGACCTTCGAGAGGGTGCCGTTCACACGATTGAGCGAGACGTTAGGATCTATATAGGAGAAGCCCTGAACAGCGATCGTATCGCTGCGTATCTTGGTATTCTGTCCCTGAGCTGTTGAGATAGTAAACGGACCGGAGAGGGACGAGACCGTGTAGCGCTCACCGGTCGAGGCGATAGCTTGAGCGTTCTTAAGCGCCGTTGTGCCCGATGCTTGAAAGGTCTGGTCATCGAGGGAGACGATCGCTTCGATGTCCGCGCTGCCCGAGAGTCCCGACGTTCCGATTATCTGTTGAATGACGCCGATACCAACGCTTGTTCCCTTAACGGATCCTTGTATCGAGCCCGTCTCAAGGTTCATCGAGCCGGACACGGAAAGAGAGGACGAGCTTGTTACCAGTTGCGCGCCGGTAACCGAGATACTCTTTGGGCTCGTCGCGTAGCTCATCTCTTGGAGCGTCGCCGAAAAGGGGAGTCGCTTGTCCCCCTTCACTCGTATCGGAAGGATAAATGAGGCTTGTGAGGGGGCGATCGAGATCGAGGAACCGTGTGATGTGACCCCACTCGCGATGTGGAGATCCTCAAGGATGACCGATTGGTGACCGGAGGCGCTCCGCTTCGCGATGCGACCTGAGTCGATTCCGATAACATCGATACCAGGAAGGGGAGCGGGACGAGGTGTCGCTACCGCCGGGGATGTTTGTGAGCCAGGTGCTTGTGGTTGGGCTGGGGTGGAGGCGGTATTCGTCTTATTTCCCGTGATCAAAACGATAGAGGGGGAGCGGAGCGTGATGCGGTCGAAATCGAGGTGTCGATTGAGGAGCGCGGCGATCTTTACCTCGGCGCTAAAGTAGGGCGAGGTAACCTCAAAGCCGAGGTCCGTTCCCATCACCTCGACATCGTGAAGAACGATCTCAAGAGCTGGTGTGAGCTTCACGGTGGCGCGACGATAGGCCACCGGGCAGCCGACCGACTCAGTAATCTCCGCCATGAGTTGAGGTCGGTAGTACTCCAAGAGCGCTTGCGTGCCGAAGTAGAGGCCGACCACGAGTGCGCCGAGGAGCATGACGGTTGAGATAACGAGATGGGTAGCTAGTCGCTTCATTGAGGCGGTCTTTTGGAGCACCGCCCCAGGGTAACTGTCACGTGCCTTGGATGCAATGTTTTGGGCCGGTAAGAAAGCCAGTTCGAGGCTGGTTTTACCGCGCCGCGGCTTTAAACGCCGTCCTCAGGTCATCTTCAAGGTCGGCGAGGTCCTCTATGCCGACTGAGAGACGAATAAACCCGTCCGCTATCCCGCTCCGCTCTCGTATCTCTTTCGGGATGGAGGCGTGGGTCATGATAGCGGGGTGCTCTATGAGGCTTTCCACACCACCGAGGCTCTCG
>JAULVA010000365.1:0-5077 GCA_032111275.1 Bdellovibrionota bacterium
TATGAGCGCGCGGAGCAGGGGATAAAGGTGACTGATGCCAAGGCTTTCGGTTCGATCGTGAAGAGCGTCTCTCAGATGATCGATGACGGGCTTAAGATCTCGAACGTACCAGCCACAAACTTCATGCGCAACGCCGTCATGGCGAGCGTGTTTGAGCCTGATGTTCTTACCGAGGTTCTCAAGGTCGTGAAGTAGGCACCTACAGTCTCTCTCAGGTCACGGCCCGCACATTGGGAGGGCGACCATTCCTGGTCGCCACAATGTTACGCATCGCAAAAGACCTACGCCCTACGCAACCAAGCGGCGCGCAGGAATGCGCGCCCTCCCAGATCCCGGGTCGCGAAGAAGGGAGGGCGACCGTCCTCGGTCGCCGGAATGTTGCGCATCGCGAAGGTGCCCAATGCTATCGAGAATCCGGAGGGCCCGTCTCCTGGCGTGCCGGAATAGCGACCGCCGTTCCGAAGCGCATCGTCCGTCGCGATTCAATTTGATTGTTGGAAACATACCCGGCCCGTCAGGAGACGGGCCCTCCGGTTTACCGGCGCATAAAATGCGCTGGACTCGCACATCACGGCGCGCCCGATTGTCGCGAGGAACAGAAACGAAAAAGGCCTGACCCCACCACCGTGGAGCCAGGCCCATCTCTTTCTCTACGCTTCGATGATTATCGACGAGCGCTCTTCTTAGCTGGAGCCTTCTCCATGCCGAAGAAGATTCGGATGAGGCCGTGAGCCTCAGTCTTGAAATCCTTCTGAGAGATCTTTGGATTGTTGGTTACGATAAGGTCTCCAACAAGCTCCATGATCCCTTCGCAGTGGTGCTTAAGGAGCTTCATGCCTTCCTTGGTGGCGAGAACTGGAACCGAAGGAGGGATCACTTTGGTCGCGGTCTTCTTGCCGCTCTTTGGGGCTACTTTCTTTGAAGCTTTCTTCGGTGCTGTTTTCTTCTTTGCTGCCATACCTATCCTTTAGAGGCGTTAGTCGAGGGGGATGGTGTCACGGACAGCTGATTATCTCAAGCACCCTTGTTTTACTCACCGTGACGTTGATTTCTCTGTCGCTCGGTCATCTTTGCTCTGTCGTGGCGAGGTTATCGTGATGCTGGAACAGGTATCGCGGCACAGGAGCGCGACCTCTCCCAAGTTGACGTAAAAAGATGTGTTCTCGATCTCCACCTCTACGGGGTAATTGTAACCTCCGGTGGATTTGAGGGCCCGCATTCCTGACACCAGTTGGTTGTAGCCGTTGGTAATGGTGAGCACGACGCCGCTTTTCATGAGGATCGTCGCGCCGTCTCCGGCGAAAGCGGGGCGGGGTGTCAGGATGAGAAAGAGGGAGAGGAGGGCAATCAATCGGTAGTAGTCCTTCATGGGCGCTGATTAGCACGAGCCGGACGTCCCATAAAGAGCATAATAGGGACGGCAGCGTCGTTACAACTTTTCCGCCCAGAAGGGTCTAAATCGCTTGAGGTGATAAGCGCTTTTTAGAATATTGACGCGGTTTATGACGGGACGTTCAAGGCGCCAGGCAGGTATTCATCTGAACTGACGCACACCTATAGGTGTGAGTCTTCATCCTTTACCTGTAGCTGGTGGGGAGACGATATAGTCAGGCGGAGATAACAGAGAACAAGGTCGTGTTAGTCACCACTTTTTAAAAAGGGACTATTACCCCCGGCGATATCGCAGCAATTGGTCTTTATCAATTTTCTGAATCCACTACTAATCCTATGCGAGGATCGCTCCCCATCGATGACGCGCTTCGTGCTACCGTAGAGGGATGAGAGCGATTCTCACCAACTCAAACCCGCTTGCCCCGTTCTCTGAGGTTCCCCCTCGCGTATTTAAGACCGAGCGCCTCCGACTACGGGCGCTGACCCTCGATGACCTTGCCCTTATCTTTGAAACCTACACAGGAGATCCTGTCGCGACGAAGTATATGGCGTGGCCTCGTGTGGTCACCCCTGAAGATGGGCTCCCCTTCGTGCAAGCGATTGTTGCCTCTTTCTCAGGGAAGCCGATAGCCTCCGCTCAGTTCTCGTGGACGATCCATCTGAAAGCGACAGGGGAGTGTATTGGCGGTTGTGGCATCGGCGCCGACTCCGAGAGCGTTGCTGGTGGTGGCTACATCCTCAACCCGAGATTCTGGCACCAAGGATACGCAGCGGAGGCCTTCGGCGCGGTGGTTGAGTGGACCCGCGGACAGCCGAACGTGCAAAGGATAGTGGCGACGCACCATCCCGATAACCCCGCGTCCGGTGCGGTGATGCGAAAGGTGGGCATGAGCTTTGACCGCGTCAATCATGTGGAGCATGGATATCCGAACCTTCCACAGTCGGCTGGGGATGAGGTGGTGTATGCGTGGATACGCGCCGCTGGAGCCTAGTTGGTCTGGACATCCCCATGAAAAAACCCGGCCTCCCTCTTCAGGAGCGCCGGGTCTTTACGCCGAGAGGCGCAAGAAGCTTACTTAGCTTTCTTAGCCGCACCGTTTGCTTGCTTAGCAAGACGGCTGACCTTCCGAGCGAGGGTCTTCTTGTGGAAGAGGCCACGCTTCGAAGCCTTAGCCATAGCGGATTCAGCTTGACGAGCGAGGGTCTTAGCCTCTGTCTCGTTTCCAGCTGTCGTAGCTGCGGCAGCTTTCTTGATAGCTGTACGAACCTCAGCGCGACGAGAACGGTTGTGATCCCGAAGCTTGAGGCTTTGACGGTGACGCTTAATTGCAGACTTGTGATTTGCCATAACTGCTTAACTTTAAATGGGCTGCCTACTACACTCAAAAGGGTATACCCCACGAGGCACGCCGTAAGTCGGGGAGATATACCACGGTCTCCGAAGAGACTCAACTGATCGGCCGGTCTAACGCTTTTTAGGGCCGGAGATCTTGGGGAAGAAGTCATCGGACCAGGACTGGGTCGTGCCGGTCTGTCCCTGGTAGTGTCCTCTGCCGCCCTCGCCGTAAGCGATATCGGGGGCTGATTCCATGCCGAGGAACACCAACTGCGCGATCCGCATACCCTTGACGAGCTCACGGGGGTAGGGGCCAAGGTTCTGAAGCTCGAGGGTCACCTGACCTTCGAAACCACAGTCAATCCAACCGCTTAGGCTGTGGTTGAGCCATAGTCGACCGAGGGAGCTCTTCAGCTTAAGGTCGCAGACCACATCGCGAGGCATCTTGATGTACTCTTGGGTGGTTGCCAGGATCACCTCTCCCGGGAAAAGGACGATGGCATCCGCGACGATCTCCTCGGGATCACGGGTCGGGCAAATCCAATGATTGCCAACGGTTACGTCGTAGCTGGCCGGGTTAATCTGCTCCGGATGGAAGGGAAGTATGCCCCCTTTCTCTCCAAACGATCGAATCCAGTGGTCGGGCTTAATCATTACAGGTATCCTTAGAAGTCGTTCTACCCCTCCGATTCCTTAGTCGATCTGCCGATAAAAAGAAAGCGCCCGTTGTTTGTCGTGGTGAATAGGTGTCCGTAGTACACCGTCGAGCTCTTCCTGCTTTGGTGAGAGTTGGCGAGAGAGTTTTGCGGTCGTGACCATATCATCACGCTGAAGGTTATTCCTATGGAGCACACAGACGCTCTTTTCAAAGAGGTTTTGCTGGTCGAGGACGAGGCCGCGCACGCGCTCCTGATTGAGCGCGCGTTAAAGGGGCTCGCCGTGTCGATCGCGAAGTGTACCTCGGTGGGCGACGCCCGCGTCAAACTTCGTGAGCGCCCGTTCGATCTCATCGTGAGCGACCTTAATCTCCCTGACGTGCGAGGTGACGCGGTCGTCACCGCACTTACCGCGGACGCACCGAAGATTCCGATTATTGTCCTTACCTCGTCAGCCTCCGTAACGGACGGCGTCGCGGCGATGCGCGCTGGTGCTCGCGACTTCCTCGTCAAAAATTTCGACGTGACCTTTCGTGATGTGTTGCAGGTGGCGCTCTCCCGTCTCGCCTCCGCGATGGCGGTGGAACGGGAGAAGGAGCAGATCACCCGAGATAGAGGTCTCCTGCGAGAGGCGATTGAAAACAGCAACGATGGTCTCGCTGTTGTTCACGCGGATGGGGCGGTGCGTTACGCCAACTCAGGCTTTGAGAGCTTTCTGACCGGCTTCGGTTCGAAGGAGCGAAACATCTTCACTATCGACGGGTCGCGGATCGTTCGCGGTGACGAGGTGATGGGTAAGCTCCGTGAGCAGTTCGCCAATCTTGAGCCGGGCGCGGTATGGACGGTTGAGATGGTTGAGGAGAGAGAGGATAGCTCCGCCTTCGACGTCTCTGTCTCCGCAGTGAAAGAGCTTGGCGCTGATCGTGTATTCCTTTTGTGGGTCAGAGATGTTCGGGAGCGCCGGAGACGAGAGCGTTTCCAACGAGAGATCCTCTCCACTACCACGCATGATCTTAAGGGCCCGCTCGGGGCTATCGCGGTGTCGTGTGATGTCTTGCTCGATACCCCGCCAGCGGATACCCGGGTACACTCGATGTTGGAGCGGATCTCCTCATCGGCGAGTAGCGCCATCCAGCTGATAGAGGAGTTCCTGAGCTTGCGTCGGATCGAGGAGGGGGCCTTCGTCCTACGTCCCGGAACGACCGACGTGCGTTCGATCGTCTCCCGTGTGGTCGAGAACTTTCAGCTCTCGGCGAAGACGCGGAACGTTGAGTTGGTGTGGAGCGGTGGGTCAGAGCGTGTGGAGGGGTGCGTCGATCCCCTCGGCTTTGAGCGTGTGCTTTCAAACCTGATCAGTAACGGGATTAAGTTTACTCCCAAAGGCGGGAGCGTCTTTGTGGAAATGAAACGCAATTTCACCGGATTCACCCTCTCGGTGCGGGATCTAGGGGCGGGGATGGAGCCCTCTGACGCTCAGCGGCTCTTTAATCGGTACGGTCGGTTGGCATCTCATGCCCAAGTATCTGGAACTGGGCTGGGGCTGTTTATTGTGAAGTGTATCGTGTCGGCCCATGGTGGCTCGATCGATGTGACCTCCGCCCTTGGCAAGGGGACGACGTTCGATGTCTACTTCCCCGACCGTCCACCACTCAACGAGCGGGGAGAAGTTCTGTGTTTAGATTTCGCCTAAAGG
>JAULVA010000366.1:0-6459 GCA_032111275.1 Bdellovibrionota bacterium
ACCAGCGTCAACGCCCCGCCGTCGTCCAGCGTGGCCGGACCGGTGTAGGCGAGCCGGCCGGCCACGCCCTTCAACTCACCTCAAAGCTTGTTAAAGAGATCCACTCGAAGGCCCTTGAACTTCGCATGCAGCCACTCTCGGCACTCATCCAAAAGCTTGAAAAAACGGCCACCGATTTGGCCGCCATGCAGGGCAAGCGGATTAAAGTCGTCATTGAGGGAAGCGAGGTTCAGTTCGATAAGACCGTTATCGAAAAGATCTCTGACCCTCTCGTTCATGTTATTCGAAATTCGGTCGATCACGGTATCGAACCGCCTGTCGAACGAGTGGCCGCGGGAAAGAATCCTGAGGCGACCCTTCGAATCGCAGCCGTTCAAGACGCTGGAGGGATTTCGATCGCTGTCTCCGATGATGGTAGAGGCATGGATGACAAGGCGATCCTAGCCGCCGCGATTAAAAAAGGTGTCGTCGCGCCAGACGCTCAATTAACCCCGGAGGAGATAAAGAATCTCATCTTTGTGCAGGGAATCTCCACCGCGCCGAGGCTCACAGAGATATCAGGAAGAGGTGTCGGCATGGACATCGTTATGCGGACCGCCCAATCGCTGCGAGGTCAGATCGGTCTTCGGAGCGTACTTGGAGAGGGAACCTCTATTGCAATTACACTACCGACGAGCATGAGTATCGTTGATGCGTTAGTGGTAGGCGTTCGTAATACCCGTTACGCCATCCCGGTGAGTGAGCTCACTGAGATTATTGACCTGAGCCGCTATCCGATTGAAGCCACTGGCAGGGGAGGGGCTATGATCTCCCTTCGTGGAGAGGTGATACCTCTTGAGGTGTTGGCCGACTACATGCCGACTACCGAGTCGGGGTCTCATCACACTGACACCGATGTATCCCGTGCTGGTCATCGGTGTCCCGCGCTCCTGGTGCGAGATGGCGCTCAATCGGTCGCGTTCGCCATCGATGAGATCCTCTCTCAACAACAGGTTGTGGTGCGACCTTTAAGTGAGCACTTAGACGGACTGAGGGGACTGCGTGGATTCACTATCCTCGGGGATGGGGAGCCTGGGGTTATCGTGAGTTTGCCTGAACTCGCTCGATCGTATTTTTCATCGGTGGGAGGGAAGTGAGGGATGGCTGAGATACGTGATGGTCTCGAGGATGAGTCGCGCTACTTGCTGTTCAAGGTAGGAAGGGAGGTGTACGGCACGCCCCTCCTCGGAGTCCGAGAGGTTGTGGAGCCACAAGAGCCCAAGCCGATTCCGAACACCGTCGATTTTTTTAGTGGAGTCATTAACCTACGGGGGCAGGTGGTAGGGGTCGTCGATCTTCGAAAACGTTTCGGCCAGGATGTGACCAAACATTCGGGCATGGCGCTCATGGTGTTCGAGACTGAAGGCGGTCCTTTAGGCGCCTTGGTGGATGAGATCGAGTGTGTGACGAGGATACCGCGGGAGAAGATCGAAACTACGGTGGTAGTGAGGTCTCATGTCTCCTTGGATTGCCTTATCGGGATCGGTAATCAGGAGGGGAGGTTGGTTTCTTTAATCGACCTTAAAAAGATTCTGGGTGGTGTGGAGCTGAAGTCAATACCGCAAGGCTTGGGATAGGGGTGTATGGTACTCCGCTCCTCGAATTATCGCTTGAACGACGCGGAGCGGGACTTCGTGTTTTCCCTCATCGAGAGGGTCACCGGTACATGTCAGGAGGGGAGCTATAGACGAGAGGTGTTAGCAAGTAATGTGGAGCGCCGCATACGATACGTTGGGGCGCCCTCGTTACGATCCTACCTCTCCTTCGCCCTGCGCGACGAAACTGAGGAGGAGCTTCTCATTTCGGCTCTTACCATTCACACCACGAGCTGGTTCCGCGAGCTTCCGCATTTTCAAAAGCTGGAAGAAACGGTCCGTCAGAAGATTACTGACCACAAAATCAGGTCGATCCGAGTGCTGTGCGCTGGATGCTCCACAGGGGAGGAGGCCTACTCGATAGCGCTCACGTTGGAGAAGATTCGAAGAGCTTTTCCTGGGTTCGAATATCGTGTGGAAGGGGTAGATATCGACCCGCTCTCGATCGCGACCGCCTCTCGGGGCGTATATGGCGAGATCGCTTTTCCGCTGATACCGAAGAAATATCGCGCGTACTGTGTAGTGGGGAGAGGGACTAGGCAAGGGTTGTTCGCTCCGAACAAGGAGGTACGACGTCGTTGCTCCTTCTCTGTCCGCGACCTACGGAATATCTCAACTGGAGAGGGGCGCCTCTTTGATTGTATCTTCTGCCGAAATGTATTGATCTATTTTAAGTCAGAGGATGTTACCTCGATTGTGAACAAACTTTTGAGCGTGCTTCACGGAGATGGCACTTTGTTCTTGGGGCATAGCGAGGCAATCGACGCGGGAGCGCACGCAATCCGATTCTTGGGAGAATCTACCTATTCCAAACGACACTCATTCCAACCTACTCGATGTGCGGACATCCCGGGAAGCGCGTTGGGATCTCGAACGGCGGCACCTCAAGAGCGGCCCGACGTCATCGTGGTAGGTGCGAGCACCGGAGGAACTGAGGCGGTCATGCGGCTGCTTGAAGCGATGCCAGCTCACAGCCCCCCGATCGTAGTGGTGCAACACATCGCTCCATATTTCGCGAGAGCGTTCGCTCAACGCATCGCACAGAACGCGTCGTTGCGACTGGGGGCGTGCGTGGAGGGGGACTTACTCGCGCCTGGGCATGTGTATTTCGCTGACGACGATCGGCATATTGGGATTGGAAGAAGAACGGGAAGGCTCGCGATTATTCGCTCCGATGGTCCCCCAATAAATCGGCACAGGCCAAGCGTGGACTTTCTGTTCAAGTCCGCGGCCCTTCTTTCAAACGTGAAGGTGGTGGCGGTACTCCTGACCGGAATGGGCTCAGATGGCGCGGTCGGCATGAAGGAGTTGCACGACCGTGGAGCGAGTACCTTTTGCCAGGATGAACATTCGTGTGTTGTTTTTGGTATGCCTCGGGAGGCGATTGCGCTCGGTGCCGCCGATGTGATCGCGAGTCCGGCGGAGATCCGTCAGTACCTGCGGTGGATGATCGGGCAGGGGCAGGGGCATCCGTGGTGCCTTAGGGGAGGCAGGTAGTGACCACCCGGAGGGCCCGTCTCCCGACGGGCCGGGTATGTTCAGATCCATCGAATTGAATCGCGACCGAGGTGACGAGCCGAAAATGCGGCCGCCACACCGGCCCGTAAGGATACGGGCCCCCCGGATTTCGGATATGATGATGCGTTTTCGAAAGATTGTGTTCGCCGAGGCATGAATCCATCCGGAGGGCCCGTCTCCCGACGGGCCGGGTATGTTCAGATCCATCGAATTGAATCGCGATGGAGGGCGCGAGCCGTAAAGGCGGCCGCCACACCGGCCCGTAAGGATACGGGCCCCCCGGAATGGTGTGACGTTTATCTTGACCGAGGCGCCTACTTAATCGCCGCCTTGAGCGCGTCAACCTTATCCGTGCGCTCCCATGAGAAGCTGCCATCAGATCCCGCCTCACGGCCAAAGTGACCGTAGGTTGAGGTCGCTCGATAGATCGGCTTCAAGAGATCGAGGCTTCGGATGATGCCACGAGGTGTGAGATCGAACACCTCCTGTACTGCCGCCGAGATCTTCTCGGATGGAACCGTTCCGGTCTCGAAGGTATTAATATACACCGATACGGGCTTCGCTACGCCGATCGCGTACGCAACCTGAACCTCGCACTTCTTGGCGAGTCCCGCCGCTACGACGTTCTTAGCGATGTAGCGAGCGGCGTATGCCGCTGAACGATCCACCTTCGATGGATCCTTTCCTGAAAAGGCTCCTCCGCCGTGACGCGCGTATCCGCCGTACGTATCGACGATGATCTTGCGACCGGTGAGTCCGCAATCTCCAACCGGTCCGCCGATGACGAATCGACCGGTAGGATTAATGAGGTACCGGGTCTTAGGTGTGAGGTAGGTATCGGGGATAACCTTCTTGACGATCTTCTCGACCACATACTCCTCAACATCCTTTAAGGATACGCTCTCAGCGTGTTGAGTCGAGATGACAACGGTATCCACCGCATGCGGCCTGCCATCGCGATACTCTACGGTTACCTGACTCTTAGCGTCAGGCTTCAAGAAACTCGATGTATCTGAGTGGCGTGCCTTAGCGAGTGCCCTCACGAGTTGGTGGGAGAGGGAGATCGGCAGGGGCATTAACTCCGGGGTCTCGTCGCACGCGAATCCGAACATAAGACCCTGGTCACCAGCGCCCTGCTCCTTGTGCAGGCCCTCATGATCGTTTACACCCATGCTGATGTCCGCTGATTGCTGGCTGATAAACGTCATGACCGAACAGCTCTGCGAGTCAAATCCGAGCGCGGGATCGTTGTAGCCGATGTCATGAATAACCGAGCGCGCCAACTTCTCATAGTTGACCGTCTGAGAGGATGTGATCTCGCCAGCGAGGATCACGACATCGTTCTTCACGAGGGTCTCGCACGCTACTCGCGCCGAGGGATCGTTCTTCAGGAAAGCGTCGAGCACCGCGTCGCTCAATTGATCCGCGACTTTATCTGGATGTCCTTCGGACACTGACTCGGAGGTAAAGAGGTACGGTTGTGTGGCCACAGTATGGCTCCTTGTGGGAAAGTAATCGATTTCGGGGCAGGATAGAACGATGGTGGGGGAGGAGCAAGGGAGAAGTGGTACGTAAAGCCACTCCGGGGGTTGTTAGCGGTATGTTAGATATCTCGGTGTTTGACGCTCACCAGGTAGTGCTCCGTGTCGGCGCGCTTAGCTAACGCTTCGGCTATGGCGACTGACCGATGCTTACCCCCAGTACACCCGATACCGACGTTCAGGTAGGCTTTCCCCTCGGCCTGGTACCGAGGGAGAAGGAACGACAGCAGCTCGCTATATCGTCTCACAAAGTCCTCGGCTTCGGGGGTCTCGAAAACATAGTCCCTGACGGGGGCATCTCGGCCGTCCTGTTGTCTCAGCTCGTCAACAAAGTGCGGGTTTCTAAGGAATCGAACATCCACCACCAGATCGCAATCGAGGGGGATGCCGTGTTTGAAGCCAAAGGAGAGGAAGTTAATCCTCATACTGGCCCGTCCGACGGAGCCGAGGGTATCTAAGAAATTACGAAGTTCGCGACGTAGGGCGTGAATATTGAACGATGAGGTGTCGATGAGAAAATCAGCCGACTCCTTAATCGGCTGTAGCCGAGCCCTCTCGCGCCCGATCGTATCTCGCAGGGTAGTGTCGTGAGCCGGGTCGAAACCCGGGTGTGGACGCCGAGTCTCGCTATACCTGCGCACGATTGATTGGTCATCAGCGTCGAGGAATATGACTTTAAGATTCTCTGGGCGGGCTCCCTTGCTTTCAATGATCGACAGGAGCTGAACACGACTCTCCCGCGAATCCACATCGATAAGGAGAGCGGTGTTCCGGTATCGAGCCACCGCTCCCCGAGAAAAGTCAAAGAACTGCCCCAGGAGTGGAACTGGGAGGTTATCGACCACGAAATAGCCACTATCCGAGAGCAGGGCCATGGCGGAGGATTTCCCGGCGCCAGAGAGACCTGTCACGACAATGAGTGAGTTTATGTGGTCAAATCGGAGCGGGGAGTTCAATGGTGTTTCGTTACCTTCTCTTTGTGTTTACGGAGCTGTTGAGACAGCGCGTCCGTGAGCTTATCGATGGAGGCGTAGAGACTATCACTCTCCTCTTTGACGATAAAGTCATGACCGGAGAGGTGCATGGAGAGCTCCGCGATCTGACGGGTCTTCTCGACCTTCAACACCATGTGAGCCTCAGTATCGGCGTGAGCGAACTTCTGAACGCAATGCTTTACCTTCTCGGTTGCGTATTGCTTGATCGCGTCGGTCGAGTCGATATTGAGAAATGCGATGCTTACGTTGATTACCTTAGCTGAGTCGGCCATACGTTCTCCGTTTATACACTACACAATTAAAAAAATATCGACCTCACGTTCGGACGTGGAGAGATACAGACGTTCCTTGCCCGGCACGTATTCGAGACTCGACTCGACGGTAGCTTCACGTGCCCACAGCTGAAGGTTATCCAGCCCGGTTTGGGAAAGTAAAGAGCAAAGTGATGATCGGTTTGTGGATGGTCGCGGATCGCTCATTCGAAATGGTGGTCGTGTCCCCATGGTCTCGCCTTCAGAGTAATCTTCGGAAGGATCTTCAATCAACATAACCGTCTGGGGCTTAATGTGCTGAGGCTATGAATAGCAATCTATTTTGCTGAGTAAAGCAAGCTACTTTAAGGTCTCAATCGGGTCTCTCCCGACTATCGGAGAGTCTCGTAGAGGGTTTATTCCTTAGGGAAGCGAGGCAAATTGTGCCACGAGGCGCACAAACCGATGGTGGTAGGTCCACCGTAGCCGCCTGCTGAGGGGGAGGCTACAAACTACCAGC
>JAULVA010000367.1:0-1835 GCA_032111275.1 Bdellovibrionota bacterium
TCAGGAACATGCGTGGGGCTCGTCGGCGCTGACGTGTACGGCGAAACCTTCCAAAGTAATTTTAAAGCTATCTGTGTAGACACACCTCTTAGCCCGATTCCTGACTCCTTCACGGGAACCTGTCTATCGATGATTACTCCTGACGGCGAGCGCACCATGCGTACCCATCTGGGCGTTGGGATAGAGTGCGACAAAGTTCACATTGATCAGCGCCACATCCAAGGTCGTGACTGGATCATCCTCGAGGGAGGACATTTTCTCAACGGCGGAGAAAAGAACGCCGCGGCGGTGGCTCAAGCTATAGCACTCGCCAACCACCTTGGCGTTAAAACAGCCTTCAACATGTCTTCCGAATTCGCCGCGGTAACAAACCGCGAGATGATTCTCTCGGAGATATTACCCAAGATCTCATTCTTTATCTTAAATGAGAGCGAAGCTCTCGCCCTTACTCAGGAGGGCTCCGCCGAGTCCGCTTTCAACTCGCTCGCGAAGCAGTGCGCGGGGCTCGCGGTCACGTGCGGCAAAGAGGGCGCCTACCTTCAATACGAGAAGCGTCAGGCGAAAATCCCAGCGTATACAAACATTAAAGTGGTCGACTCTACAGGCGCTGGGGACGCGTTTATGGGAGTGCTGTTGGCTGGATTCACGCACAACCTCTCACTAGAGGCCGCGGGCCGCGGGGCGGCAAGGCTCGCCGCCGAGGTCGTAGGACAACATGGAGGGCGGCTTCCAGCCTCCGCGTTAACTATCTGGAGAGAAGCGGCTGGCGTAAGCTAGCACCCTCCTCGCCTCCCGTGACATTCAAAGAGCTACGCGCCCACTGAGCATCACTCACGTTCGCCATCAAAAACCCATCTTGTTGATCCCCTTCGCCCGTAGTGCAATCGAAGGATGAGCAGAAGTTACAAATATTACGATCTCGTCATGGCGGCTTTTGTGACGATCCTTCTCTGCTCGAATGTCATCGGGAGTCAGAAGGTTGCCGAGCTGTGGGGATTTGAGTTCGGCGCTGGCATCCTCTTCTTCCCGATCAGCTACATCTTTGGAGACATTTTAACTGAGGTATACGGATTCGCCCGCGCTCGTAAAGTCGTGTGGGCTGGATTCTCCGCCCTCCTCTTCGCCTCACTCATGGCGTGGGTAATTGTTGCCCTGCCCTCGGGCAAAGGCTTCCACAATCAGGGCGCGATCGAGACCATCTTTGGAAGCACACCTCGTATCGCGCTCGCGTCTCTCTTCGCCTTCTGGTGCGGGGAGTTTTGCAACTCGTACACACTCGCGAAAATGAAGGTGTGGACGAAAGGGAGGGCTCTATGGAGTCGAACGATCGGTTCAACAATCGTCGGCGAATTTGTTGATTCTATAATCTTTTATCCACTCGCGTTCCTAGGGCTCTGGGACACCTCAACCGTACTGATCGTCATGTTGAATGACTATCTTATTAAAGTTGGGTGGGAGACGCTCTGCACGCCGATCACTTACCGGATTGTAAACTTCCTCAAACAAGCTGAGAAGGAGGACTACTTCGACGTTACTACAAATTTCACGCCATTCTCTCTTAAGACGGATTGAGAGAAGTCAACGTGATAGGCCGCGCCCGCTTGAGCAAAGATTTCTACTCAGCCGTTGTCTTACCAGCCACTTCGCGCGCGATGCCCACTACTTGCCCGATTCGGTTGGTATCGGCTGCGGTAATTCCCGCCATGGAGCGCGCGAAGCCAGGGAGCTTTTCGGCGTTGCGATGGTTCATCGCGAGCCACTCGTGAAGATATTTGATTCGAGCAGGTCGCACGGCCTCAAATGCCGACTTAATTTCGGCGTCGGTATAACCGAGC
>JAULVA010000367.1:1845-2620 GCA_032111275.1 Bdellovibrionota bacterium
CTTTATCAGAGAACTCAAGGATCGGGTTATTCACGGGGCTTCCAATTTGCCGATCGAGGGTACTGTTGTTGACGATATCCACAAGTTCCTTCATCGTGGGAGCCATCTCAGGGGTCAGCTGACGTTGCGATGAGGCCTCGTGAGAACTGTTGAGCGGTTGAGATGTTGAAACCGGCGGAACAGAGCTTGACTCTCTTACCTGCGCGGGGAGGACCTGAGGCGATGGCATTGGCAGCTCTGGCGAAACCTTCTTTATTCCCTCCGCGGGTGAGGGCGCCCGAATAGACGAGTTGCCTGTTTGGGGCGCTGAAGTGGACGGAATTGATTGAACCGATGAGAGTATGGGCTGTTCGCGTACCACTTTCGGCTGAACCTCCCCTGATGGAGGATTCGCGCTACGGACTTCGTTGTGAACGGTGGGCTCTTTATCCTTCCCAGGAAAAGGTCGGTCTACGGGACGTGACTCAACGGCTCGATGCTTCCCCGTCTCATGAGGAGAAGCGTGTTTTTGTGATCGGTGGCCACCAAAGTCTCGGGAGTTCAGCAACTCTGCCCCTTTTCGATAATCGAATCGAAGCGAGATCTCTCGCCTAGAAGAAATCTTATCACCCGATATGTGGGACTCGGTTAAGGATTCCATCGCTTTAGTGGAGATGGGACGACCTAGGGTATCGCGGGGACGCTCTGTTGAGTGTGTTGCCATAGTAAACCTCTCGTACAAACCTTAGAGAGGTTATTACGCGATCGTGGGCACCTGTGCGCCCAAAAAGTGACT
>JAULVA010000367.1:2630-3638 GCA_032111275.1 Bdellovibrionota bacterium
AATTCAACCACTTATCGCTCACTGCGGCAGGGTTGAGCCCTTACCCAGCTCTCACGCTCACCAGGAAGCTCTCAACCGATCGTTGGAGCGCCTCGCTCTGCTTCGATAGCTCCTGAGCCGCGTCAAGCACCTGAGAGGCTCCAGAACTCGTCTCCTGGGCCGCCATGGTCACGCCAGAGATGTTCTTTGAGACATCCTTTGTGCCCGTAGCTGCTTGGTTGATGTTCGCGCAGATCTCATTGGTCGCCACCTGCTGCTCACCGACAGCGGCCTCAATCGCCCCCGCGATATCACGCATCTTCTTGATCGTGTCTCCGATTCCAGAGATAGCGTGCACAGTCTCACCAGTTATGGATTGAATGCCCTCAATTTCCTTCTGAATCTCCTCAGTCGCGGACGCTGTTTGCTGCGCGAGATTTTTAACCTCTGACGCCACGACAGCGAACCCCTTACCCGCGTCCCCAGCGCGCGCGGCCTCAATCGTCGCGTTAAGCGCGAGCAGGTTCGTCTGCCCCGCGATCTGCGAGATCAATTTCACTACGCCGCCGATCCTCTTCGATGCCTCTGAGAGTCCGTTCACGATTGTCGACGAACGATCGGCGTCCGTCACAGCGCCCGTCGCAAACTTCGTTGAGTCCTCAACCTGACGCCCTACCTCGGCCACAGTGTTTGTAAGCTCTTCCGCCGCCGCCGCGACGCGAGAGACATTGACGGAGGTCTGCTCCGAAGCCGCCGCCACCGCCACTGACTGCTCAGTGGTACCGGCCGCGTTCTGCGCGAGAAGCTGCGCGGTCGCGGTAAGCTCTGTCGAGGCAGCCGCCACAGTCGCTACGATTCCCTTAACCGCCTGCTCAAAGTCATCAGCGAGCTGTAGACGTCGCTCACGCGCGTCCTCGAGCGCTTGAGCGCCCTTCTGCATCTCATCCGTACCGGCATTGATTGTGACCGCGGCTGCTTTATACGAGCCTGGCAATCCTCGTAGAAGCACTCGACGGAAGAACTTTCCTT
>JAULVA010000368.1:0-4553 GCA_032111275.1 Bdellovibrionota bacterium
TATTTGCTCGTGCCTGGTTCTTTGAATTCAGGCCCCGAAGGCTCCGCAAGGGGCGCCCGGATTGACCTGTCCGGTGTCGAAAGATTTTTTGACCACAAAGGACGCTAAGGACGCAAAGGGGGATTCAATCCGGACCTTTGTGTCCTTTGCGTCCTTTGTGGTCTATGTAGTGCAGCGCCTTGTGAAACTCTATGAAGCGCTCAGCACACAAAGGCTCCGCCCAACCTCCGAGTAGATAACCTCCAGGTCAAAACCGAACTCATTCGCGTGCCGTGTCAGTACCTCCGGCGAGATCGCGAGCCAGTTGAACCACGGTCCGAACTCCCCCTTGTACTCGAACCGCACCATTCGCTCTCCTTCGTACCGCCCCTCGGCGATCTGACGATCGCAGTACCGTTGTGATGCCTCACTGGTGTCGGCTCGTGGATGGGTACAATCGGTGATGAGTATGCCGTGAGGGGTGAGCCGCGCCTTGGCCTGCTCTAGGAAACGCCTAAGTCCCTCAATCGTTCCGGTGAGTCCGATACCACAGAGGACGAGGATGGTTTCGAAGGGACCTTGAACGGAGGTGATGTCGCCTACCACAGGATTACGCACCTGTCGGCGTCGCATCACCTCGACCGCCTGCGCTGACGCGTCAAGCGATACGACGGAGAGCCCCTGGGACTCCAGGAAGAGGGAGTGCGAGCCTGATGAAGCCCCGACGTTGAGAACCCTCCCTCGGCAGAGCGCTAACGCCTTGGAGTCGAGGATCGGAAAGCCATCCTCATAAAACCATCGCGCCGCGACGATAGGGGGATGGATGAAGCCGTCGTCCCGATGCATGAGCACCGCCACGTGGAGATCTCGGCTCGTCGACTGAGATGGTGTGTTCATGAATCCGCTATCTCCTTATATGTCAGCAGAGCATTAACTCACTGTACCCGCCGCGCAATCGGATAAAACTTCATCGGAAAAGAGGCAATGTCGCTAAGGATAAAGGTTCCGCCGACCTCCCGGGTAAGCTGTGGGAGTTGGCCAAAAGCTTGCTCTGAATCGCCGAGCCCTATAACGAAGAGATCTATGTCCCGTCGACCGACCATCTGTGACGCTCGATTGCGTAGCTGGTCGACTGTCGTTTGAGATGAGGTGTCAGTGCCTGAGGTAACAACGATGACCGAGCGCCGGAAGTTCGAGGCTGAGCTATCGCCCACGAGATTGAAAGCGGTCTCGATCCCATCACGAATCGCGTTGCCACCCGCGGTCGTCAACCGGTCAATGGCTAGCGTAATGAGCTCCGTATCGGCCGTCGGTTCGCGTGATACCTGTTGATCGGACGAGGCGCTCACGATCGAGATCATATCCGTTGGGGCGGTGCGACGGTGTGCAAATAGTTTCAGCTCGCGGCGTAAGGTTTCCACGACCGCGCGGTTCGTTTTAATCGAGGTGTCGATGACGAATACCGTACTGGCGGGTCTTTGAATCTGAGGCCACGCGACGAGGAGTGCGTGAGTGGCCGCCCCACGTGACTCATTTGAAGTGGGTATCGCCGATGTGGGTGGTGAGAAGCCTGAGGCGGATACGAGCGATGCGAACTCCTCACTGGAGAGGAAACTTCGCGCCAGCTTGGCGGTTTCAAGGTCCTCCACCTTCGAATTCTTTGCGGTTATGGCGCAGAGCGGATAATCGAGAACTGCATCGGGTGTGGTGAGGGGAACCCACGTAAGCTTCGGCGTTTGACCGTTCGATGCGAATACCTTTGAGGCTTGTTCAGTGGTAACGATCTGAATCGGGGTCATGCCCTCTCGCGCCGCAAGCCATGTGAGCGCGTCCTGATCCGAGGTGAAGTAGCTCCGAACGTTCCGTTGGGTTTTCGATATCTCGGAGATTCGAGAGGAGATGGCGTCAGATGAGAGTTGGATCAATGGAGTTTTCACGATCTCAGCGGCGGCCAGCAGCGCGGTGAGAAGGCCTGATGAGGAGAATCGAGGGGAGCCGACGATCACCGATGGTGTCGAGCCGGTCGTGGGTTGCTCAGGCATCAAGAGATACTGAAGGGGGATCTGAGATCGATCAGGCGGAAGGGTAAAGGTATCGATCAGCCGTACGGCAACTCCAAGACGGGTCGACATGATCGACTGACATGACCCGATCTCGGGGTCAGTTTCAAGGATCCGTGGGGCCGCGGAGGTGAGAGACGAGAGCGGGGCGATCCATAAGGATGCGGGAAGGGAGGGGAATCCGATCTGGGCGGTCGCGGTATACTCATCAAATGTCGCTCCCGTAAGTTGTGCAATCGAGCCGTTGGCAAGCGGCAGACGCTTCCGATTAAAACCCTCAATTGCGGATGCGAGAAGCGGGCGGGCCTCGGGGGGATAGATGACCCGTATGGTGTGCGTTTTGACCGGCTCCGGGCCCTTCTGAGCGGCCTCTTGGGGCTGGCAGCCGATCAATCCGAGCGCGCTCGTGGTCACCGCTAGCAGTACCGAGAGTCCGAGACAACGAGGGGCGATGGTGAGACGGTGTCTCGTGCTCATGATGATGCAGTTCTCTCTGGTAGGGTACGCGGCACCTGACTATTTCCTTTTTTTCCCTCGTGCGATTTTACGTATAGAAGCTTGGGCGCGCCACCACTCTGAAGCTTTTATGGCTGGGTATCCTATGTAATCACCCGGTTCTGGAAGCGAGGTGAGAACTGAGGAGCCACCGCCAACGCGAGACCCGCTTGGGATCGTAAGGTGATCGGCCACGCCGACTTTGCCCCCCAGCACGACGCCGTCCCCGATCTTGGTGCTCCCCGCTATTCCGCAGCCGCCACACACGATGGTAAAGTTGCCGATGGTGGCGTTGTGCCCTATCTGTACTAAGTTGTCGATCTTCACGCCGTGACCGACCATTGTCGGTCCGAAAGCGCCCCTATCGATGCAGGTGTTGGCCCCGATCTCAACATCGCTCTCGATGATGACGATACCGAGCTGCGGAACCTTTCGAAGGCCGAGCTTCAGATCGGGGGTGTACCCGAATCCATCCGCTCCGATGACGGTATTGTCATGAATAGTGACCCGATCCTTTATCGTGGTGCCGTGTCGGATAGAGACGCCGCTGTACAGGGTTACATCGTCACCGAGGGAGACATCCTCGTACAGTCGGGCATGGCTTCGCATGATGAGACTCTTGCCGATGGAGCATCGAGGGCCCACATAGGCGTGCGCGCCGATAGAGGCGCCTTCACCGATGGTCGCGGTGGGATCGATGTAGGCTGTGGGGTGAATGCCCACAACGGGGCGTTCCTCGGCGAAGAAGAGCGGTATCAGATTGAGGAAGGCGGGGTAGCTCTCCTTCACAAGGATCAGTGATGGTCCGTTGATGATAGCGCTTGGTGGCGCTATCTCTTGGGGCACGATGACCGCGGTCGTTGAAGGGATCTTTCCGAGGGCTCGGAGAGCGATATCCTTTGATTCGCTCCTGATGAAGGTGATGTTGTTTGGAATTGGGCTCTCTAGGGTGCATAGGCCCAAGATGGAGAGGTGCTCGTCGCCAACGGCCGTTCCGCCGAGGTGTTCCGCAAGGTGAGCGAGCGGATATGTTTTGTTCAGATTTCGCATCCCCGCATTGTAGCGAACTCGCGCGATTCGCGAAAAAGGTAAAAGGGGTGGAATAAGGATCACGAGCAAAAAAAACGGCACTTACCTGTCTCCAGGTAAGTGCCCCAGTGTCGGTTCGTCACTCTTTAGTATCCGGTCATTAGGGAAGCTAAGTACATGGGGAGGGATTTAATGACCGAACCCTTCAAGTCACGACCTATCTTAAATTGTGCTTGAAGGTGCGTGTTTGCGTCAACAAAACAAATTTATATTTTAAAGCGAGATCCTCGTAGATCAGATGGTGCGCGTGGTGATTTAGCGCTCGGGGAGAACCAAGCCCTTCGTCCACGAGGTTCCAGATGCGTTTGATTTTGCACGATATACGATCGCCTGTGCGGTTTCCTCGTAGGATGGAAGGGGAAGGTGCCATGTCCAGAGCGATTGATTCTGTCGTACCTCGGCTACCTGAGCCTGAAGCATAGCGAGATGCTCAGGGATGCCTCGGGCTCCTGGCGTGACGCATAGCTCGGCAAAGGTAGCGCGAGCTGTGTCGCACGAGGGGGCGTCGTTTCCATCCTTCAGCGCATGGAGCCAGAGGTAGGTAGTCCTCCATGTGTGGAGTATCGGCTCACGCTCGACCACCGTCGTATCGAGGTCTCCGAGTGTTGATGCTGTCGCGAGCGCCACCTCCGCTCCCAAGCCGAGTTGTTGCATCAGCATCGCGCTTACCTGATATGGCTCGCAGCCGAATACGCTGAGTGTCTCCGTTCGATCATCGCTTATGCCCTGCGTCCTCTCGTACCACTTTGTGAACGCCTTTGGGGATTTGATCAGGAGTAACGCGAGGCCGGCGAGGCGAGAGAAGCCGATAAGCATCCCGCGCTCATGACCGACCTGATCGACCGTTGTCCCGAGGTGATACCCGATCTCTATCTCCGACATCATCTCTTTGAAGAGGGGTGCCCAAATACGTGTTGCGGGCCCTGAATT
>JAULVA010000369.1:0-6928 GCA_032111275.1 Bdellovibrionota bacterium
AGGAGCGCCGAAACCACGAGATCCTCGATGGAAGTCGCCGCCGCCGCATCGCCCTCGGCACGGGCACAAAGGTCGAGGACGTCAACAAGCTCGTCAAGCAGTTCGTCGAGATGCGAAAGGTGATGAAGCAACTCATGAAGATGGGACCTGGCGGTCTGGGAGGATTGCTTGGTGGTGGCGCTGGAGGACCGTTCGGGGGCCTCGGCAATTTAGGTGGATTATTCGGGAAGCGATAGAGGCGTTAGGCAGCTCTCACGTGAACGTGAACGCACCCGAACGAAGCTCGCCCCGTCCGACCATCGCTCCCCCAAGCCACATTTCTGCCTCCGGAATGTTCACAGTTACGCGCACGCTACCTTTTCCACCCCTTATCTTACGCATATTTTCAACAGGTTAGCCAAGCCACCAGCGTGATTCCCCACGAAAAGCCGCCCTCCCTTTACCTACACCCCGTTTTTAGGGTAAGCTCAGCTCCTAATTTTCTTGGAACCGTATTAAGGAGTTACTGTGGCAGTTGTTCTTCGTCTCACTCGACTTGGGAAACATAAATCCCCTGTGTACCGTATCGTAGCCGCTGAGAAGCAAGCAAAGAGAGACGGTCGTTTCCTTGAGGTTATCGGCACGTACAACACGCTGAGCAACCCATCTCGTATCACCCTCAAAGAGGATCTCGTTAAGAAGTGGATGGAAGCTGGCGCGACCCCAACCTTGGTTGTTCGCTCAATCATCAAGCGAACTATCCCTGGTTTCGTTGAGGCCCGTGAGGACCACAAACGTAAGAAGACTCAAGACGCTCGCAAGGCCCGTAAGGCTCGCGCTGCGAAGTCCAAGAATAAGTAATCTCGAAAGAGATTGCGAGTAAAGACGCGGTACGTTTCTTTTAGGGAAACTACCGCGTTTTTTATACCGTGCGAAACTTTGGGCGTGCGACCGTGTGGAATGTTAACCTACTCACCATCTTTCCAGAGATATTCGAGAGCTTTCTGAAGACGAGCCTCTTAGGAAAAGCGATCGCGCGTGGACTCTTAAACGCCACAATCACCAATATCCGCGATTTTTCATCTCCCCCACACCACAAGGTAGACGACACCCCGTACGGCGGTGGCGCGGGTATGGTCATGCTCCCCGAACCACTTGTGACCTCGATCGAGTCGATCAAGCAACGCGACCCGAACACCTGGGTAGTCCTCCTATCTCCGAGCGGGCCCCGCTTCACCCAAGAGAAAGCTCGGGAACTGGCCAATAGACCCTCTCTTACCTTCGTCTGCGGCCGATACGAGGGGGTCGATCAACGTGTCATCGATCTCGCCATCGATGAAGAGATCTCTGTCGGGGATTTCGTTGTCATGGGCGGCGAAGTTCCGGCGATGTTGATTATTGAGGCCTCGTTGCGCCTACTCCCGGGGGTACTCCATAACGCCGAATCAGTAACGCACGAATCGTTTTCACCTGACCTCGCTGATGGCTCATTAGTGGAGGCACCGCAGTACACGAGACCGGAGAAGTTCCGCGACCTCGGCGTTCCGGAGGTCCTTCTCTCGGGCAATCACAAAGCGATCGCTGAATGGAGACTGAAAGAGGCTCACGCCAAAACAGCTCGTCTACAAAGCACTCCTAAGAAGTAATCACATGAGCAACCTTCCCGATTTCTACGTCGCGCTTCTTCACGATAACATGGTGGATAAAACCGGTCGTTTGGTAACCACATCCGTTACCCTGATCGACACTCATGATATCTCCCGTAGCTGTCGGACGTATGGAGCTCAAGGTCTCTTTATCGTGCATCCAGCCCAGACGATGAGAGCGCTCGTTCGCACCGTTAAGGAGCATTGGGACACTGGGTTCGGCTCGACCTACAATCCGAACAGACAGGACGCTCTGGGCAGGCTCTCGATCGTCTCCGATCTTGATGAAGCCATCATGCAGATAGAGCGGCGGAGCGGCAAGCTTCCCAAGCTCATCGCGACCTCCGCGCGCGACGGAGAGGACCGACACAGCTACGGCGATATGCAAGAAATCATGGGGCGGGGCGAGCATCCCTTCCTGATCATGTTTGGCACCGGATGGGGAATGAGCGATGAGCTCATGGCACGGGCCGACTACGTCCTCAAACCGATTAACGGGCCAACGGCGTACAACCATCTCTCGGTGCGAGCCGCGTGCGCGATTATTTTGGACCGCCTGTTTGGAGTTCCGGCGTAGAAGTTGATGCGAGTCTCTCTGTAAAAGAATGGGTCTCCCGTCAGGCTCCGAAGTGTCTGATTGCCATGTCCAAATCTTCATACGATACCTGCACAGCCGGCCATCATTCTGAGCTAGCAACTGTTTAGTAGTTCGCTCTTGCCAAAGTTTTGAATGATACGCTCAACTAGAGGGAGTTAAGAAAATCGATGAGCGAACGCCGCTCCGCTTGGGGCAAGGCCACGTAGGCCTTCTGAGATGCCGCGGCCTCACCTCCGTGCCAAAGGATAGCCTCCTCTATGGATCTCGCTCGACCATCGTGAAGGTACACCGCTCGATTTCCGCCTATCTTTCTTACGAATCCTAGACCCCACAAAGGTGTCGTACGCCACTCCCGGCCCGTCGCGGAAAATTCATTCCAGTTATCGGCGAGCCCCCTTCCCATATCGTGCAGTAAGAGGTCGGTGAAGGGATGAATGGTTTGGTATGACAACTCAGGATCGGTGTGGGGTCCAGTCGTCATGGTCATACGGTGACATGAATCGCACGAGAGTCGCTGGAAGATCTCCTTGCCCGCTAGTACCGAAGGATCATCCTGCGCGCGAGCTTTTGGAACACCCGCCAACTTTAGGTAGATAGCCAAAAGATGGAGGTCATTGAGGGATGCCTCGATAGGTCCCTCGTCCGCGCCGAAAAGAGGATTCGTTATCGACATATCGTGGTAGAGAGCCGCGGCCGATTGCTGGAGAACCGTTGGGTGATTCGCTTTAAACCCGAATCGACCAACCGTATACCGACCAGTGGTAAGATCCTTAACCCAATTTACCCGACCAGAGATTCCATCTCCATTAGAGTCTCTCGTGTCACTCAGTCGAACGACGTCGATTGCCGAGATAGCCTCCAAGAGCCCCATTCCTATCATCGGCGGAGACATGCGAGGGGAAACAATGGTACCTCGCGGAACCTTCATCGATCTCGGAAATACCACCTTTGGTTTACGCAATGAGTATTTGGTTCCATCGGCATACCGGCCCGGCACCTCTGTCCAGACAACTTTCAAGGTACGCTTTATCGGTTTAGAGATCGATTGATCGAGCGCTTGTCGGCCGATTCCCGGCACCTCGGGCGCGCTTCCATCCGGTAGCAAACCTTTCGGCTTGAGCTTCACGATCATCGAACTGCCATGACGGGAGGGAGAACCAAAAGAAGCTGGCCCTTTGCCGTTTTGCACGTGACACCCGGCGCACGAGGAGTTAGCGAACGACGGACCGAGTCCCTGTTTAGGTGTTGTAACGCGATGGAAGAGCGGAAAACCAGATGCTTGCACACCCACCCGTGCCATATCGGTCACGTTCGGGGCGGCGGCTTGGATAGCGTTACGCCCAGGTATGTCCGTCGAGAGGTCGCCACCAAGGTTGGTAAGATCCTGCGATGTGCATACGGAAACCATCCCCCAAAAGTAGAGGACGACCACCATCACACTGCGAGCCAACCACCCGTTATATCGCATGTTTATGTTGTGCTTATCTTTCGTCCCGTGAAGCATAAGAGGGTAGTGATACGACAGAATTCTGTCCGCATTTTAAGAGCCCCGACAGGCGAAGACGGCAATCCTCACCTCTACTCTCTAGTGTAACGGGTCGACACCCTGTATGGCAAAGAGAGTCCCACAACGCAAGACGTTGAAATCATTTAATAGATTAGATACGGGGCTGATATGAGATCACCCATAGCCCTCTCCTCCGTCAAAAGAGTCTCTAGAAGTTCGATTTTTACCCATTGCCGATGAGATGCCCCCTCTGAAACAATGCGATATTCACCCTAGTCTATCCTTCCCCGTGAGGTTTTCATGCGAAAATACCTTCTGTCCCCTGTGATCGCGTCAACGGCGTTATTCGCTTCCGCGGCAGCCGCTCAACCGCTTATGACGTACACCTACGCCGATGTCGCGTATCAATGGACCTTCATAAACGAGGATGGATACGACAACGCCAACGGTGTTGACGTGCGACTTTCCGCGTCGCCGATCGAACATTTCGCGCTTGAGGGTGGCTACAACTATGCGGCCACCGGATTAAATCTCTCGCTACCGGACGAGCGTCTCTCGTTCGATGTCGACTCAAACGTTTTCACCTATGGTGGCGCGGGTTGGTACACGATCGCGGAGGGGCTCGACCTCGTCGCGCGTGTAGGTGGCATCCATGCTCGAGCTTCGATCTCGGGGTACGGTATTGACGAGGCGGCGAGCGACAACGGCGTCTATGCCGGTCTCACCCTTCGCTACTTAGCAACCGAGGACCTCGAGACGGATTTCAACGTACTCTACGACCGAGTGGAGGATGGCGCATGGACGTATGGCCTTACAGGTCTCTACGCCATTCACGAGCACGTAGCGCTCAAGGCCGAGGCGGCCATCGACAACGATGCTGACGTAGGTCTTCTTGCCGGCGTTCGTCTCGCGCTCTAAGGTCAGCGACGTTTACCTTTGACAGCGCCCGCACACCACGCGGGCGCGCTCCGTTCAAGTGAGCACCCGTGCAAGGGTCTCCAACGCGATAAAGCGATGAGACCGCTCGAACCCCTTCTTAATAAGTGCACCAAGTGGTTCCGAATGTCCTAATGGAAAGAAGAAGTCGCCGAACGGGAGCGGTTTTGCCTCTCCGAGTGGTAGAGCCATACCACGGAGCTCTCCATGAAGGACGCCGTGGGCGACAACAGACCGGCCCGACGGCTGGACGTACGCCATAGCACAGACGAAACGGGCCGGTATCGTATCGCGAATCCCCACATCTTCGATGACTCGAGCGAGCCCCCATCGAGCGGTGTGAATTCCAGGCAGACCATGAAGATCGTGAATCTCAAGACCGGTATCGTCAGCGAGGCATGGCCGTTCAAAGTGCTTGGCGTAGGCCTTCCCCTTCAGCAGAGCGTTTCCGGCGTATGAAAGAGCGACCTCCGCGACCGTTGGGGGTGTCCCGCATCCACTGAGCCGCGGATCAGTAAGCGGAAAAACATCAAATCCGAGACGCTCAGCAAACCGCGTAATCTCAGCAAGCTTGCCGCGATTAGAGGTTCCCACCAGGATTGGACGCGAGAATTCGACCGGTACCATTCTACATTCCTGAAAGTATCTTACTCCCAAGCTTCTATAATGCTACGGTATTTACTATGGAATTGGATCTCTTTGGAACTCTCATTACGCCATCTACCACTCAGCTCATCGTAGCTGCGCTCCTCGGCATGCTTATCGGACTTGAGCGAGAGATCGCCGGCAAGGATCCAAGCATACGCACCTTCTCCTTGATTGCCATGGGCAGTTGCCTCTTCGCGATACTCTCGCTTGAGATATTCCACGAGTATCATGTTGGGGACCCCACCCGGGTCGCGGCGCAGATAATTCCGGGCATCGGCTTTCTTGGCGCGGGAACTATCTTTCGGTCCAAGTTCGGCGTATCCGGTTTCACAACGGCGGCCTTGATGTGGGTGACCGCGGGGATCGGAATGTCGGTTGGTTTGGGTCGCGCAGATCTTGGTGTCGCGGCAACCTTTATCGCACTCTTCATTACCCTCTCACTTCGTCTCATGCACGGTGTTGTGAGAAAGTATCGCAAGGAGCCCTACAACCACGATGAGCAGACTCAATAAGCTCCCCGCTCTACTGGGCACCCTTGAGTTTGATTGCCTTCGCTACGCAATCTTTCTTTCCCCTCCGTGTACGACGGATTGATACATAGCCACCTCGTGCGGGCTTCCAACTATCAACGAGGATCGTTCGTGGATATCTCCCGGTATCACATCCACGATACGCTCACGCCCGTTACTAGCGGCGCCTCCGGCCTGCTCCATAATGAACGCTAACGGCATGCACTCATAGAGCAATCGCAATCGACCGTTCGGTCTTTTGCTATCGGCCGGATAGAGAAATATCCCTCCCTTGCGAAGGGTTCGATCGAAATCAGCGACTAACGAGCCGACATATCGTCCCGTATAGGGTCCCTTAGGTGTAGCCTTCTCTCCTTTTAAACACTGCACGAAGTCTTTGACCCCCTGACTCCAATAGGCGGTATTTCCCTCGTTCACGCTGTAGATGCCTCCGGTCTCAGGAACCTTGATATTCTCCTCGGTGAGGACGAACTCACCGATACTGGGGTCGAGGGTAAAGCTATGAACACCGCTTCCCGTGCTGTACACAAAGGAGGTTTTCGCACCGTAAACTGAGTACCCCGCGGCTACGATCGCCGTGCCCGGTTGCCGGAAGTCATCCAACGCGGCCGCTCGCGAGAGGTCCTTCTTCTTGAAGATGCAAAAGATGGTTCCCGTAGGAATACTCGAGCCGATATTGGAAGAACCATCGAGGGGATCAAACGCCAATACATATTTCCCCTCACTGTGCGACACGTCTGTGGATATGACGCTATCTCGCTCCTCAGAAACTAAAAGCCCGAAGTGCCCCGATGACCCTAACAGCTCAACCAATACCTCATCAGCCTCCTCGTCGAGCACCTTCACCTCGTCACCATGGAGATTGGTCTCTCCCGTATATCCATGCAGCCCTTTGAATCCAGCGGTTGCGACCATCTGGCTAATCAGTTTCACTCCAAGCGATATAGATACCAGGAGGTCGGAGAGCTCACCAGTACTATCGGGGTACCTTCTGCGTTGAGCGTGAATAAAGCGGCTGAGGGTTTGGGTAGGAATCATGAGATACGAGCCTTCATTCGATACACATAAGGACACCGGCCATTAG
>JAULVA010000370.1:0-3701 GCA_032111275.1 Bdellovibrionota bacterium
ACGCATCGAGAGCCTCCTGTGGGACCTCTCCCGCCTTCACAAACCCCTCAAGGGCAAAGCGTTCAATGTCGAGCCAGATTGCGTAGCGGGTCTGGTCCGACCAGATCGCTGCCATATCAGGATGGGTGTAGCGTGAAATCATGCGCTCATTAGTACCCCGGGAGCCGCCGGGACATCAAGCTCAAGACACGGTAAACTCTCATAAATGTTGCCGCAAAGAAGGGTTTGGAGCCCACTGGCGCGCCCCTCTGACCGCTCTACGTATCGCCTAGCCGCGGCGAGGGCGAGAGCTGGGGTGTTGCTGTTCTCGCTTAAATGCCCGAGCACGACGTGAAAAAGCTCTGGGTGCATGACCTCCTCAAGGAGCTGCCCGGCTGCCTCGTTACAGAGGTGACCGTGAGTTGAGGAGATCCGCTGCTTTAACTCCCACGTGTAGCTGCACGACTGAAGCATCTCCTGGTCATGGTTTGACTCTAGGATCAGGGCGTTCGCCCCTCGAACATGCTCTTGAACAAGGGTGGTTACCCGACCAAGGTCCGTGACTACCACGAACTTGAAACCCTCAGCGCGAAGAACAAACCCGACCGGGTCAACCGCGTCATGAGCCACACTAAATGGCGTGATCGACACATCGCCGATTGAGAAGTCTACTCCAGTTGTGAAGATCTCCCGGCGCTTCGGCTTCGAGATGTGGTGCATCGTCTGCTCGTTCGCGTACACCGTCATTCCGTACCGTCGACTGAGCGTTGGCACTCCGTTAATGTGATCAGAGTGTTCATGCGTGACAAGGATTGACGTTATAGTGGCTGTATCGACCTGATGCTCCGCCAGCCGCTCCTCGGCCTTCTTGCCTGAGAGTCCACAATCGATCAAAAGCCGCTGACCAGCGGCTTCAACGAAGGTACAATTTGCTTTGCTGCCTGAGGAGAGAACTACGAAACGCACGATGGCATAACATCAAATTTTGCTCAGTCAGGCAAGGAGTTCACGGCCTCTCGCGAGACAAGCGCGCGCCTCTCAGCAGCCGATTTTTCTGGGCTTATTAACCGCCTGATATCGCGG
The DNA here is from genome assembly GCA_032111275.1 of Bdellovibrionota bacterium. Lineage (GTDB taxonomy): Bacteria > Bdellovibrionota_C > UBA2361 > UBA2361 > OMII01 > OMII01. The sequence goes on from JAULVA010000370.1 coordinate 1,063, forward strand.
TGACCATAGGGAGCTTACGTGAGGCTGTTGTACGCACTCCAGTCCTTATATTCAGCCCCACAAACTAAGCAGTATCTCGCCAAGGATCAGGGCGATAATAACCCACTCGAGCGTCTCTGACCGACGTTGAGCGGCGCGGTCCGAGAGTTTTTGGTAAATACTATCCATGGTGTCGAGCTTTCGACGAATGCTTGAGTTCCAATCAGGAAGGTGGAACTTCGCGGAGGCGAGTGAGTACACGCGGGCAAGGTACTGGTCGCCAAGGAGCTTAAGAGCGTTCTCAACCGCTTCGTACAAGATCGCCGAGTCTACTTGCAAGCGAGCGACTTTTCTTAAGTCAGCCTCACCTTTCTTGCCGGTGGTGAGCACCGCGTACGCGCGCTCAAGATACGTATCGAGCTGCTCGTCCAGGAACCTCATCTCAAGGAGCTCCACGTTACAGAAATCGAGCACCGCTACAACGTCCTCAACTCCAGCGCCGAAAAAGAGCGCGCCATTCCAATCGATGACCGCGAGGTCATCAAGACCGTATGAGGTACGAGTGCAGAGCGCGTCACGAACCTCCTCTTCTCCCAAAGCTTCGCTCTCAGCTCGAAGGAGTCGAGCGAACTCGCCCGGATACTTGTCTATTATCTGTCGAGCGGAGAGATCTCCATCGAATTCCTCAAAGTGATATAGGGCGAAGTCCTCCACGGACTCCCCAACCCGGGGACGTTGAATCGCCTCACTCACTTGCTCCATAAGCTGCTGCACGCGCTCTCGCGCGTCTGACAAGAGAGACGCGTTATCATAGAGAACCTCTCCGAGCTCGATCAGATGACCGATGGGGCCAGAGATATCGATCTCGTAGGACACGGAGCACGCCCCGAAGTCAAAGAGGGTTAGTTCGGCTTGCGGCTTCGTAAAGAACTTTCCAACATTGATTTGGTCCCCACTCTGAGAGATTCGAAGGGGCGGCGGGTCATAATCGAAGTATTTTGGCGATTTTCGGTTACGCTTGAACCTCGTTCGTTCCACGCCCTCCTTAATCCGCTGGGCCGCCGCGTCGAGATCGATTGAAAGCCCTAACTCAAAGGCGAACATGAGGTAGCACCGCCCTTTCCGAAGAACGGGCGCTAATGGACGAATAACGGAAACAACTCCCGGCGTCTCGCGAGACTCTTTGCTTGTCACAAACTCTCCTGAAGATCTGTATTTCCTGCCCTCTGAAACGAATGGCGATCACTGCCGGACAGGCTCTCTCATTGTACCTTAATCGAGCCGGGTAGCCTAATCACTTTAATGAAAATGCACCGCCGTTTTGCATTAAAATTAGGTATTTAGGCAATTGACGGGCAACACGGCGTTTTCTAGGCTCGTAAGTATGCAGATCGGCACTCGACCCGTTTCCAGTGACTCTACCTTTAGGGCAAATTCTGAAGCCTTTACCGAGCACCTCCGGACCCTCGCCAAAGCGCGAGAGAACACCCTCCCCGCCCCTCACGATGCCGCGCTTAAGAAGCACACCGACCGCGACAAGCTCTTCGTCAGAGACCGTATCTCGACACTGATTGACCCTGGCACCACCTTCCTGGAGGTCTCTTCCCTGGCGGGGATGGGTCTCTACGATGGAGTGCGGCCAGGCTCCGGAATTGTGACCGGGATCGGAGTTGTGGAGGGAAGAGCGTGCATGATCATCGCCAACGACGCGACCGTTAAGGGCGGCACCTACTTTCCAATGACGGTCAAGAAGCACATTCGGGCGCAAGAGATCGCGCTTGAGAATAAGCTTCCGTGCATATACCTCGTTGATTCGGGCGGCGCTTTCCTGCCACTTCAAGACCAAGTTTTTCCGGACCGCGACCACTTCGGGCGACTTTTTTACAATCAAGCTCAGATGAGCTCGCAAGGAATTCCACAGATATCAGTGGTCATGGGATCATGCACAGCCGGCGGCGCGTACGTGCCAGCGATGAGTGATGAGGCGATTATCGTAAAAAATCAGGGGATGATCTTCCTTGGAGGTCCACCACTTGTAAAAGCCGCGACCGGTCAGGAGGTGACCGCCGAGGAGTTAGGCGGAGGAGATGTTCACTCACGCATCAGTGGCGTTACCGATCACCTTGCGGAATCAGATCACGACGCTCTTCGAATGGCTCGAAGAAGCATAGCGACCCTCGGGAATATCACTCCACAACGCCTCACACGATCCACTCCGCTTCCGCCGCGTTTTGACGCGAGAGAGATAGCTGGCCTCATCCCGAGTGACCCAAAGCACTACTTTCCGATCCGGGAGATCCTCGCTCGGATCATCGACAACAGTGAGCTTGATGAGTTCAAGGCGACGTATGGAGAGACGATCATATGCGGCTTCGCGCGGATCGATGGCTACACAGTCGGAGTGCTCGCGAATGACGGAATCCTCTTCTCTGAGAGCGCGCTTAAGGCCGCGCACTTCATTCAGATCTGCGAGCAGAGGAAGATACCCCTCGTATTTTTCCAAAACATCGTGGGCTTCATGGTTGGAAAAGAGTACGAACACAAAGGCATAGCGAAAGACGGCGCGAAGATGGTCACGGCCGTAGCGTGTGCTAAGGTTCCGAAGTATACGGTGATAGTCGGCAACTCGTACGGCGCCGGGAACTACGCGATGTGCGGAC
>JAULVA010000371.1:0-3849 GCA_032111275.1 Bdellovibrionota bacterium
TGAGATACGCTCCTCCACCATTACCTTTACGACCGATCCATCGGTTCTCAAGGAGTGTGACATCGTCATCGTAGCGGTGCCAACACCGATCGATGAAAATCGTCAACCTGATCTCACGGCGCTCACCAAGGCGAGCATGGCCGTCGCGCATAATATTAAGAAGGGCGCCGTCATCGTGTATGAGTCAACGGTGTACCCGGGCGTTACCGAGGATGTGTGTGGAGAGATTATCGAAAAGGAATCCGGGATGCGTCGAGGGGTCGATTTCTTCCTCGGATACTCCCCGGAGCGAATCAATCCTGGAGATAAAGAGCACACCCTTGAAAGGATCGTGAAGGTCATCGCTGGAGAGGACGACGCGACCACCGAGCGAATCGCCAAAGTCTATGGCGCGGTAGTCAAAGCAGGTCTTCACCGTGCTCCCTCCATTCGTGTCGCGGAGGCCGCGAAGGTAATTGAGAACACGCAGCGAGACCTCAATATCGCTCTGATGAATGAACTCGCTTTGATCTTTGATCGGATGGGGTTGCGCACGAAGGACGTTTTGGAGGCGGCGGGTACGAAGTGGAATTTCTTGAAGTTCTCGCCAGGGCTCGTGGGAGGTCACTGCATCGGAGTTGATCCGTACTACCTCACGGCGAAAGCGCAGCAGCTCGGATATCATCCCCAGGTGATCCTTGCGGGCCGCCGAATTAATGACGATATGGGGAAGTTTATCGCGCAGCGTCTCGTGAAGCTCATGATCCACGCTGGGATGCCCCTGAAAGGATCTCGAGTGGGAATCCTCGGCGTCACCTTCAAGGAGAACGTAACCGACATCCGCAACAGCCGCGTTCCGGATATCGCTCGCGAGCTTGAGGAGTTCGGCATCGAGGCGCTTATTCATGATCCTCTCGCCGACGGTAACCATGTCGAGCATGAGTACGGCATGCGATTGCACGATTGGGACGCGCTCAATGGCGTGAACGGATTAGTATACGCCGTACCTCACGACGCTTTTCGACAGATGCCTGGGCAACGAATGGCGAACCTTCTCACCCAAGGTGGCGTGTTCGTCGATGTGAAGTCATCGCTCAAACCGAGCGACGTGCCTAGCCACGTGTCGTATTGGAGTTTGTAGAGATGATGGAGAAGTTGTTACCGCAGCGGTGCTGGCTTGTTACAGGAGCCGCGGGATTTATCGGCTCACACCTCGTTGAGACCCTGCTTCAGAAGGGGCAACGAGTTATCGGAATCGACAATTTTTCGACCGGAAAGAGGGAGAATATCGCGTATCTCCAAGAAACGGCCGATCCGGAGAGTCGCCAACTTTTCACCTTTTTCGAGGCAGATATTCGAGACCGCGAAGGGATCACCGATCTCGTGAAGCGGCACACCCCTGATGTTATCCTACACCAAGCCGCCCTCGGATCTGTGCCCCGTTCTATCGCCGATCCGGTGGCTTCCCATCAATCGAACGTGGATGGCTTCGTGCACATGCTCGAAGCGGCGCGTCTATCGAACGTGAAGCGCTTCGTGTACGCCTCATCGAGCTCGGTGTACGGCGATATCACCGATAGCTCCAAAATTGAGTCCCGAATAGGGAACTGCCTCTCTCCCTACGCCGTGACGAAACGGTGCAATGAGATCTACGCGCAGGTGTTCGGTCGGACCTACGGTATGGAGACGATAGGTCTCCGATATTTTAACGTCTTCGGACCACGGCAGGATCCGAACGGCCCTTACGCCGCGGTGATTCCACGGTGGCTTGAGGCGATTCGATCCGGACAGCAAGGGGTCATGTATGGCGATGGAACTACCTCTCGCGATTTCTGCTTCGTGCGCAACGTTGTGCAGGCCAATATCTTGGCAGGTAGCGTTGATGGTGGAAGCGCGGCGGTGAACGGTGTTGTGAACATCGCGTGCGGAGCGACTACCTCGCTGAAGAAGTTGTATGGACTGCTCCGGGATGAGGCGGCGCGGGTTAAGGGGATCGATGTATCAAAGATCCCGTTGCCGAAGGAGGAGCCGTTTCGAAAGGGGGACATCCTTCATTCCCTCGCTGACATCTCGCTCGCTCGAAGTGCCCTCGGATACGAGCCAACCCACTCAGTGGAGCAGGGGATATCGGAGCTCGTCGCCTGGTTCATGTCGCAGGCCTAAATTGCTCGTTTCAGCCTGATTTGGCAGAGAAGAACAGGGGTTCGGACTATGCGATGCTCGCCGACTCAGTAAAGTCAGCTAGTTAGGTCGCCAGTTGAAGGCTGCCCTTTTGCGAAGATATACGGTTTTTGGTACTATTGGGTCATGTTCCGGTCTTCGGAGCATAACCTTTTTGTAGTGCATCAAGTTTTAACCCTGGGCTTATTTCCGAAAGGGGGATGTGTGGGTATCTCTGTTTTGTCTTCGTGTGAGGCGTCTCATGACGCTCCCGCCACTACGGTAATCTCTCCGTTTACCAACCCGGCTGTCGCCTTCACCCTTGTATCTGAAGCGGATGTTAAGGATTTCCAGCTCCATCCCCTCGAGCAGGAGGCGCTCGGTGACGCGGTCTCCATGAAGCGTCGACAAGATTTTATCCTCGGTCGAGCGGCGGCTCGTCAGAGTCTTTCCGCTATCGGTTTTCCGGTCGTTTCCCCCGTTCTTCGTGGTGAGCAGCGTGAGCCCCTCTGGCCAGTAGGCGTCGTAGGGTCGATCTCGCACAGTGGGGCCTATGGTGTAGCGGTTGCCGCATGGCAGCAGGACGTCCCAGCCCTTGGTATCGATATTCAAAAAATTGAGGAGCGATACACCGATGAATTGATCGCTCGATTCGCTGACCCCGATGAATTTGATTGGGTTCTCTCGGACCCCGCAATGAGAACGGAGCGAGCGGTGAAGCTCTTCTCAGCGAAGGAGAGTATCTTCAAGGCGCTCTACGTACTCCGCCGCGTATGGTTTGCGTTCGATGTCGCGCACCTCACACCGAAGGAGTGTGAGAGCGGCTTCCACGCCTCTGTACGCCTTCCAGCCCTCTCGACCGGTGTGGTGAACCTTGAGGTAGGGGTAAGCACCTACAACGGGTACATCATCACGGGCGCGTGGCTCTCCAACCCAGTTCAGTTCGCCACAGGGGAATAAGAGTTCGACCTCATCGTTTTTTCGGTAATCTCCACGTGAACGTGCTCGTAAACGTAAACGTGAACGTACCCGTAGGATGACCTAACGTCCTCGGGAGCTTGCACGTTTACGAGCACGAGCACGTTCACGTGTCGGAGTGCGCGCGCAGATACTCGGAGGTTTTTCCTCACCCCCCTAGTGGGAGCTCGATGGCTCGTTGTGCCATCCTCGGCGTAGTACCTTTCCGGTTTGGGTGAGCGGGATGGCTGGAACGATGATGAATCGGTTCGGTACTTTGTGGGCGGAGAGTCGCTCAGCCGTGTAGTCTCGAAGCGCCTCAAGATCGACTCGAGATGGGGTGGTCGGGACTATCTCAGCCACTACATCCTCGTCGAGGTTCGCGCGTTGGGCTCCATATACCCGTGATGACCGTATGCCTGGATACGAGTTGATCACCCCCTCGACCTCTTCAGGAAACACCTTCTCTCCCTGAGAATGGATAACGGATTTCTCCCGTCCACACACCGTAATTGCGCCGGTGTAATCCTGTATGGCGAGGTCCCCGGTGATGAACCATCCTTGGGTGAGGACCTCTTCTCGGGGACGATACGGTGCGAGATAGGCGTCGAACATTCCCGGACCACGTACCGCAAGCCTGCCGATCTGGCCCGCTGGGAGAGGCCGATCCTCGGGATCGAGTATGGCCGCCTCGTATCGAGGCATCGCGATACCGACGGATTCACGAGGGTGCTCCGCGGGGGCAAGGTTTCC
>JAULVA010000372.1:0-7225 GCA_032111275.1 Bdellovibrionota bacterium
AATATCAACCCAACCTCCACTTTCTCGCTACGGGTAGGTTTTGCCTCGCTTCCCTAAGGAGGATAGCGAACACAAGCTCAGAAACTTTACCCCACCCAGGGCCCTTTTGACACCGAAAAAAAATCGGCCCGACGGCTTTTATGTATCGCTGTCCACACCCACATCAGATCTGGTGCAACCTTAGGTCTATCATTCCGGTGTACCGATGTGCGCATCGACCACCCCGGATAACGGAACATCTCTACCCCATCTCTTCCTAAACCGTTCCCACATCGTGAAGAAACCCTTTGAACAGAGAGGAAAGAGTTCGCCATCCCATCTTCGATGAAGCAGCCCGACCGAGGTTCCTAAGGCTGACAACAAGGAGACCCACGCTTCAAGGCGATCGTTCGGTAGCCCGATCTGAGGCCGCACGATCACGACGCTATCGAGGGCTTCCCTCTCTCGCCAACGAGCGAGATCCGATTGGGAGGATGCGACGAAAACCGAGGCATCCCCTCGTTGGGCGGAGACACGCTCGCGGAGATCCTCGATCGCCCGCGCCAGGAACGCGCGTTTTAACGGCGTTCGATCTTCGCCCTCCGCGTCATAGATGCAGACACTCGCATATTGTCGGGTATCGAGGAGCTGCTCAATCGAGAGGTCGTCGGTCGACAGAATGAGACCAGGAGCGGCTGACGAGCGAGCAAAACGAGGCATCGGCTCTTGGCGGGGGCTCCCTCGTATCTCGTCCTGCAGCGCGAAAGCCTCCTTGGCGAGCTCCTCCTCGCGTGGACTCCACCTTCCTTCCGAGTATTTCGCGATATTATCGGCGCGAGCGAGGTAGGTTTTACCTTTTGTGTGAAGACCGGCTACCCAACGCCACGACAAGGTGTTGCTTGCTGGATCACCATCGAGTAGGTGGTGATACATGAAAGCCGCGCCCAGTTGCCACGGAATTTTGAAGGTAAATATCCAGATACTGGCGAACCACATGCGAACGTGGTTGTGCAGATATCCTGTAGTTGTGAGCTCGTGGACCCACTCGTTAAAATACGAGAGGTGGGTCTGCCCCGCGCGAGCAGCCTCGAACAGGGGGCCCCATGTGGAGGTATCCGCGATAGCCACAAGCCCGTTGACCCGCTCTTTGTAGGAATACCACACTTCGGGATTGAGGTGGAGGGCCCCCTTCCAGTAGGTACGCCACACGACCTCTTGGATAAATTTCTCCACGACCTGAAAATCGAGAGCATCCGTTACCTGGGTGACAACCTCCTCCTCGGAGATAAGACGATAGCGGAGGTAAGGAGAAAGGCGAGAGACCCCATCGTCGCCCGGAACGGCGTAGTTACGGCGAGGCGCGTAGCGCGGCATCTTAGGGATGAAGTCACGCAAGCGCGCGAGCGCGTGCGCCCTTTCACCAATCCAATCCCCTTGAGGCATCTGTTTAGTATCGTCATCGATCGACATACAACGGTATCTACATCTTTTAGGTGTTTAGTGTTAGGGGAGAACCCTCGGTCATAGGGAAAAGACGTAGTCGCGGCCTGAGCTTCATGTTCCCACCATCTGGACCCGCCGCATGTTCAGAAACAGGGGGTTATCTACCATGTACCGAAGGATGAGCAGGGCTGTTCGAGGCCTGCGATGCACCGCAATTGCCCTAAAATCAGGCCGTTACTAAAGAGACGGTATATCTTTCTCATCCCCTACTGATTTGGATCATCACTTCGATATACTGGTCGAGTATGCAAAATCCCCTCTCAAACAAAGAACGGCACGAAGGCCCCGCACTCGGCCAACAATCGCTAGCTGGGGAGATCCTTTCTTCCCACAACCTTGCGCACGGACGAGACAACACCGATTCCTACACAAGCTACTATCTCGGAATGGACCAAACACAGGCGCAGAAGGTCGCTCTCTCGACGGCGCACATGCCCACGAGCGACTCTCTCGTGTACGACATGGGGTTCGGTACTGGGCGGGGCTCGTATGACCTCTCCCAACTGTATCCCCAGAACGTGATAGTCGGAGTAGATATCGACCCGAACGCTATCCATCACGCGAAGGCACGGTACCACGCTAAGAATCTCTCGTTTGAAACAGCTGACATCAGCGCCGTTCATTTCCCCACGGAGAGCGCCGACGTTATTTTCTGCTCCTCAATACTGCACGAGGTGCTCTCCTACGCGCAGCGCGATAGGTTTAGCCTCAAGCACCTGGAGCGGGTTCTAGATGCTCATGTGACGATGCTGAAGCCTGGAGGCAAGTACATCGTCCGGGATTTCATCTCCGCTCAGTGGCCGAGGCATGTATTTCTTGACCTTCCGAGTCGAGATGGGACTGAGAGTGGTCCATACGCAAACCTTTCAACGGCCTCCCTCTTCACTGACTTCCTCAAAAACTTTAGGTGCCGAGAATTTCCGGAAGGAAACATATCACTAGCCGTATTCGATCGAGGCGACGTGGAGCCGGGATGGCGTCGCTTCATGGTACCCAGCCATATCGCACAGGAATTCATCCTTCGTCGTAACTATTGCGAGCGATGGGAAGACGAGATGCCGGAGGAATACTCCTATCGCACACAACCTGAATTTGAGGATATGTTCGCCGAGCGGGGACTCCGGTTGATAACCGCCCAAGAGATTCACAACCCATGGATCGAGCGCAACTGGTTCGATGGAAAGTTTCGTATCAGTGATTTCGCGGGAAATCTCCTCCCCTTCCCTCCGACAAATTTCATCATCGTGGGCGAAAAGGTTCGAAAAGGTGAAGGAGTTCTGATTAGAGAGAGGGCAGTTCGACAAACAGACCAACCTGTATTCCTTGAGCGAACGAGCTTTAGGTCCAGAAATGGTTCGGACAGCGTAATATTTGATGTTATATCCCGGCCAGGCCAAAGCACTGACTTCCTCGCCTATCACGAGGATCTCCAGCGCAATGAGATTACCATCCTCGTAAAAGCTGGATATCCCCGACCGATACTCAACGCCGGAAAAAAATCTCATAACCTCGACAACGCGACGACCGGTGGATATACCCTTGAGACGGTTACCGCGGCGCTTCCCCAGGCGCGGGAGGAGGAAGCGACCGCGGCGTTCGCGGACCGCACGGGATTAGACCCAAGTGAATTCTCTTTGGAGAAACGGCCCCACATTCCGTATTTCCCGTCCCCCGGCACCTCCGATGAAACCGTGGAGGTTCGTAGGGTCCGACTCGCTCGAAAGCCCGACTCACGCCAAAGTGGGGGGAACCACTCGCAACTTGCGACGTCAGGAGAGCTGCGGGGGATAGACTCTCGTCAGACCCTCCGCGCATTCCAGGTTGGCGGGATGAGCGATCCCCGCCTGGAGATCAACATCTATCGCCTCCACCTCGAGCGCTCAGTTTCAGTCGGCACGTGGATCGGCGCATCGGTGTCGAGCTTGCCACAGCTGTCAGCACAGTCGGTCGACGTCGAATCGGTGAAGAACCTCCTCTCACAGCGGCGAGCCCCCTTCGAGCCGGTTCCCCAACCAGAGGAAATTAGTTTCTTCTCGATCTACTCAGGTACATTTGAGGAGGTAGACGCAGGTGGTCAGCCGCTCGCGAATGTGACCTTAGAGTACATCGTTCCAAGTCATCACAGTACCAACACCGCAACCTTGATTCCGTTCGCGAGGATCTCCCCAGATGAGGTACTCGTGTTCGTCGAGGAGCGAGATTTCCCGGCGGTCCAAAAGAGAACCGGCAACTCGGCGCTCATCACGATTCCGGGCTTTCGCCTCGATCCACGAACGACGACGGTGGATCAGATGATCGGAGAGATACGCGCCAGGGCCTACATGGAGTTTGGTATTGAGGCTCAAGGTAAGCCGGTCCTGTTGGGAGGGAACTACTATCCATCGATCGGATTTTCACCGGAGACCGCCTATCCGTACGCGGTAGAGGTCGACCTCTCCGCGCAACGGCCCGAGAACGCCTCCTCTCACCTTACTCCTGTTCTTCTCCGAGACCTCCTGCGGAACCAACACCTGATTCAGGACGCGCACCTTCTCACATCCCTCTTTCGCCTCTCTCATGCCTTAGGGGAATTTGAGTAAGATGACCAGAATGGATTCCCAGATCGGGAGAGCTGTCATTGCAAAACCTGCTTCGGTTACCTCTGGGCGCCTTTCCCGGAAGGACAGGCGATAATTCGCCACCTCAGGGAAACGACGGTGCTCTACCGGAACCGCGACCTCCCCACCCCACACGAGCGAGAAAGAACGCGCATCAGCCGCTGCATCAACTGACCTCATATCAGCGGTGGCGACCTTGACTCCCACGCACCGCCACAAACAGGCTCTATTAAGAGACTCGAGCGCGTGCCGCCACTCCAGTCATACCTCGCTCGCAAAGGTGGCGCGCCCGCTCAGCGAACGTGGCTCTCCACGGTTCCCTTTCGAGCCCGCCATTCTTCCGTAATGTGATGAACTTCTCAAGGGCGGTCACGGCGTAGAGTAGTACAAGCGTCTCAACGTCGTGCTCGTAGTGTTGTTGATACTCCCGCATCGTAATCCCGTATCCCTCAAAAAATGAGTGGAGATCGCGATTGATATCCTCAGGCTCAACGCCATCACGGTTACGCGCGTAGATGAACGAGGCCGCCTCTTGGTGAAACGCGAGACCCGAGCCACTAAACTCCCAGTCGATTAAGCCGCGAACAACGCGATCCTCATCGACAAGAAAATTGCCCCAGTTGCTGAGAAGATCCTGATGATAGAGCGTGGGAAGAGCATCCAACGATTCAAGCCGACGAAGGCGCGCGACGACGAGGCGTTTCAAGTTCGCGTCGACCCCGCTCTTTTCGATCTCTATAATGTGGCGCGCTATCACGTCACCCCATCGCTCCAGAGCAAAAGCCCCTCGCGCCTCATCGAACTCTGTGCCGAACCCCTCGACGGTTACGGAGTGCACGACCCGAAGAGCCTCTCCGAGTTGCCGAAAACACCGAGCTCGATCTTCTCGGCCGATATCTCGATCGGCCGCCACGTGGGGGAGCTCGCTCTGAAGGATATAGCCGAACTCTGACCGATCGTTTTTGGAGATATCGATAACCAGGGAGCCGGAGCCCTCCGCTGGGATCTGAGGGACGAGGGAAACTCCCTGCAGGCGCTCAAGCACATACCGCTCCTTCTCAAACTGCGGAACGCTCCTTGAGGATACCTCGTGCGGGTTTGTTCGGGCCCGTAGGCGAAGGATGTAGGGCTGTTCGTCCTCCCCTCCCCTTACCGACATGGTGAAGTTAGTCCAACCTTGGTGCCTCACTGCCGTTACTGTAGGGCACGACGAAAAGAGATCAGGATAGCGTTCATGCAGGATCGGACCGAGGCGCGAAGCGAGGATACGAGCGCGCGTGAGGTGCCTCGTAGCACGGATAAAATTATCTTCGACAAACTCGTCGGCGGCGCCCATAGGAAAAACTCTTACATAACCTCGTCGTGGACAGATCCACTACGGTGATATGGACCGGGTTGCTGCCGCGGTGCAGTAAGGAAGAGAAGCGATACCGAGCCGTGGAGTTCCCCTCACCGGTGGTCCGAAGGCCGCCCCTCATATCAGCACCTTAGAGCGGTGCTACGAGGAAGCGGCCCCTGCCCTCCTCCTACTGCGGAGCACTCGAGTATTGAGGGGCCTCTCGCTAATCGCGCATCTCCTTCGCGAGAAAGAAGTACCAATTCAACGATGGCGAGCGCTCAAAGATTGCGGATATCTTTTTGTCCTCAAGGGTGTATTCCAAACTTCCCTTATCCTGGTTGAGGATACCCTTGAATCGCTCTCCAAGCGCCTCATCTCCAACATCGGTCGGGGTCTTGAACATCCGATCCGCATAGCGATGCAGCACGATACGGGTATCGCGTTCGAGTGCGTAGAAATAGGAATCCTCGGGAAGATCGAGGTGCTGATCAACGAGTTCCGACAAAAGACGCACCCTGAGAGATACGCCGACAGCGCCGACTGTCGTGCCGTTTGTCACGACCGGAACCGCGATAATAACCGAGCGGTGCCCGGTCGATTTGCTTACAACGAGATCCCCGAGCACCTCCTTCCCGGACATGAGCATTGGAAAGTAGTGACGATCCTTGAGCTTCTCGTCGCTCATTCCATCCTTATCGGTGGCAAAGTAGCTTCCATCTGGGAGCGCGTACCATGTGGTCGCGTCCGTTGAGAGATTTTCGGTTAAACGCATAAGGAGCGGTTTGTACAACTCCTCCTTACCTGACCTCGCCTCAGAGGTCTCGGCGATAATACGGAGATCCCGAAGAATCCCCTCAGCATGCTCCTCAACGAGTCCCCGATAAGCCCCAAGAGCGGCGTAGGCATCTGGACCGAAGTGGTTGGAGTTCTCCTCGGCGTGCACCGTTAGGAGGGTGAAAGATGTCATGAGTCCAAATATCAGTGCAACAGCTGTCCGCATAGAGTCCCCTTGCTTGGTGTTTGAGCTAATGAGGGAAAACGATATGGATTGTGTTCCCGAGGTGAAATGCGCCACATCAGGGCGATAAGGAGCTCATGTAGAGGAACGTGGATCTTCCACAGTTCCACTACAGTGCCTCTCGGCAGCAAAGAACCGGCAACATCTTTCCAGCTCTAGTTAATCTCTCGCACAACCATCGGAAATTGGATCTCTCTATTGATTACCGCGAAGGCACCCGCTCGCGTGGCAACCTCTCGCTGCGCAGAAAGCGCGGTAAAGAGAGACGCTCGAGTAAGAGGCCCCTCAATCGTGGCTCGGGCTTGCAGAAGAAGATGCGTCGCGACATAGGCGGACAGGGTAGCCCCTGACACACCCGCGGGAAGCGCCGGCGAATCGGTACGCATCTCCACGTACCGAACCCCAACGAGTCTATCACCCGCAGCCGATCGAACCTCAGGTTTGGCGGCCCAGAAGTTCGAGTATATCTGCGTCGTGACACCAAGATCTCGCACCTGCTTTACGAAGGGGCCGATCTGCGCGATGCCGACGTTGAGAAAGATAGCGTCAGCGGACTCACCTTTGAGCCTTCCAGCGATTGTGCGAAAATCGGATTCGGTTGGGAGAACACGCCATTCGCTCGCGACGGAGAGTCCGTGCTGCGCGGCCTTAGCGGAGAGATCGTCAGACACCGCGACCGGCCAATCATCCTCCACCATCACGATCGAGACCCTCTTTACTCCGGCCTGCTTGAGTTGCTCGGCGAGAAATTCCCCCTCTCGTTCCGATGTTGGCCAAGCCTGAAACGCG
>JAULVA010000373.1:0-13629 GCA_032111275.1 Bdellovibrionota bacterium
GACCGCCATGATCTTGCTCGGGGACACAAAGGCCCTGATAGCGTTAAGGTTTTCTCGTAAGATACCGAGGTCAACCTCAGCGCAGGTGGGCCGATGGTCGAACGTATTAAGGATAGAGAGCTCACTTGGAGACATTGTTTCAGACTACGGATTTCACTCTATTTTGGGTAGTCCCCATTGCTCCCGTTACGATGGGAGGCGAGGATACAACGTACCCCTCAACACTTACCCCTTCAAGGGATCCACATTTTTTACTGAGATGTAACTACTTCTTTCGGTACAACCGATCCTAAGGGAAATTAAGAAGCATCTAGAAGACGTTGGACTCTAACCTGCGGACCCTGTGACAGACAAAACTTCTAAGAACAACAAGCAGCACGACGACCAAGCAGCAAGTAAGGTCATACCGCTACGGCTCAATGACCTCTCTCTCCCGCCAACCACGCTGCTCGAATCAACGGAGACAAAAATAACCCCTCTGCAGATCCCGCTCAAAGTTCGCCTCAGGAGCACGTTCGCACGGTTTAGGAAGCGCGCATTCAAGTTCCTCTTCATCACGGCGCCGCTCTGGGTAGTTCTCGGAATACTTTTGGTCTTTGAGCTTAAAACCTCCTACTGGCAATCTCTCTATCTCACGCGGATCGCCTCTCAGGCCACCTACCGTCTTGAGAAGGGCCCGAATCCGGATCCCTATTTCCCGAGCTACGGTCCCTACGATCAACGACTCGGCTACACGCGCATCAAGGCGATGGTTGAAAACCTCCTCAACAACGGATTTCAGATCGCGGAGCAGACCCGCTTCTCAAATCGGTTCAAGCAGCTCGCCTCAATGGGACTCTTTCCTCCCTATCCCGAGAAGACCCGCGCGGGTCTGACGATCCTCGACAAGAACAACACCACGATCTACTCAATGTACCGTCCCGAGCGGGTGTATGAATCGTTCGACGCTATCCCCGATATCGTGGTGAAGTCACTTCTCTTCATCGAGAACAAAGAGATCCTCGATCAGACCTACCCCTACAAGAACCCAGCGGTTGAATGGGATCGCTTCGGGTTAGCGATCCTTGAGAAATTGAAACAGATCATCAAGCCCGATATTAACGCGCCCGGCGGAAGCACGATCGCGACGCAGCTTGAGAAGTACCGTCACTCAAAAGAGGGCCGTACCAAGGGAATTAAAGACAAGTTCCGCCAGATGGCGTCCGCGAGCCTCCGCGCCTACATGTACGGGCGAAACACGATTGAAACACGAAGGATTATCACCCTCAACTACATCAACTCCATCCCGCTCGCGGCGCTTCGTGGTTACGGAGAGGTGAACGGATTAGGGGATGGAATGTGGGCGTGGTTCGGAGCTGACTTCCAGGATATCAACGCGAAGCTGGAGACGATCAGTCAGAAGCAGGACAGCAAAGATATCGTGGCGTACGCCGAATCCTACAAACAGATGCTGAGCCTCTTCATCGCGCATCGTCGACCGAGTTTCTACCTTATCGCTGGACTCTCAGAGCTTAACTCGCTGACCAACACATACCTTGATCTCCTGGCGAAGGAGGGGGTGATCTCCCCACGACTTCGCGACGCGGCGAAAGAGGTTCGACTTACCCTCCGTCGCGCCGCTCCGAAGACTACGCCGGTCTCGTTCGTGCAACGAAAAGCGGCTAACGCCATTCGCACCCGACTCCTGCAACTTATGCAGTACCCGCAGCTCTACGACCTCGATCAAGCCGACCTTACGGTTCGTAGTACGATGGATAACGAGGCCAACGAGGGTGTGACCTCGGTGCTCCGCCAGATCAAGGACGCTGAGAGCGTGAAGAAGTTCGGTCTCAGCGGAGCTCGCAATCTTGATCGTGGAGATCCCTCAAAGGTTATCTACAGCCTCACGCTGTATGAGCGCGTCGGGAACGCGAACCTCCTGCGCGTTCAGACCGACAACTTCGACAATCCGTTCAGCATCAACGAGGGAACACGACTTGATCTCGGCTCAACCGCGAAGCTCAGAACACTTACGACCTACCTCGATATCGTCGGAGAGTTGTACGATCAGTACTCGAAGATGGTTCCAGCGCAACTCAAAGCGACCACAACTCGCGACCTCGATCCGATCTCTCGGTTCGTTCTCTCCGAGTTTGTTAAGAATCCCAAAATCTCCTTATCTCAGCTTCTCGAAGCGGCGCTCCAGCGCCGGTATTCAGCGAATCCTGGGGAATCATTCTTTACCGGTGGCGGCATTCATACCTTCGTGAACTTCAAGAAGGAGGACAACGGCAGAAATCCAACCCTCCAAGAGGCTCTCACGCACTCCATTAATCTGCCCTTTGTTCGACTGATGCGAGACATCTCCAGGCACTATGTGTACCGCCTTGGCTTAAAACTGAGCAGTTCCACCAAGAGCGCTACCCAAGCTTCTAAGCTGACCGTGGCGGCGACCTCGAAAAAAGGAGGAGCTAAGAGCGACGTTCAGGGAGGAAGAGCTGACCCTGTGCGGATGCACTTCTTAACGAAGTTCGCCGACCAGGAGGGAAGCTACTTCCTCAAGAAATTCTATGAGCGATACAAGGGGATCTCCGCAAGCGATCTCCTCCCAACCCTCGCGAAGGGCTCCCGAGCGTCACCGAGACAAGCGGCGGTGATGTTCCGGTATGTTCGACCGGCCGGCAACCTCGATCAGATGACCGCGTTCATCCAACAAACCGCTCCAACGAAATCGATTTCGCCAGCGCTCGCGGAAAAGTGGTACAACGAATTCACACCGGGAAGGTTCAACCTTCAGGACCAAGGCTTCCTCGCTCGTGTGCACCCACTTGAACTGTGGCTGGTCGCCTACCTCACTGAACATCCGAAAGTGACCCTGACAGAGACGCTCCTCAATAGCAAAGAGGAGCGACAGATCGTATATGAGTGGCTCTTCAAAACCCCTTCGGTGCGGGCGCAGGACATCCGCATCAGAACACTTATGGAGATGGAGTCCTTTGAGGAGATTCACAAGCAGTGGAAGAAGGTCGGGTATCCATTCAGTTCTATAGTGCCCTCACTCGCCACCTCGATCGGTAGCTCAGGAGACCGTCCGATCGCGCTTGCGGAACTTGTGGGCATTATCTTAAACGACGGAAAGAAACTTCCGTTAGTGCGCCTCAACGAACTCCACCTAGCCGCCGGGACTCCGTATGAGACCAAGCTCATTCGACAGGACCAAGCCGACCATGAGCAGGTGCTCAAGCCTGAGGTCGCGCGCGCGCTCAAACGAGCGATGGCGAACGTCGTGGAATCGGGAACCGCGCGACGTGTGTACAAAACCTACACCCGCTCCGATGGAAAGGCTTACGTCATTGGGGGCAAAACGGGCACAGGAGATCATCGCCATGAGACGTACGGACCTGGTGGTCACGTTATCTCCTCCCGTGTGGTCAACCGAACCGCGACCTTCGCGTTCTACCTTGGGGATCGATTCTTTGGCGTGATATCCGCGCACGTTCCGGGCGAGGAAGCCGCGAAGTTCGATTTCACGAGCGCTTTGGCCGCTGAGCTCTTAAAGATCGTGCGAACCTCACTCATCCCAATGATTGAGAGCTCCAGCGCCGGACTCTCGCCGTTCACCAACGAAGAGCCCCTTGTAGGGGCGCCTAACGCAAGCTCGCCAGCCACCAAGGACACCGACTCCGAGGATGGCGCCTTCACCTTCAAGGAGGCGGAACTACCCCCTCAGGGCCTTCCTGGGGGCTCGGTAAGCCTCCCCGCAGCCCCTCCGTCCGAGTCTAACCCCCTCGCGAAGGGTGCCGCCCTGCGCCAGAAACTGCGTAGATCTATCGTCCTCCCCCCCCCTGGATAAGGCGTTGTATCGCCTGGCGAATAAAAATCATGGAAGTGGCCACCTAATAGCCTAGAACTCTTGTCATTTAGCTGCCTCCATGATACCCATGGGCCCGCAGTTTATACGCCCAGGTAGCTCAGTTGGTAGAGCAGCGGACTGAAAATCCGCGTGTCGCTGGTTCGATTCCGGCCTTGGGCACATTTTCCCCTTTCCCCCTCATCGTTCCCCTCCCCCCTCGCATCCCCCTTTCCCCGTTACAAACGAAGCAACTTCTGCGTCGATTCGCCGATGAAGCTGCGCATGTACCGTGCGGGTCTTGGAGCGCATACTCCGCTCTTGAGGTCCTCACCCCATCTTGAAGGAGAACCTCTATGTCGACATCCATCTCAGCCACCCTCCCCCCTCAAACCTTGAGCGCACGCGAAGGATTACCTGACGAGGGCACCACCACATCATTGAGCTCTTCCAGAAGGGAAGGCGGATCCATCAGTGACACGCTCATCGGCCTTACCGCATCAACGGCGCAACGACCGAACGCTCAGATAAAACTGATAACCAGCATCGAGCGATTAGTCGATTCAGTAGCGAGGCTCATCGAGGCCTTCACCTCCTACCGAGGCAACGCATCACAACAACCAACATCGCCCGCGAGACCATCGACACAACCCTCCGGTTGCGGCCCAACGACGACACCAAACCGACCATGGACGGGAACCATCCCCTCGTCCGCTCCCTCCGGGAGCGACACAAAGATCTGCCCACCCTGTTGTCAGGGCGCGGCGGATCAACAGCCTTCCGCATCCACTCCGTTGAATCTCGGCTCAGCGTTGACGAAAGGGGGAGGATTTCTTTGGAAGCCTGTGTCTGACAAGAACGGCGACCTCGTTGTCCTCCTTCCCAAGAAATTAACCGGCAAGGTTCACGAGGTGCGAGTCCTCTCACCTGATGGAAAGCAGACGCTCTCGACCGGTAAGTACTCCGGCGTCGGCAATGGCAACCGAGAACACTTCCGCTTCTCTCAACCGGGCACCAGCTACCCCGACGGATCGATCGTCCTCATTCAGCTCAATGACGGAACAACGCGTCATATTAAGATCAAGGAGACGAGTAAGAGAGTTGAGCGGTAGCGCGACGAGAGAGAACACCTCTGGCTCCCGTTACGGCGGGAGCGGAGGTGGCTTTGGTCTCCCCACCACGGGAGCAAAGGATGTATAACTCCCCATCAAACCGCTCAACTTTGGCGTTGACTTCCCGGCTGAAAGGACGGAATAACCAAAACATAGTAACGATGGCGAGGCGCGCGCTCGACATCTAGGAGAACCATGCCCCACACACCGTCCAGTCCCAATTCCGGTGAAATTCAACGCAACCTACGCGCGGGCCGATTCTTTCACGGGTGCAAAAACAATGAGGACCTCGCCAGTATCACGATCTCCGGCTTCCGGGGCGAGTTCTACGACGACGAGGGGCGCTGGTTGCGAGATGGCAATCTCGGCAAGGGTGTCTACCTGACCTGCGATTGGAGGACCGCGGTGTGGTTTGGTGCGATCCTCCTTGAAGCGACCCTCACCAAGGGCACTCGTATCTTGGACGCGAGCCCGCCCGCGGATCCTCACGTGCTTGCGTCACTCAAGCGGGAGTTCGGACATGAGCTGCTCGTCACGGGAGATATTCGCAAGGTGCTGCCCACGAATAAGCACCTCACACTGGAAGAGTTAGTTGAGCTCACCCGATACTTCTATCACCGGGTGTGGGACCGAGACTGGAGTGTCGAGAAGAGTTGGAGATTTTCGGCCCAGGACAAGAGAGATGCGAGGGCCCTATACAAGACGGTCAGCTTTCTGAAACGGTACGGGTTCCATGGATATGGGCATCCCCAAGATGATAACGGCATCATCATCTTCGCGCCCGATAGGATACAACTCTCCAAGGTAGTGCGAGCACTCGACTGGCCTGACTACCACCGGCTCGGCGACCTTGAACTTCTGAAAGGACTCTCGCTTGAGGATTTTCTTCGGCGCACGAGTCTATCGAGAGTGGCCGCGCCACTCTCGACTAAAAAGTGAGCTCCCGCATTTTCCACAATTGTACGCTAGCTCCTTACAGGGGTAGGGATTGTACTCATTGTCAGGAGACAGCTATACCATGAAGGACAAGGAGGCAGATTGCCCAGAAGATCACGAGAAGCCACCGCGCAACGATCGATAAGTTGTGAGGCATCAACGCAATCCCCGTGAGGACGTAGTGGGTGACCGGCAGCGTAATTATCGGTATGAAGCGAAAGTCCTGCATAACCCCAAAAGGATACTGGACAACCGCCGCAACCATGGAAACGAGCGGCATCAGGAGAGAAGCGGATAGGGGCACGAGCCTCCTGGAGAGTAGATCTCGAGTCAACGCGATCAGGGCTAGAGGCATGAAGACAAAGTAGTTCATCCCATGCAGAAGACCCAAGTATGAGTTGACCTGGCCTCCGAAGTTCCACTCCCCTGTAAAGGCTGACTTGGGAAGAAACTCCCACATTCGCTCCCTGCCAAAACCAACGAGCCTTGAACCATTAAAGGGATGCTGTATCACCGAGAGGGGGTCGACGGATAAAAATGTCTCGGTCGAAACGTTAATGGCCAGAGTCTTATCTAGGCGGTCGATGCTGCTAATGAGATCGCTTTGGCCCTGGATACCTATTCGGTATACAAAGTACCAACCGTTCAAGAGAGCGAGCGTGATGCACGCCCTAGCTATCAGCCGCCCACACTGATGCCAATTTATCCCCCGTCCGACCGTAGCGACGACACTCAGCACGGCAATCGGCACGAAGGCGAGCGCGCTACCTTTGGTTAGAATGGCCAGACTGAGAGTGCAGATACTCGCATCCCAGAACCGGATATCCCCCGACTCATACCAGCGAAGGAGCAGCGCCAGAAAAAGAAACGCGAGTAGTGGCACCATGGCGTCGTTTGATACTCGTGAGCAGAACATCACGAGTCCAGGAAAAACCGCTAACGTTATTCCGAACCCGATCCGGAAAAACACTTCCTTTGGCTTCCTCCAAAGCATCTTTCCCACCCAGAGTCCCACAGCCAAGGCGGCAGCCGACAGCGCGAATGAGATTGCTTGTGCCACATTCAGGAGAAACCGCTCATCAAAGCCACACCATGCGAAGGGCGCGAGGATGAGGGCCACTAGGAAGTAGTACAGAGGAGACTGATAAAACTCCCATCCTCCTCGCGGCGGGGGGATGGCGAAGTTGTTCAACACATAGAAGATGTACTCCTGATGTCCACTAAAGTCATACGCTCGCGCTGAGACTGGGGTCGCGACAAGATACAGAAATCGCACCATGAGGCCAAAAAGCCAGACGAGCGTTAACGGATCGCGTTCGATACCTAATTTTCGCGTGATGTTCCATAGACACGCGGCGACTATCAAAGAGCACAGCGCAAACAAGAACAGGGGCAGCCCCTCCCAAGGAGCTACAGCGAATCTGAGACCTCCTGGCCCTCCATCATTTCGCACTACTGCCCGGAAGCTATTCGAACCCACATGAAGATACTCGCCCAGCCAAAAGAGCTCACCACGTCTGTAATCGCAGATGGGCAGTGACTCGCGAACCGGTTTATCGTTTATGATCAACTCGATCAGACAATTATCAGGAGTAATGCGATAGGTCGTGGGATGTAGGAAAGGAAGCGTAATCGTTCCATCCACGATTACCGTGACATCTGCCCGATTAAACCCGAACGAGTCACGGAACGAAGTTGGAGTCCTATCATCACCGACTCGATACGTCCCGGCCCAGGTCGGTGAGATAAGCCTGTGGCACCATGAAAAGATGGCCAGCGTGACGAGCAGCGTCACTAGCTCTGGAAGAACTCTGCGAAAAACGGACAAACCTGTTGATATAATCTCAAGCACTATGGACAATGTGCCTACTCCGTACCAAATACGAAGGATACGGCTGGCGGTCATTCAGAGCCTTTGCGGCTAACGCGGACCCCCTTGTGGGTACCCGCATCCCGAGGATGAGCGACAAACTGTCGCCAATCCACCGCTATCCCGATCAGAACAACGAGTCCTAAGCAGGAGCGCATGCGGCAATGACAACGCCATAAACGTACCCGGTAGTGAGAGCGTTCTCCCCCCTCACTCAGGTCTCACTGGCATCCGCGACACCGGGCAGGCTCTCGGACCCTGGGTTTCTTGCCTACTCCTGGATAGTGACTGTCTTCCGAACCGCTGTCACCAAGGAAAGTGGCGCTCCTGCGGCGCAGTTGTCCCCGTGAGCTGGAACAACCATGTGAGGCTGTGCCAGGCGTGAGCAGCGCCCGGTCCCCCTCCTCACCGCGGTGGACATCGCTGTCTTTGTCACGTAAGTGGGCCAGCGCTGTTTTGTTAGAGCCCCCGCAGAAGCCCCGCTAGCGGCTCAGGGGCGAGGTCCCATCCCGCCACCTGCCATCCAATTCCCTCACGCACTACCACACAGGAGTGCCCGGTCTTAACCTTGTATGAGGTTGATGTAGCCGCCGGGGCAAGCAGGTGTCCAAACTCTCGCAAGCGACCGTTGCTTGTGACAACAAGGCAACATCCGTGCAGGTCAACGAACTCGCTCAACAACGCGGCAGCATCTGCGCGAGCCTCAGCAACAGATGGAAAAAATGTTATTCCTGCGGGACGTTTACTCCTCTCCTGCCACGCCTCGAGAGCCTCGGTGCCGGAGAGCGCGACGATCTCCTCATTCGACAATCCGCTCCATGCGCCGTAGTCGAACTCCGTTAACCGTGGATCTATCTCAAGCTCGGCTCCACTTTGCGTTACTGTTTTTACCTGTTCAGCGAAGACGCGGGTGCGTTGAAGGGGACCACTGATTATTCGGGCAGGAACGATCTGACTAGACACGAGCGCGTTTCCCACTGCGTGCGCCTGTTCGATCCCCTGCGGGGTGAGCGGAAGATCCTCTCGCGAACCGACCATCACGACCTTCTCACCTTTGGCGAAGGTATTTCCGTGCCGACACAGGATGAGCACGGGCTTCATACGAGCTCACCCTCAGCGCCAATGATCTCTTCGACACGAGCGACATCTTGCGGATTATCGACCGACCACATCGTACGGCCCTGCAGCGATACCTGCACTACACGGATCGGCATGCCGTTCTCAAGCGCGCGCAGTTGTTCAAGCTGCTCAACCGCCTCAAACGTCCCCTGGGGAAGTCCGATGTATCGCTTGAGCGCCTCTGTTCGGTAGGCGTAGACACCGATGTGTTGAAAGATCGGTGGCTCTCCGTTGGATGGAGCCGAGCGCACGAAGGGAATCATCCCCTTTGAGAAGTACATCGCGTTCCCGTTCGTGGCAAAGGTCACCGTTGTTCCCGATACAACACCCGCCCCCTTCATAGCGCTCATCTTCGCGTACTGTTCCGCGTTCAATCGAACGGCAGGAGTCGCAATCTCGATCGAAGCATCGCTTCGCATCGCCTCGACAAGGGCGCCGATAACCCAGGGAGGCATCAACACAGCGTCCCCCTGGAGGTTAACAACAACGTCCGCCTTACCACCAAGGTGCGTGAGCGCCTCATAGGCACGCTCAGAACCGTTCGTACACGATTCCGAGGTCATGACCGCTTCCCCGCCAAATGAACGAACGTGTTCGAGGATACGGGTATCATCGGTCGCGACGACGACCTTCGTTACTCCCGGTACCGCGGTTCCGATCCGCCATACGCGTTCCAGGAGCGAACGACCCATAATGGGAGCCAACGGTTTACCGGGAAATCGGCTTGAGCCGTACCGAGCGGGTATAACAATAATGGTATCCATAGAATTTCTGGGATAAAGGGCACAACCACGCTATCGCGTGCTTTTGCCAGGTAGCGGTGCTGCCGCACCGCTCTCTTCTCGCGTCTTTGCGACAAAAATAGGCTTTTTACCTATGCGAAACAACGCCAATGCGTTGTTTCGGCTCACTTCCCTGGGGTATCATCCATCATCCATGAAAAAGAGGGTAGCCTATCAAGGAATAACGGGGTCGTTCAGCAGCATGGCTGCGCGGGCGCTCTATGGCTTGGATTTCACCCCCCTCCAAACGACCCGCTTTCGGGAGATCTTCGAACACGTAGCCGCTGGCCGCGCGGATGTCGGGGTGGTCCCGATTGAGAACGCGCTCGCCGGTTCCATCCATGAGAACTACGATCTCCTCTCAGAGTACCGTTGCTCAATCGTTGGGGAGTTTTACTGCCCCGTTCAACTTCACCTTATGACTCTCTCTCCACGGGAGACCCTCGAGACGATTACGCAGGTTTTTTCCCATCCGAAAGCGCTTGAGCAGTGCTCGAACTTCTTGGAGCGACACCCCGCGATATCGCCGGTGGTCTTCTCTGATACCGCCGGAGCCGCAGCGCATATCCGCGACCTACACGCTCCCGGAATCGCGGCGATAGCGAGCGAGGAGGCAGCATCTGAGTACGGCCTCACTATCATCGAGCGGGGCATTCAGAATCACGCAAGTAATATGACCCGTTTCTTTGCGGTGGCGTCGCGGCCGGAAGGCGTGGGAACGCCCTCCAAGTCTACCCTCATCCTTTCCCTTCGACATGAGCCGGCGAGTCTCTATAAACTGCTCGGAGAGTTCGCGGAGCTAGCCATCAACGTCACCAAGATCGAATCACGCCCGATCCCCGGAAAGCCGTTCGAGTACTCGTTCCATGTTGATTTAGAGACAACGCCCGAAGCGAAGGGCACCCTGCACGACGCCGTGGAGCGAGCGCGACGATCCACAGTGGAGACACGGGTTCTTGGGTTTTACTCGACGGTGCGGGGGTAGAGATTTCAATGTCCCCCGGGGTTAAACGTTAATCGCCCCCGGAGGGCCTGTCTCCTGACAGGCCGGAATGGCGATCGCCGCGTCATATCGAAACAACCGTCGCGATACAATTTGATGCATGGTTACATACTCGGCCCGTAAGGATACGGGCCCTCCGGTTCGTGCCGGATGTACGCCCCGTTTCATATAGAAACATCCTTCGCGGTCCAATTTGATGAATAGATACATACCCGGCCCGTAAGGATACGGGCCCTCCGGTTCGTGCCGGATGTACGCCCCGTTTCATATAGAAACATCCTTCGCGGTCCAATTTGATGAATAGATACATACCCGGCCCGTAAGGATACGGGCCCTCCGGATCCACCGTCTGTGCGGGCACCCCCACAAACAAAAAACCCGGGGCATCTCTGCCACCGGGTTTTTTGTGTCTGCTTTCGAAGCAAGATGCCGAGTTCTCGGCCTTCTGATTAACGCTTCGAGAACTGTGGACGACGACGAGCTTTGTGACGTCCGTACTTCTTACGCTCAACTTCACGAGCATCTCGAGTAAGCATCTGGCCTGCCTTGAGAGTCTTACGATGAGCAGAGTCTACCGCAACGAGTACACGTCCAAGCGCCATACGAAGGGCACCAGCTTGTCCACTCTTTCCGCCACCCGTTACGTTGGCAAGAACGTCGTAGCTCTCAGCAAGACCTGTAACAACGAGAGGCTCCTTGATAAGAAGCTCCAGACTAACGCGACCGAAGTACTCCTTCGTCTCTGTTCCATTTACCACGAACTTTCCAGTTCCTGGACGAAGGTAAACACGAGCTACCGCTTCCTTGCGGCGTCCAATCGCATGAAACCCACCACCCTTGACCATCTGAACTCCTTACCTACTTCTTTTTAACGATTGTGTGTGCTTGTGGCATCTGAGCCGCATGAGGATGCTCACTGCCCTTGTAGATCTTCAACTTTCCGAGCTGCTGGTGCCCAAGGATTCCCTCGGCAAGCATACCACGAACAGCCAACTGAATAGCCCTCTCAGGCTTGTTCTGGAGCATGTCAGCTCCGGCAACCTCTTTGAGGTGACCGATGAAGCCGGTGTGGTGGCGGTAGATCTTGGTCTCGCCCTTGTTTCCAGTAAGACGAACCTTATCGGCGTTGATAACAACAACGAAATCCCCACTGTCTACGTTGGGTGTATACGTTGGCTTGTTCTTACCGCGGAGGAGATTAGCTGTTTCAGTAGCCAACCGACCAACAGGAACCTCTGCTGCGTCGATCACCCACCACTTTGCACCCTCTCGGGCGGCTTCTGTTGAAAGAAATTCGGTGCTCATAACTACGTAACTAAGACTTAACCGGTCTAAGGAGAGGAACACATGTGGGCACAAAAGCCCCACTCATTTCGCCGAACCCATCGTTATCATTGGATAACACGCGTGATCAACGCCTTTGGGCCCTCTTCTATCAACCCAAATGAGTACCGGAAGGTATCACAACCACTATCACGGTCAAGTCTGCGCCATGTATGCCTTTTCGGTCCACCGAGATGGCTAGACGAGGGAGAAGCGGCCAACAAACTGTGTGAATTTAACAGGTTGAACACCCTCCACGAGCCCGCGAGCGATCGATTCGGCTCCGAGCTTCCGGGCGGTATCTCGAAGATGCTCCAATTTTTTGGCGGAATTTTCAGCTGGCCACTGAATAAAACGCTCGCTCCAGAGAGCGCGCGCGGCTGTTGCTCGTATCCAAAGATCAATCACCTCAGATGACACCGGACTCGCACCTTGCCCACCCCCACCACTCGCCGCGTCAACGGAGGCGGCGGCAGCGACGACATCGAAGAGGAGGAGCAGGTCGAAGGGCTCCCCATCCGTGGCCGGTGAGTCCACGATCGTCGAGAGCTTTGATTTCCGAGAGTCCCGCATCGCCTCGCCGATGAGGTAGGCACGCTCTATCGAGAAGTTCTTCATCCCCTCTCTCTTACACGCCTCTCGAAGCTCCTCACCGATCGCGTCTAGTTGTTGTTGACTCATATCATTCACCCCTTCACGTAACCTTACTCGACGATCCGAATCAGACGCTCCACATCTTCTGGTTCATCCTCGCCGCCCTCAGCAGCCTCGGAATCGAGCACGGGCAATCCAGACCGCAGCACGTTCACCTCAAAATCGGTTCCTTCAGCGGTAGAGGCTACATAGACCCGCCCCTTTGGCTCCCTCAGCGGCTGCCCATTTGCGACTCCTTGCCACTCCTCACGCCACAATCCGAAGTAAGCCAAACCTCTCTGATACGCGCCCTGAGCGAGCGACAGTAGCTGCTCCGGTGTAACTCCCTGCCCGTCCAGCTCGCTTGGATATGAAAAACCAACTCCGTCGAGCGTGAAGCCCCCACCCTCTTCGAGGAGATTAAATCGCTCTACGGCATGCTCCTCGATCGGATAGCCAAGCGACTCTCCATCATTCCCACTGTAACAATTCACGCATGGATTCCGAACGATGGTCGCGACAGCTTCAAGTTGATCACGCGCAAGTTGCGATATAGCGCGAAAGGAATCGCGGTCAAGGTTATCCTCAAGCATGACGACAGCGTAGTTCTGGGCGTTCGGATTCGTCTCCAAGTTGTACTCAAAGAGAAGTCGCGCAGCCGCCACAATGGTAAGGTACTCAATCTGAGCGTCGCTATTTGAGCGACGAATCTCCCTCCGAAAGTCCTCGGGGCGCGTTTTCACAAAGGGCGCCTCATAGGGCGGGTTCTTGTATCTGCGCTGAGCGGGACCATTCGCGAGGTAGAGCGCAAGCTGAAGATTTCGACCATCAGCGTTGAGACGTCGAATCAGCTCACGAAGATAGCCGTAGTCCTGGCCAAAGGTGCCATCAATGAGCACCCCGATGTACGGCTCGCGAACATGAGCGGCGAGAAGCGTTGATACATTCGCTTCGACAACAGGACGAGCTTCAGGTTGAAGAGCGTAGAGCATGGCATACCCTCGCCCTTGACCACCGACCCA
>JAULVA010000374.1:0-14332 GCA_032111275.1 Bdellovibrionota bacterium
TGATGCAAGTTCACAGATCGTAGAGTTTTCTTCCGTCGTGAATGCTGGTTACCGGTTAAGTTTTACCGGGGAAACAGTTACCAACGTCTTCGACGTTGTTGGGACTGTTCTTGCTGATGCATCGTATTATTCGGTCCCCGTTTCTTATGTGTCTGGCGATCTTCCCAACTCATCGAATGCTCTGTCTCTTATTTTTATTAGGACTGGTGACAGAGGAACAGATGGCGTAAATGGCATCGATGGGGCTACTGGCCCGACTGGAGCAACTGGCCCTATTGGTCCGACCGGCCCGCCAGATGGCCCTACCGGACCAACGGGTGCGACAGGTGCGACGGGGGCAACGGGATCCACGGGGGCGATTGGGCCTGGCTCGGGGACCCCTGGCCCTCAAGGGGCACGAGGATATGAGAGTTACGAAATGGGGGGAGTGCGGCATACTGTGCGCCCTCCACCTCGCCAAAAATTACGGAGAACTCGCTATCGGAGCGGCGGAGATAGCTGAGAGCCAAGGCATAGACCTCCCCTATACACAGCAGATCCTCCAACGACTCCGCAAAGGCGAGGTGATTGAGAGCGTGCGTGGTCCTAAGGGTGGATATAAGCTTCAGCGCCCACCCACCGAGATAACCCTCAAAGATATCCTCTACGCGGTTGAGGGTGACACCTTTCAGATCATCTGCGATCACGCCCCTCTTCATCCGGAATCAGAGGAGCCGAGTCGGTGTTCGACACGCGAGACATGCGGGCTCCATGGGGTGTGGCAAGACCTTCGCTCCGCCATCGACAAGCTTCTTGAGGAGCGTACACTCGCCGATCTCATCAAGGTCGAAGGTCCAACTCCGCTCATACAACTTAACGCGCATCACAGAGAGTAGTCGCGGCAGCGCCTGTCTCGATCCATCACCGGGTAGGGCCCGACTCCTGGCGGGCCGTACCACGACTGGAGGTATCAACGCTTCATCGATAGGCGAACGAAACCGCCCGCGAGGTCGCGGAGCCCACCATGGACATACATCGGAAGCCCTCGAGAAACCGCCCCGAGCTAACTGTCCTGCTTACCTACGGCTGGTACAAAACTGTACTTAAAGAGCTTCGATTCACCCCCTCGACGGATCTCTATCGAGGCCTCGTCCATATTCGCCAGGAGCGAGACGAAGGCTGGGAACTGGTCAGGGCGCTTAATCAGATACCGGTCGGCGGCGACCACAACATCGGATGTCTGCAGACCAAGCAAGGCGTAGGCGCTGTCTTCATGCACATCGAAGAGTCGATACGAATAACTCTGCGTCACCGAGAGATTCTCAAAAACGGGCACTAGCCGAATGGAATTTACTCCCTGACGAACCAGGGCGTCTTGCAGATCTTTACGCTGGATCGAGTAGTGAAGCACCTTCATCGGAGGTGGTACCGGTCGGATTTCGTCGATAAAACGGGGTCCTCGTAACGAAGAGGACGAACACCCACCAACAAGCATGCCAACAACCGCGAGGCTCAGAGCTATCACACGTCTCATAGGGCACTAACTCCCACCAACCTTGCAAAACTTGGCAACGGATTCATCGTCCATTCGAAGATAGCGCGAACGCTCCGCCATGACGATACCCTTCATGTGGGTGTAGGTATCCTCCAGGTCTTCGTTGAGTAAGAGGTAGTCGACCTTTGCCGCCTCGCCGTGTAGCGATAACAGCGCCTCATACTCCTGCCGAGCCGTGGCGAATCGGCGCTCTAACTCAGCGGCATCGACCGAACCACGACCCACAAGACGCTCTCGCAAGGCCTCAAAGCTCGGCGGGATGATAAACACCGACACCGTGTTATCCGGGAAGTGCTTCTTCATCGTAAGAGCACCTCTGATATCGATCTGAAAGAGGAGGTCGTGTCCACCGTCGATACCGTTCTGAAGGGTCGAACGGAGCGTTCCATAGAGGTTTCCGTGGGTCTCCTCCCATTCGAAGAACTCTCCTCGATCCCGACGAGCGAGAAACTCCTCACGAGAAACGAAATGATAACTCGTGCCCTGCACCTCACCCTGACGGGGCGGACGCGAGGTTACCGATATCGAGTAGTGAAGATCATCGAAGTCCCTGATGAGGCGTGAACAGAACGTTGACTTCCCACTCCCCGATGGACCGATCAAAACGAAGAGGATCCCTTTGCGCTTTAAATCATGCTTCATACACTACTCGATGTTCTGGACCTGCTCACGGATCCGCTCCAGTTCAGCTTTCGCGTCAACCACGACTCCCTGAATAGCCGCGTCCTGAGCCTTCGATCCGATGGTATTAAACTCCCTTCCGATCTCCTGCGTGAGGAAATCAAGCTTTCGCCCCACCCCATCACTCTCCCCTTTAAGCGCTTCGCGAAAAGCCGCGAGGTGAATTCGTGTACGGGCGAGCTCCTCAGATATATCAATTCTGTCGCTCAGAAAGGCGACCTCCGCGGCGAAGCGCTGCTCATCGACCCGCACCTCTGGAGCGATAAGACGGATCCGCTCTGCAAGCCGCTCCCGCAAACGCGCAGGGGCTGCCCCACTCATACCTTGAACGGAGTTCGCATGTCGCTCAAGGATATCGAGGCGCTTTGAGAGGTCAGTGTAGAGCGCAGCGCCCTCACTCTCACGCATCACAGAGAGAGCCTCACTCCCCTCCTCCACCACTCGAAGAAGTACCGCGACCTCATCCTCAGGGAGATAGCCGCTCTCATCAGTAAGCGATCCCTCTCGCAAGAGGATCTGTCCGAGGAACGCGCCGAGCGAATCAGTTGAAAGTCCGTAGCGTTTACACGCCGCTCCGTAGAGCTTGATATATCGATCGATAGAGGGAGGAAGAAGGTCTCCGTCGCTCGCGTCGCCCACGGCACGGCGCGAGATAGAAACCTCGATCCGTCCCCGCCGGTGGAGCTTCTGGAAGATCGTCTTAATGTCTCGCTCAAACGAGGAGTAACAGCGAGGCCCTTTTACGACCACGTCGAGAAATCGATGATTAACAGAGCGCACCTCAACATCGAGCTCAACGCCGTGTCCACCAAAAGACACGCGGGAGAACCCGGTCATACTGCGTAGCGATTCTCCCTTCTGTTTCGGTGTCATCGCCTACGCCTCTCCCCACTTTTGAATCTGCCCTCGTAGGCGGTCGAGATCCACCGCGACCGTACCGACCTCGGACACCACGATACCAGCGGCGATATTCGCGAGCACCCCCGCCGTTGTTGGGGTGGCTCCTACAGCGAGCGCGGAGCAGAACAAGGCGGTTACGGTATCACCCGCTCCACTCACATCGAAGACCTCCTGCGCCATCGTCTCAAGGTGCACCCCCTTCGCCTCGCCGGCCTGCTTAACGACCATGCCATCCTCTCCGAGGGTTATCACCATCATCTCGGAGTTCCACTTACGCATGAGGACATCCGCGGCCGCGAATGCGTCATCGACCGAGTTGATCGAACGTCCAGAGGCTATCTCAGCCTCTTTTCGATTGGGCTTTGCGACGCTCATCGAGCGATAGTTGTTGTAGTTTCTCGGATGTGGATCGACGAAGAGCGGACGCGTCCCGAGCTCTAATCGATGATCGGCGCTCGCTCGCTGTAACGCGTCAAGCACATCGGAGCATACTGCCCCCTTACCATAATCCGAGAGGATGACAGCTCTACTACCTTCAATCGACCGATTAATCGCCTCCACCATCCGCTTTGAGGCCTCCGGAGAATCCGCCGCTTTCTTTTCACGATCGATTCGAACGATCTGCTGGGTGGCGGCGATGACGCGTGTTTTCACCGTCGTCGGACGTCCCGTGTCTACAACAACACCATCTACGTTGGCGCCGATCTCCCGAAAGAGCGCCATCAGTTCGCGACCATCCTCATCGTCACCGATGAGACCACACACGCTCGGCTTAGCTCCGATGGTCGCCAGATTTCGCGCAGCGTTGCCCGCGCCACCGAGCCGCCCTTCCGTTTTGACGACCTCAACCACCGGAACCGGAGCTTCAGGCGAGATACGAGCAACCTTTCCCCAGATGTACCGATCGAGGATGAGGTCTCCGACAACGAGGATCGGCGTCGAGGCGATCCTATCGAGGGTGGCGAGAAGCTCTTCTTTTTTGATGGATACCATGGGGAGGGTTATACCAAGGGAACCCCCCTTGCGCTACCTGCCTGCCCACCCAGAAACGACAGAAAATGAGCTAATTAGGGTGGATAGCGAGCCGCACACGGTCCAGAACTGCCTCGGGACTAATCAATCGCATACAGAGCTTATCAAGCCCCGGACATACCCGCCGCCCACATGGGGAACACCCAATCGAGCTAACAGCCGAGAGTGACTCGCTCCCACGGGGAGCGTTCCGTCCCGCAGGGGTTGGCCCGAAGAGCGTGATGTGAGGAACCCCGAGAGCTCCCGCGATGTGCCCCGGTCCGGAGTCAGGCCCGACACACGCGCGCGCCCCATGAAGGATCCCCACTAACTCTCGAAGGGTTGTCTTGCCAACGGCGTTCACGATACGGGCCGGGGATGGCATGACCTCAAGTTGTCGAGCCATCTCAACCTTCGATCGATCGCCAAGCAACACCACCGACTCGATCCCCGGCTCACTGAAACGCTCAAGAAGCCCCTGATACCCCTCGACCGGCCAATCCTTAGAGTATCGAGAGGAACCGAGAATGAGCCCCATGTAGGGGCGCTGCAGGGTTTGCTCCCACTCCCCTCCGATAGAGCCCAGCGTTATGTGAGACAATCCCGCGTCGACCTTCGTCGGAAGGGAGAGCCCGAGCGCGCTCACAAAGCTCAGGTAGTGATCGATCTTGGAAGACCCATCACCCCTCGCCTCAATGTAGGCGTTGTTAAAGAGCCAATTCCCCTCCTTGGTGTCCTCCCGGTGAAAGCCGATTCGACGAGGAGAGCCGGAGAGCCACGAAAAGAACCCACTCTTGAGGTGCCGCTGCATGTCGAGCGTAACGTCGAAGGTTCGAGCCCGCAGCGCCTTGCGAAGCGCAAGCACGCCCCGCACCCCATCTTTTCGGTGAAAGACGATGACGTCATCGATACCTGGATGCAGCGCGACAACACCCGAACTTGCGGGCTCCACGAGCCATGTGATGTGACATGAGGGAACGCTATCCCTCAGAGCGTTGACGACAGCGAGCCCGCGGACAACATCCCCCAACGCTCCCAAGAGAATAATGAGGACGCGACTGCCAGGGGCAAGCGTCACCTCACTCATGATAGCTCCGCAAGGTCAACGACATCAGTTCGGTGAGCACGGGAGAGAGCTTGTGCTTAATAACCGCGCGACGCCAACGACGAAGGTAGAGTTCGCGTAATCGTTCAGAACTCCCCTTGAACTCATGCGCTTTATCGAAGTCGACGATGTACACCTTCCCCTGTGCGTCAACAAGCACATTTCCTGGGTGAAGGTCGACGTGAAAGATCTTATGCGAGATCAAAGCGAGAACCTGCTCGCCGAGTCTGGTCATCGATTCGTGCAGGACGTCAGCGTCCTCGCACTTGTCGCTCCGGCTCACCTCGGCCAGATTGCGGGAGTTCGGAATCTCCTCCATGAAGAGCCACGTTCGATAGAAAAAGGATCCCTTATTCACAAAGAGCATCGGCTTCGGCGCGTTCAGTCCGAGCTCGCGGACCCGCTCAAGCATCGAGAATTCCCGATACGATCGAGATGGCCCTACACAGAGGAAGCTCCCCCCCGTTAGATGGCGAAGCAAACCACCGTGAGCGTACTGCTTTACAAATACCCGTCCGAGCCCCTCGACGTGCTGGATTCCGGTGTACCCCCTTCCCGCAAGGACCCCTTCAGGGGCGTCATCGGGCACATTTCGCATGAGCTGCACGATACGGGTCGCCACCTCATCGGAGAGGTGCTCATGTCCACCTATGAGGTATGGACCGCGAACTAACTCCTTCATCGGCGAAACATCGTGTTTTTGATCGGTAATCGCTTCTATCATCTTATGACTCTACTACGGGCAAATAGTGCGCTTGTGAGCGACCCCTCTGTTCTCCCAGAAAACCATCAACGGCGCAAACCACTTCGAGCGGAGACACGCCGGTCATGCACAGGCGAGTTCCGGTTGGACAGGACCGAGCTCCGTGTCGATGGCACGGTTTACAAAAGAGATCGCTCTTTTCGAGCACAACCGCTTGATTCCTCCAGGGACCAAATCCGAAACGGGGAGAGGTGGCGCAAAACACTACGACAACCGGGGTCTTTGTTGCGGAGCAGATATGGAGCGCCAAACTATCGTTACATACAACGCACGCCGCTCCCCTGATAATCTCGATAAGCTCCTCAAGGGAGGTCTCCCCGCAGAGGTTATCGATAGCGAGCCCCTCGGAGACAAGGTGACAGGTCGCGATATCCCCCTTAGCTCCAAGCACAACGACCTTACTACCCTGCTCTAGATAGCTCTTAGCGACGGCGCGGAAGCCTTGGGCATCCCACTGCTTCGTTGGCCATGCGCTCCCCGGCGAGAGTACGATGTAGGGACGATCACTGCGAACTATCGCGCTAACGCGCTCTGAGAGCCGCGCCCCATCCGCATCGGGGACCCGCAGGTCTGCCCACACCGCGTGTTCCTCCGCCGAGAGGCACAGCTGCTGGAATTGATGACGGGTAACGTCATCGAGTTCATCCTTAATCAGATCGGTAGACCGAAGCACATCGTGCAGGGCCGCGTTTTTCTGGATACGGCGACTATAGAGGAATCCAAGGGTGGCATCCGAGAACGCCACCCGCTCCGGGATCCCCGCGAGTTTGAGGAGGAGTGCCGAACGGGGTGAGGTGTGGAACGAGTACGCGACATCAAAGTGACGCTCCCTCAAGGTAGTCGCGAACGCGCGGAGACCGGCCAATCCTTTATGAACCCCACGCCGGTCGTAGACGACAACATCGCTCACCAACGGGTCTCGACGAACGAATTCGGTGGTCGCTGGCGTGCAGAGCACGGTGATAGTCGCGTCCGAATGAGAACGGGACAACGCCGCGATTGCCGGCGTCAGGAGAAGGATGTCACCAAAAAAACCTTTGGGAATGAGAAGGATATTTCTCTTCAAGTGAGACCCCTTAGGCCGCCTCTTGATCGAGAACGGGAAGACGTGGCTGTTTTCGAGACGCCGTAGCCAGCTGTCCACATGCAGCGGCGATATCTTGCCCCTTCGACCAACGAATAAAGGTCTGATGCCCTTGGGTGTTCAAATAACGCTGCCAGTGGTGAACCCACTCTTTGGCCGGCGTATTGAATCCAAGCCCCGCGTTATCGTTGTAAGGAATCAGGTTAATCTTAACGGGGAGACCTCGCATCATCTTCGCGAGGCGTTTCATATCATCCTCAGTGTCGTTGAGGCCACCGAGCATCACGTACTCGATCGTTACCTTCTTACGAGGACCAACCGGAAACGCCTTGATCGCATCAAGAAGCTCACTGATTGGAAACCGATCATTAATCGGCATGACCTGAGAGCGAATCTCATCGGTCGTCGCGTTGAGCGACACCGCGAGACTAACCGACACATCGCTAGCGGCGAGTTTGCGAATCGCTGGAACAAGCCCAACCGTTGAAACGGTCACCTTGCGAGGTGACATGCCGAACCCAAGTGGGTCAGTCAAAAGCTTCACCGACCTCGTCACACCATCAAAGTTATGGAGCGGCTCGCCCATTCCCATAAACACGATGTTCGAGAAGCTATCCCCAAAATTCTTAGCGTCCTCGATAACTCCACGGACCTGACGAATAATCTCAGAGGTCGAGAGGCTCCGCTTGAGCCCCATCGTTCCGGTTCGACAGAAGCGACATGCCATTGCGCATCCGACCTGCGACGACACACAGAGGGTCATTCGATTGGGCTGCTTGATCATAACCGACTCAACGAGATCTCCCCCCTCCACTTCGAAGAGGTACTTTCTCGTGCCATCGGAGCTGATCTGCCGATCGTGAATCCGAGCTGCTGGGAAGGAGAAATCTCGGGCCAGCTTTTCGCGTAGCGTTCGGCTGATGTTGGTCATCTGATTAACGTCAGTGACCCCGCGCCGATACACCCACTCGAAAAGCTGGGTCGCTCGAAAACGGGTGGCGCCGTACTCCTTTTCCAGGAGTTCAACCAGTTCGGAGTAGCTATAATTGAAGAAATCCTTGCTGGCCGCTGTCACAACACCACCTCGTTAAAAAGCACTCGGCTAGTTGAGCTCAGGGAAGAAAAGCTTGATCTCAGTCACCGCGTTCTCTGGGCTATCCGAGCCGTGCACAGCGTTCGCCGCGATGCTCTCAGCGTAGAGGTTGCGGATAGTTCCTGGATCAGCCTTCTTAGGATCGGTAGCTCCCATGAGCTTACGGTTAAGGTTAACCGCGTCATCACCCTCCAGGACTGATACGAGAACGCGTCCCGCAACCATGTAATCGATGAGATCGCCGTAGAATGGACGCTCGCGGTGAATAGCGTAGAACTCACCAGCCTGCTCAGCGGTAAGGGTGATCATCTTCGCCGCAACGATCGTAAGACCAGCGTCCTCGAAGTGCGAGAGGATCTTTCCAACGAGATTGCGAGCTGTCGCGTCAGGCTTGATGATTGAGAGGGTTCGCTGCTTTGCCATAATACTATAAGTCCTTTGGTTCACATGTATGAGCCAGCTCGTGGAGATATCTCCTATCGCCTTTCAAAACCCAGAAGGGGCAGACGCCTTTTCGAGCCGACGCGAGGATGTGTTCTTCACATCCCTCCAAGGCGAACCATAGTGACGGCCCAACCTTGGCTTATTATTTCAACGGGACTAAAGGGTTAGCCCCTTCGTCCGCGCCCCGGTACTATAAACGTCTCTCGATTCCAACTCAAGGTGGGTGGGAGGGGTCCCCACGCCCTCACAACTCACTGATATAACGGCACTTTATGCGACTCTATCTACACGGGGCGGTGCCACCTACGCGGAAGACTCACGCGAGTTTCTGCTGCGCTTTATACTTTCGAGCTAGGGCTGCGGCGATGACGGGTGGGACCATATCGGACACATCCCCTCCGAGGAGGGCGACCTGCTTCACCACCGTGGAGCTGATATAGGAGTGCTCCTCACGGGCGGTCAGGAAGAGGGTTTCGATACGAGGAGAGAGGCGCCGATTCACCAACGCCATCTGCGCCTCGTAATCGTAGTCCGACACTGCGCGGAGGCCACGGATTACCACTCTACTCTTCGTGCTCTCAACGAACTCGACGAGGAGCCCTGAGAAGCTCACCACGGAGACCCGACCACGGTAACGGGCGAATTGCTTGGAGATAAGCGCGACACGCTCCTCTTGGGTAAAGAGGTGGTTCTTCGAAGGGTTATGCAGCACGCCGACAATAATCCGATCAAATATCTCAAGAGAGCGCTCCACGATATCGGCGTGACCGTTCGTAAACGGGTCGAACGAACCGGGAAAAACCGCGGTGAGTCCCCTCTTTTCCCTCTGCGATCGTGAAGCCATGATACGTACCCTTAGTTCCTCGGCGACGCGCGGGGTTTCCCCAGGCGCCCGGATTGACTATCATCCCGCTTGATAAACTTTTCAAGGATTACCGGTATGGAGTTACCACGGCTTGCGGCGAAACAGAAGCGATACAGGGATGTTTTGCGATACGCGGGCACGGAGCCCCTTGACCCCGCAACCAAGTCCAAGATCCTCTCCACGCTTACGAGCTACCGCGGAGCCCTCGCCGCCTGTTGGAGATCGCAGGGAGGAACCCCTGAAGAGCTGCAGCGAGTGGAGACCCTTGAGCGAGAAATCGACGCGCTCTTCTCCTCGGCACGACTCCGAACTATGGCGCCATAAGGCATCGAAGGTAGAGAACTATGAGTAAAGCACCCCAACTCGATCCTCGCTTCCAATCCTCAGGTAAGTCACCGATACGGGAGAATTGGACCGCACTCGTTTTCATGATCGTCCTCTTGCTCGCCTCAGGAATCACCGCGAGCGTCGCGGGCTATCGAATCAAGCTAGCGGACAAGGATAGAAAGGCTCAGCTCTATCAAGCGTACGAGGCGCTCGGAGGCTCTCGCGAGCGCTTGAGCAATATTGAGCAATCGATGCTCACGACACAGTTCTCCCCCGCGAAGACAACCTTTCTCGCTGTCTACGAAACGAACGAACGATCTCGATCGTTCGGGCTCTATCGCGTACTCGAATTCGCGAAGGATCCAAACGTCACGACGATCATCGCCTCACTCAATCAGATCGGCTCGACAGACCCAGCCCGTATCGTAGAGGAGAGTTGGAAAGCGATGCGAGAGAACCCAGCGACAGCGCACCTCTCGCATCCCGACCAAGGGCCGATGAACCCCAAGGCCGCTCGCATCTCGAAGAAATACAGCAGACACGCGGCACGGGATGTGGAAACCAAGCTCTTCAAGTTCTTCATCGATCGCAAGTCGGAGATCATTACTAACCCGTAAGTAGGGGAGGCAAGCCCCACAGGAAGTCTCATCTCAAACCCAAACACGTGAACGTGCTCGTAAACGTGAACGTGAACGTACCCGAAAAAGCTCGTTCATCGTTCGAGGCACGTTTACGAGCACCTTCATGACGGGTTTTGCATCGCTTCCCGCAGAGCACCGCCAATAGAAGATGCATCCTGAGGCGCTTCGAACTCCGCCCTCCGGTTCGGGGGAACATTCATCGTCGATTCTGTATCCTCGACTGAACTCCGGTAGATTAAAGGTATCAAGCCATTATTCCATGCGATATCCTCACTCCGACCCGTCGCTAGAGTTTCCCCTGGCGACGTATCCAGGTAACGACCATGAACCGATCGATCGTTGTACGGAACCTCACCAAGACCTTTGGTGAATTCACTGCGGTTAACAACGTGAGCCTCTCCCTCGGCTCAGGGGAGATACTAGGCCTCCTTGGTCCAAACGGTGCTGGAAAGACGACGACATTCCAGATGTTGCTCGGAATCCTCACGCCGACGTCCGGCTCGATTGAGTACTTCGGCAAGCAGCTCTCCACCCATCGGAGCGAGATCCTTGAGCGGGTTAACTTTTCATCGACCTACACCAATTTGCCTTGGAACTTGAAGGTCAGCGACACCCTCGCCTTCATTAGCCGTCTCTATAGAACACAAAACCGCGCGAAGAGACTCGCGGAGATCATCGAGACCTTTCGCCTTACCCCCCTCCTGTCGAAACGCGTCATCTCACTCTCAGCCGGCGAACTAACTCGCCTAAACCTCGCTAAGGCCTTTATAAACGACCCCGAGATAGTACTACTCGACGAGCCCACCGCGAGCCTCGATCCTGAGAGCGCACACATGATCCGGGAATACATCCTCCTCCGACGTAAAGAGCTCGGGATGTCCGTGCTCTTTACCAGCCACAACATGAGCGAGGTCGAGACGATGTGCGACCGGGTCGTGTTTATTCATCGGGGCGGGGTCGTCGCGGACGACACCCCCGTAAATCTTGCTCGAACCCTCGACCGGTGCAACGTGTCGCTGATCGTCCCCCCGGAACACAATCGATCATTCTCGGAATGTTGCGCGATCTTTGACTCGGAGATCTCCGTGCAAGATGGATACTCAACGCTCTCTGTACGAGAAAGCGTCGTTTCCGATCTCCTTGCCGAGTTTGGAAAACGGGAGGTCCCACTTCATGGAATCACCATAACCCGCGCGACCCTAGAGGACTACTTCTTGAGCCAAGCTCAGGCATCGGAGGTGGCTCATGCTTAGCTGTCGCTCTTTTTCATGGCAACGGGTTGGCGCCATGATCGTGCGTCTCTGGTACGGCACGCTCCGAAGCTTTGATCGCCTCACCGACTCATTTTACTGGGTGACTATCGACCTCATCTTGTGGGGCGTTACCGCCGGGTACGTACAACAACAGCTCCCCGGAAGTGAGTTAAATGTGTACGCCCTCTTCGTCTGCGGCGTCATCATGTGGAGCGTTGTATACCGCGGTCAGATCGACATCGGCATGGGGCTTCTTGAAGAGCTGTGGAATAAAAACTTGGTGAATATCTTCGCCTCGCCCCTCACCGTACCCGAATGGATCACCTCGCTTCTCATATTCGGGTTCCTGAAGAACTGCGTCGCGGTGGCATTCGGTTCGCTGGTAGCATGGTTGCTATACGACTTCTTTCTCTTTCCAACCCTCGGTTGGTATCTTATCCCCCTCTTCTTCATCCTCTTAATGAACGGATGGTGGATCGGCTTCTTGGTGCAGTCCGTCATTTTACGAGCGACGACCAGGGCTCAGGCCTTCGCCTGGACCTTCGTATGGCTACTCGCTCCTCTCTCGGCGATCTACTTCCCACTCGCCACCTTGCCACCAAGTATTCAGCTTGTCGCGAAAGCGATGCCTACCAGCTACGTCTTTGAGGAGATGCGCTCAATCATGCGCGGCTCCCCTCCGAATTGGAATTCCCTCGGGTTCGCCGCGTTCCTTACCGTGATGTACGTAGCGATCTCGGTGTGGCTGATGCGTCGAGCGTTCGCCAAGGTACTCAACGCGGGTCTCGTGAAAGTTTACTAGAACTACTCCCAACGAAAAAACCGGGCGCCCCCCGTAAGGGGTACTCCCGGTTATCGTAGTACCACTGAGTGGATGCGCGGCCGGTACCATGCAGGCACGGCCGAAACTCCCCTCAAGGCAACTTATTTGGTTTTCTTGGTCGCTGGAGCCTTCTTCACTCCGGTCGCCTTTGGAGCCGTTGTTTTAGCTGAAGCTGGCACAGCCTTCTTCACCTTTTGCGTGCGGGTATTGCCGTACGAACCCTTGAAGATCTTACCTCGACGAGAGCGACCATCTCCTCTTCCCATAGTGTATCCTTATCCTATAAATCGATTTGTATACTCCATTCTGACCTCCAAACGGGTAGAACGGAACTTCGAAAGTGCTATCATATAACCTTACCCTTTTGAGACAACAGTTTTTTTTCACTACGCTATGAACCCCACCCCTCTTGAGATCAAACGTGACGCGTGCGCCGGACTCACCATCTCGTGGCGAGATGGCTCTATGAGTCAGATTGGAACCGAGCTTCTTCGACGGGAGTGCCCGTGCGCAAGCTGCAAGGAGCAACGGGGAGACACCTCTCACTCCAAGCCACTGACCACGAAGAAGCGTGGACTAGCCGTGATTCAAAACACGCTCGATGAGCAGCTTGACCTTACAGAGATCTGGGCCGTCGGCCAGTACGCGCTCGGCATGCGGTGGGGAGATGGACACGATTCAGGGATCTATCCGTTCTCGCTCCTCTTTGAATTGGGGAATAAATCCTAAGGAGGCGCGACAAAACCCGACGTGAACGTGCTCGTAAACGTCAACGTAAAAGTACCCGGAGCAAGAAACCAACATCTCCGGGGATGTTCACGTACGAATTTTAAGCGTGAGTACTTTTAAGCGTGCGTTACTACTGTGCCTTCGTGGCATCGCCGAAGTAAACCGCCCCGCAGGTCACCTGATTATCCTCATCGTAGTCTGTGCCGGGAGCCGTGCAGTTGGTAAATATGTAGGTCATCGTCACACGAGCCTTATTCTCACCCACGGAGAGGTATCCAACTTCAGCGAGGATGCTCTCACAGGTGAAGGGCGCGATAGAGCCGTAATTACCGAACACGGGGGCCTGTGCGAGGAAGCTAATATCTTCCCCCTCTCCCTGCCCTCCGACCGCCAGACTGCCATCAACCGCGGTAACGGTATAGACACTATCCTGGTCGATTGAGACGGTCATCGGAAAGAGAGGGTTGATATCAGCGCGCACATCGAAGGGGCAATCGTTCTGCAGCGAGGAGTACGAACCGTTCCAGACACCAGCGAAATCCGGCGAATCCCCACCGGCACATCCAAAGAGCGAAAACGCGCAACAGAGGGGCAAAAGATATTTTTTCATAGGCTTCGGCTCTGTACTACCTATGAAGGGCTGGGCTCGCCTGGCTTCGGACCACCGCGTCCCTCAACGAGACGACGCACGATTCGGCCCTTCGAGAGGTCGTAAGGAGAGATCTCGACCACAACCTTGTCACCAGGAAGCACACGGATGTAGAACTTGCGCATCTTGCCGGCGAGGTGGGCAAGGACCTCGTGCCCATTATCACATTGCACACGGAATGCGTTTGGGAAGCACTCCTTCACTACTCCGTTAAGTTCGATTGCGTCCTTTGACATGTTCTTTTCTAATCCACTTCTTCTGTTTACGTTTTTCCCGGTGTTCTAAGGTGGGGTGAGACTACTCCCGACCACCACCTTATGCAACACGCGGGGATTGAGGGTCCCTGGGACCCGGCTTCCTAGTTATCTCCCTGAAAAGCTCCGATACGACGGAACTTCTCGTAGCGCTGCGCGACCAGCTCCTTCACCTT
>JAULVA010000374.1:14342-15876 GCA_032111275.1 Bdellovibrionota bacterium
AGCGCGGCTCGCAAAATCTCAGCGGCCTCCTTGTGATTACTATGAGCGCCACCCGCTGGCTCAGGCACGATATCGTCTATCAGGTTGAGACGCTTAAGGTCCTTAGCGGTCAAGTTAAGGGCCTCGGCGGCCATAGCAGCCTGCTCAGGCGAAACCGCGGCGGTCTCAGCGGAGTGCCACAAGATCGAGGCGCATCCCTCTGGGGTGATTACGGAATAGCACGCGTTCTCCATCATGAGGATGCGGTCAGCCACACCAAGGGCTAGCGCTCCTCCGCTTCCGCCCTCACCGATGACGACGCTAATAACCGGAACGGTGAGCTCAGAGAGTTCGAGGAGATTACGGGCAATCGCCTCAGCCTGGCCTCGCTCCTCAGCCTCAAGACCCGGAAATGCTCCCTGTGTGTCGATGAAGGTGATGACTGGAAGACCGAACTTCTCAGCCATGTGGAAGAGACGAAGCGCTTTCCGGTACCCCTCTGGGTTCGGCATACCGAAGTTACGCTTCAGGCGCTCAGCGGTTGTACGACCACGTTGGTGGCCTACGATCATAACGGGAACCTCGCCTAAGCGAGCGGTTCCACCCACAATCGCGGGATCATCACGAAACGCGCGGTCCCCATGAAGTTCCACAAAATCGGTGAAAATAAACTTGATGTAATCAAGGGTGAAGGGCCGGTCAAAATGTCGAGAAAGCTGAACCCGTTGATAGGGGGTGAGCTTACCGTAGATATCCTTTCGGATCTTAGAAACCTTACTTTCGAGAGCCGCGTACTCTTCACGACGGGCAGCGTTTCCGCTCGCCAGCTCATCCTTTAAGCGCTCCAGCTGATACTCTAATTCAACCAGAGGTCGCTCAAAATCGAGTGGGTGCTCAATTGGACTCATGCGTCTTACACCTTGAAACTACTACGGATACCAGTATCCGGATTAATGCCGGCCGATGATTCCATAGGTTAGCGGGTAGGTCAAAGGGGGCGAATGATGAGCAATAAAAATCAGTCCAATTAGGTGGTTAGACATCCCCGGAGGGCC
This sequence comes from Bdellovibrionota bacterium, assembly GCA_032111275.1. GTDB lineage: Bacteria > Bdellovibrionota_C > UBA2361 > UBA2361 > OMII01 > OMII01. The sequence continues at coordinate 15,377 of JAULVA010000374.1, forward strand.
CGTCTCCCGACGGGCCGGGCATGCGCCTATGTCCGATGCGGGCTCCGGCCCGTAAGGATACAGGCCCTCCGGGTACGGTCACGGCGTGAAATACACATACCACACCTCCGTCCGCTCCAACGGCGTCCGAAGGCGCTCCTGAACTCGCGCGACAAGCTCCCCCTCACTCATCTCCATCGCCCGAAAACCTTTGGTCGCGGCGAGGGCGCGCTTGGAATCCGTGGTGAAGCCAACGATCTCCCGCGCCGGCTCGTCGGAGCTGGGGCGAACGAACCATCCCCGCTTGGCGGGCTCATTTCGCAAAAAGGTCATCTGGCGCTTCGCGAAGCGACGGGTGTGCAACGAGATTGCGCCCGGCACATCCTCAAGCGCGAGCTTCCCATCGATGTGATCGCACGCCTGCTTGTAACCGATCGTTTCGAGCACCGGCACTCGACCGTACAGCGAGAGAATCCCCTTAGTCTCCGCAAGTAAACCCGCGTCCACCATCAAGCGGGACC
>JAULVA010000375.1:0-15746 GCA_032111275.1 Bdellovibrionota bacterium
TCTCAAGAAGGAGAACGTCTCGGTACGTACGATCATCGAGATGGCTGTTGAAGCGAGCAGGCCAGCGATTGAGGCGGGGCACCACACGCTCACCTCTACGATACCCGAACAAGAGATCCTCATGTACGCCGACCCAACCCGCCTCGCTCAGACCGTCAGCAACCTCCTCAACAACGCGGCCAAGTACACCCCGGACCACGGGCGCATCGATCTTCGAGTGAACCTCGCTTCCTCCGGTATAGAGATAGTTGTTGAGGACAACGGTCTCGGCATTCCACGAGAGATGACGGAAAAGGTATTTCAGCTTTTTGGACAGATTAATCGCACCTTAGACCGGGCGCAGGGGGGTCTCGGCATCGGATTGGCGTTAGTGAGAAACCTGATTGAGCTCCATGGAGGAACGGTCACCGCCTCGAGCGAAGGACCCGGCAGAGGAAGCACCTTTAGGATACTTTTGCCCCACTCACTCATCACATCAACCACAACGCACCCCGAGCAGACGAGTCAGGAGATGGTGCAGGGAACAAAAAGAAAAATCCTGATTGTCGATGACAATGTGGATGCTGCTCAGAGCCTCTCGATGCTAGCGGAACTTTCAGGCCATGTGACCGAGGTCGCGTACACCGGAGTGGAGGCGCTCGCAAAGTTCTCCGCATTCAAGCCCGAGATCATCTTTCTCGACATCGGGCTTCCAGGCATGAGTGGATTCGAGGTCGTGCAATCAATAAAGGCCTCCCATCCCGTCCCTCCCCCGTATGTCGTGGCGGTCACCGGCTGGGGCACGGAGGAGACTAAACAGAAAGCCAAAGCCGCGGGTTTTGACGAACACCTGACAAAACCCGTTGAGATTGCCGCAGTGGAGCGCATACTGGCCGACCGCGAGACTGAGACGAGGCCCGCCGCCTAACCCCCACACCAAGTAGCGATCGCGTAGCGGGATCGGACAACTGTGGATATTTACCCGAGAACGGCGTCGATGATACTAGTACTCCATTACACTGGCTGTACTGACACGATCGCCGCATCAGCGCGACACGCCTTCCTCACATATGAAAAGACCTAACGAAGCTATTATCTTTGACCTCGACGGAACTTTGCTGAACACACTGAGCGACATCGCGAACTGCGCTAACACGGTACTTGCGAATTGGAACTGCCCGCGCCATTCCGTAGAGGTCTACGCCGATTTAGTGGGAGATGGATTAGCGAACCTGGCCCGCAAGGCCCTACCTGCGTCAAAGAGGTCGGCCGCTGAAATCAATTCGTTCGTGGACGCCTACCGACACGAATACTTGACTCGATGGAACGAGACCTCAACATGGTACCCAGGAATACCTGAACTGCTGAACTACCTATGCGCACAGGATATCCCACTGGCGATTCTCTCAAACAAAAACGACGACTTCACCAAGGTATGCGTGTCCTCGTATTTCCCCTCCATTCCCTTCCAGGAGGTTCGCGGTGCTCGAGCAGGAGTGCCTCTCAAACCCGACCCACAGTCCGCCCTTGAGATTGCGCGCTCCCTGGGTGTACCACCAGCCAACTGTCTCTTTGTGGGGGACTCTGAGATAGATATTCAGACAGCGGCGAACGCCGAGATGATCGGGGTGGGGGTGCTGTGGGGGTATCGGCCCCGAACGACCCTTGAGCAGGCGGGGGCAAAGATCCTCATAGAAAGTCCCTCCCAGCTCATTCGAATGATCGAAGGTGGCGCAATCGGCTGACAGCCTTGCCCCTCATCCTTCTCAGGTCGTGTCCCTCTGTTCCGCGTCAGCCCGAACGCCAATTTTCAATTAGTTATGGGCATTTACTACCTGTGCTAGGTCATGCCCTGGGCTTGAGCACGGTCCACACCGCGTAGCGAATCTAGCCGAGGGCGTCGTTTATTGTGTATCTCAGGAGCGAACACGGTCATTATGGGCCAAACGGCTCAGACTTTACGTCTGCCTAGGCTTAAGCTGATAAGGAAAGGATTAGTATGTACGGTCTCGTTAACGAAGGATTCCGCGAGCTGGTCATTAGACTGGGTGGGAACGAGATGTGGGAGGAGATATGCCTAGAGGCTGGTATTGAGCCGGAGGGATTTGAACCGCTCTGCCCCTATCATGACTCGCTCACGTACAAGCTGGTCCAGTTCGCATCGGAGAAACTGCGAGTTTCTACGAACGATCTCCTCACCCGATACGGACACTACTGGATCACATACACCGCGGAGAGCGGGTATGGAGATATCATGCGGCTTTTCGGCTCCGATTTTCGCAGCTGTCTGATGAACCTCAACCGTATGCACGCGAACATGGGAGCGATGATGCCGGCTCTTTCCCCCCCTCGCTTCACGGTCGAGAGCCCCTCGGAGGATCAACTGCTGGTCCACTACCACTCCCACCGACCCGGACTAGCGCCGATGGTTGTGGGGCTCCTTCACGGCCTTGCGGATAAGTACGGGGACACCGTACCAGTCGAGCACACCCCCAAGGGGGAGCGCTCCGACCATGACGAATTTCTTGTGCGGTTTATCCCCACATGATCTCGGCCGCGGAACAACATACCTTTGATACGTTACACCCCTTCTCGTTCATCACCGACGAGCGGGGGATAGTTATATTCGTCGGCCGGTCACTGACAAAGATCCTTCCACTAATGAGGATAGACGCGCATTTCTCCGAATACCTCACCCTTACACAGCCATCAGGCACCCCCATCCCCACTTCATTAAACCGCTTGTTCGGAGAGCTGATAGTCGTTACCTCTCCCCAAAACCCTCTCGTCAAGCTTCGTGGCCAAGCGTCCCCTTTTTTCTCTGATCTGAGCCTCGTCATCTTCGCGCTCGAACTTTCAATAACGAAACCGAGCGATATCTCGGCTCTCGGACTCTCCATAGCGGATTTCCGAGTTGGAGACCCCATCTTCGACTTTCTCCTCTTCATGCAAGGACAGATTCTGAATCAGGCTCGATTGCGGGAAGCTAAGACATCCCTTGAGTGGAAGAACCGAACAACCAAACTCCTCCTCAACATCGCGATGAGCACCCAGGAGAGTGACAACGAAGAGGCGGTCTATACGACTACACTGCGGGCGGTTTGCCAGGCTTTCTCGTGGGATCTTGGACATGTTCTCTTTGGCTCCGAGGGGTCCCCGTCCGTTCTCTCCTCAAGTGGACTCTGGCACATGACTGAATGTCAGCATTTTTTTCCATTTTACGAAGACACAGCCACCAGAACCTTCTCGGAGGGAGAGGGATTGCCGGGCCGAGTGCTTCAACGCAGAGCGGTGGTATGGATACCGGACGTGACGCAAGACACACATTTTCCGCGGGGTGACACCCTTATGTCCGTTCGACCGGTTGTCGGGGCTGGCGTGCCCATCTTCGTCCACGAGAAGATCGTCGCGGTCCTTGAGTTTTTCAAAGCGAGTCCAAGCTATGACTCCGAGCCACTCATAAGATTTTTCGAATTGTTGTCGACTCAACTCAGCGCCGTGGTCGCTCGCCAACGAGCACAAATTGAAGTCCGCCGGCATCTCGCTGGACTCGCGAACGCCTCAAAGATGGCGACACTCGGCGAAATAGCGGCCGGCGTCGCCCACGAGATCAACAATCCACTTCAAACACTTACCCTCACCAGCCATCTTCTTCAACGCCTCGCCAACGGCAGTCGATTGTCAGCGGAGGTGATACAGCCCCACCTCGACAAAGTCGAAACCTGCGTTAAGCGGATGGCAACTATCGTTTCGGAGCTTAAGGATTTCTCACGAGACTCTAGCCAAGACGATTACAAGCGAGCGCCGCTTACAAGAGTGATCCACGAAACTCTCGACCTCTGCCACTCTCGACTTCTTAACAAGGAGGTTGAGGTCAAGGTGAGCAAGGTTCCCGACGGATGGGAGGCTGAATGTCGCCAAAGCCAAATATCGCAGGTCCTTTTGAATCTCCTTAACAATGCGTTTGATGCGGTGCGTGAGCAAAATATCCGGTGGATCAAACTAGAGGTTCTCGATAAGGGCCCCACCTTTGAGATCTCAGTCACCGACTCAGGGTCAGGAATCCCGAAAGATGTCGCCCGAAGGATCATGGACCCATTCTTTACGACTAAGCCTCCCGGCAAAGGCACCGGGCTCGGTCTTAGCATTTCAAGCAACATTATGACCGACCACGGAGGATCTCTTGCGCTTGACTCAAGGTCACCGAACACACGATTTGTGATGACGCTGCCAAAAACACAAGGAGCAGCGGAGAGGGCTTCTCCGCTCCTTCGCGCCTCGTAATCGATATCGCCTCGCCTATCGATAAAGCGTTGATACCTCCAGTTGTCATACAGCCCGCCAGGAGTCGGGCCCTACCGGATTCATTAGGAACGCGCGACATTGTGGCGACCAGGACCCGCCTTAGCGCATCCCTATCCGGAGGGCCCGTCTCCCGACGGGCCGGGATCGCGACCGGCGCTTCGAGTCGTGTCTCCCCTCGCGATTCAATTCGATAGATCCGAACATACCCGGCCCGTCGGGAGACGGGCCCTCCGGATTCATTGTGATCGGCAAATCATCCACGCCCCGCGACCCTCCCCTATCGCGATTCGGTGCTCGCGGCGGGAGTCCCCTCCGCCGCCCCCGGATCGTGAAACACCTCGACATCAGACGCTGATGATTCAGCTTCAAGTTGGGCGTAGGCACGGAGCTGCTCGGGGGTGAGTATACTCGAAAGCTCTTCCTTTCTGAGCTCTGAGCGACGTTGATTCTCCGCGATCAGGGCACGCACTCTATCCTGCGGAGTTCCGTTCGAATGTCCTGAAACCTTCGACTGACTAACCTCGGACTCAACCCGTTCAAATATTTGGCGAACCGAGGACTCCTGATCGGGGCTCAGTCCCAGCTTTCGTGTAAGCCATACAGATTCCCGGTCAATCTCCTCGTTTTGCACGCGTTTAAAGGCGGCCTGAACCTGCTCTCGATAGTACGACGCGTTCTCACTACCGATAATGTCCTCAAGAGACTCGGACGCAACCTCTTCGCCGTTTGCCGCCGCGGTTGACTCCCGTTCGTACTTCTCACGGAGACGTTCTTTTTGGTCAGGGTCAAGCGGGACAAATTTTTCTATCGCTGAGACACGCCATGCTACCGTGTCTTTCGAGGAGTCCGGTGCCCCCGAGTCCTGTGTCGCATGCGATGCTCCGGCTGGAGCGCCTGGTAGCGTAGTGGAACTGAGGGATACCATGTGTTGCTTCTCATCCTCCAGTTGAGCCACTCGGAGCTTGAGCCTGGCAATCTCTTGACCGTCGCACGCCAGAGGGCTTGGAGGGGGGCCGGGCAACGGCGTTGAATGTTCCGAACTACCGCACATACTCCACGTTACCGCGCTACCTATCACGGCACCCACCAAAACAAATGGAATCGTCCGTATCATGGAATCTCACCTCGACATTAGATTATCGTTTAGGTAAGTATCCCCTTCGATTTCTGTTCGTTCAACCGGAAAAGGGTGAGGAGTTCGATGAAAAGGTATTTCGGTGCGCATGTTTCAGCGGCTGGTGGCTTAAAGAACGCGGCAGCGGCCGCGGTAGAGCTTGGACTCAACACCATCCAGGTACACCCATCCCCTCCCCAACGGTGGAACGTCACCCCCTTCCCGGCCGGAATCGAAGACGCTTTTCTTGAGGCGAAGGAGGGCACCTGCCTTGAGAATGTCTTCTTTCACGCCATCTACTTGATCAATATGGCGACTCCAGACAATCAGAAATTTCATAACGCGCGGGCATCGCTCATCAATGACCTGGACTTTAACGCACGCATTGGAGGGAGTGGCGTTATCTTCCATGTGGGCAGCATGAAGGATCAAGAGGATGAGGCGGTGGGATATGACCGTGTCGTCTCTGGCCTCAACTACCTCATGGAGAAGGCTCCTGACGGCGCGCGACTCATCCTTGAGGTTTCGGCCGGGGCGGGCGCTGTTATCGGCGATAAGGTCGAAGAGCTCGCTATGATCTACGGTCAACTCGAGCGCAAAGAGAACGTTGGGTTCGGACTCGATACGCAACACATGTGGGCGAGCGGCTACGATTTCGTCAACGACCTTGAGGGCGTTATTGATAACGTCGAGAGCGCTTTCGGGCTCAACAAGGTGTGGTCAATTCACTTAAACGATAGCAAGACCGCTCTTGGCAGCAACAAAGACCGTCATGAGAATATCGGTGACGGTTTGATCGGTGGCGAGACCCTCAGGAAGGTTTTCACCCACAAGAAACTCGCGCACATTCCGTTTATTCTTGAGACGCCGGCGCTTGCGACTATTGATGGGGCGCGGTCGGAGATTGAGAAGTTGAGGGGGTTTTTGGGGTAGGGCCTGCCGCGATTATTCCAGAGGGCCCGTGTCCTGTCAGGCCGGCGTGGCGATCCAATTCGACGCATAGCACATACCCGGCTCGTCGGGAGACGGGCCCTCCGGGTTCATCGCATTCCACGCAACATATTCAATCGCCACCATCCGATCCGGAGGGCCCGTGTCCTCACGGGCCGGGCATGTACAGATGCCTCCGCGCGGATTCCGGCCCGTCAGGAGAAGGGCCCTCCGGAAAACACCCCACCCATCCGCACCATCCTCAGCACCGACTCCTCATCCGTGTACTGGGAAATATCTACCAGGTCGATCCACTTCACCTGATTCGATTCCTGATTGTGACGAGGCATCTCCGCATCGTCAGCGCGAAGCAGAAAGCGCACATCAAAGTGATAGTGCGCGGGAATATCTTTGAAGGGGGGAATTTCGTGAATATCCACGTCAAATATCTCCCCTGTTACCGGCTCAATGCAGCTCAACCCACTCTCCTCTCGAGCCTCCCGAAGAGCGACGGACAGGAGATCGTATTCCCCATCAGCGTGACCACCGGGCTGCATCCACCGGTTCAACTTTCGGTGATGAAGAAGAAGAGCTTTGGTTTGAGTGGTGTTTACCACCCAAGCGGAGCCGGTAAGATGCCCATACAGATGCGAGCGCTCCGCGCACGCGGGTTCATCTCGCACGAAAGCGATGATTCCCTCCACGACCGCGGCACGGTCCGGTCCCTCCGGGTGGTAGCGGGAGAGAAGGTTGAGCAAAGAATCTCGAGAGAACACCGGTCGCATAATCATCCCTTACAGGTTGCGTACTCGGTATAATCTAGAGACTATGACTAAGACAACAAGGTGTCACGATGGGCATCATAGGCAGCCTCGGGAAGCACATGCCTATCCTGTCCGGAAACAAGCCCCTCACGAGTCATGAGAGCCCCCTCTACATCCCCCCACACATCTGAGCACGAGGTCATTAGACGAACAGTCGAGCTTGAGCGTCATCGGGCGATCTCATCGGGGGTTTTCGAGAGCTACAGCGTCTTCATCTTGATGATCCTCGTTCGGCAATTCCATGGAACCCCTTTTGACAAATCCGTGATCGCCGCGGCCGGCACCTCGGGACTTCTTCTAACCCCGATTACGCTCTTCATCTCGCGGCATCTTGGGTATTCATCCCCTCGAATGCTCGCCCTTCTTTTTGGACTCTCGTCCATCGCTTTCTTTCTTGCCGCGGCGGTTAGCGCGACACCCCTCTTCGTCGCGCTGCTTGCTCTCGGGATCGTTCTGCCATCAACCGCTTCTCCCCTTCTCACCTCTATCTTTCACAACAACTACCCAACGCACCAAAGGGGACAACTCTACGCTCAAAACCAGGCCATTCGAATCGCCACCAGCATCGTTTTTGGCGCGGCCGCCGGCTGGGCGCTCACCGGCGCGATTCACTACTACTACATCCTCATCGCGATCTACGGCGCAACGCTCGCCTACCAATCGTATTGTCTCGCGCAACTTCCCGGCGATAATCCGAGCACCCCACGAGCCCCGCTTTTTTCCTGTTTTCGCTACCTCGCGAGTGATGCCCTGCTCCGCAACACGACGATCTCGTGGATGCTGCTTGGCTTCGGAAATCTGATGATGCTTCCTCTCAGGACGGAGTATCTCGCGAATCCTGTATACGGGATGCGGTTAACTGAGTTTGAGATAGCGCTCTTCGTCTCTATGCTTCCGAACATCGCGCGACTTGGCGGCACCTATATCTGGGGAAGGGTCTTCGATTCGATGAATTTCTTCTCGCTGCGAATCATCCTTAACCTCTCCTTTCTGACCGGCATCGTCTCGTTCTTCATGACGGACGCGTTGTGGGGGCTCGCCATCTCCGCGCTTATCTTTGGGTTCTCGACCTCAGGTGGCGATGTCGCATGGACTCTCTGGGTAACCAAATTCGCGCCCCCGGAGCGGGTCGCTGACTACATGGCGGTACACACTTTTTTCACTGGTATCCGGGGACTTCTCGCCCCGATGACGGCGTTCGCCCTGTTGGGATACCTCGACATTCAAACCTTAAGCCTGATAAGTTCTACGCTTATTCTTATGGCGTCTATCCTCCTTTTTTCTATCCGAGAAGGAGCAAAAAGTCGCCAACCGCAGTAAAATCAACAAGTTGACAGCTATGGACACTCCTTAAAGTTGTGATAGTATTCGCAAGCTCTGTACGTTTCACACTCCGTGCACCGGGAGCATAGTTTTGAAGAACCACCTCACCGTTTACTGGGTGGTATGTAGTAGTTAGTAAGACAGTTCGTATGGCAAAGAAAAGCTCAGTACTTCGCAACAACAAGCGCATCAAGATGGCTAAGCACCAGACTCCAATTCGTGCTGAGCTTCGCGCTAAGGCTATCGACCCTAAGCTCTCCGATGAGGAGCGTTTTCAGGCTCGTATGAAGCTTCAATCGTTGCCACGTAACGGCGCTAAGGAGCGAATCCGCAACCGTTGCCAGTTGACCGGACGTTCTCGTGGAGTCTACAGAAAGTTCATGATCAGCCGTATCACCTTCCGTGAAATGGCTCACAAGGGACTCATCCCAGGCCTTACGAAGTCGAGCTGGTAATACAAGCTCCTCCTCGTTGAGGAATACAAGAGGCTCTCGCAGAGATGCGAGGGCCTTTTTTTTATTTTTGCTTCAACATCACCTCCCCTAGCCTTGAGGCGGTGGAAGAGGTTCAACGATCTCAACAAACAGCACGTTCTTCTTTGAGGGCTCTAAGCCCGACGAGAAGCGAGCCACCTCCCGCACGTTCGGAGCGATCTGTTGTTTGAGACGCTCCAGGTTCTTCTCCTCAACGACAACGAGCGATCCCGAGGGGAGTCCCGGTGTCGCGGCGAAGAAAGGCTTCTTAAGGTAGAAACTCGTAGCGTAAGCCTCGGAACCGAACGAGTACAATCGATCATACTTCGACATATCTATCGTTCGATTGAGCTCGGGGGACCTCAACCATCGGCGTTGAGAGAGTTGAAAGAAGGCCGGCTCCGCGGCGGAAACGCTCAAGATAATAACCGCTCCGATAAGAGAAAGTGAGAGCCGTTGAGCTTCGTCCTTCGCGAAACATCCTCGCGAAACGCGCGCCATCAAAACGCATAAGACAACGAGCACTCCAACGCGCCACAGGGATACGCTTGAGATGAGAGACGAACTAAACCGAGCCACATCAGGCGAGAAGGGCAACACGAGTCCGAGTGTAATCAATCCAGCGATACCGATCGAAAACCACATCACCGTCATCGACATCGCCGCCATGAGCGCCTTCGAACGTCCGCCCCATACACCAAAGCTCTCGGCGGCGAGGATCGCTATGAATGGGTACGCCGGCAAGATATACACACTGCGCTTACTTGATGGGATGCAGAAGAACACAAAGATAAACGCGGCTGAGATGAAGGCATATCGCTGCAGCTCGCTCGCGTTCCTCCACATCTGCCGAAACGCGCTGATAGTATAGTCTCGCTTTGAGAAATATCTAACAGCGGTGGTGAGCCATACCAAGGTCCATGGCAGGAGCCCTACCGCGAGCATCAAAACCATATACGGAGCGGCGTGCTTATGGGGCTCATCTTCCATGGAACTCGTAAGCCGCGCGAAGTTCTCGTAGTAGATCTTGTCGATGAAGGCGTCTCCACGTTGGAGATAGCCGCCGAGGTACCAGAGAGATACAACGAATACCACGGGCACAGCGATTGCGGCGCCCCGAAGACCGATGGCGACCACATTTCGCACGGTCTTATCTCCACTGAGAAGTTCAAAGAGCGAGAAGATAGCGAGAGGCAACGCCACACCGATAGGCCCCTTCGTCAACGCAGCGCAGGCGATAAAGAAAGCGGCAAGGAAGGGAAACCCCTTTCTTCCCCGCTCTCTCCATCCAAAGAGGGCGAGCAGAGCTCCCGCTACGCTTACACTCAGAATGGTGTCGACCCTGCAGGTCACCGCGGAGCGAAGCCACTCAAAGGAGCTAAGAAGAATGAGACCGGCGAGCAGCGCGGAACGCTCTGAGGTTCGTCGACGCAGAAAGAGGTAAAAGAACGCGGAAAATAAGACCACCGCAATAGCCGAGGGCAATCTCGCCGTGAATTCAGTGACCTCCCCTCCCGGAAGGGATACCAGCGAGATCAGCCAGTGATTGAATGGGGGCTTTGATGGAACCGCGCCGTTGTAGGCTGGAGGCGATATCCAATTATTCGTGAGCAGCATCGACTGCGCCACGAGCGCCTCACGTGGCTCACCTCGCGTATGAAACGGGCGGTCAAGCCACGGCAACGTTAGAAGGAGCGCGGCGATGATGATACAGAATAATGGGGAGTTTTTTCGTTCGGAATGGTCTTGGTTCACCGTGCTGGTACCTTCTCTCATCGAGGTAAATGTTCGGTGGGTAGTTTGTCACGGATTTGTGGAGGTGGGTATCCTTGGCGGTAGTCAACGATGCACCCGGAGGGCCCGTGTCCACACGGGCCGGGTATGCAGAAATCTTTCATGCGGGTTCCAGCCCGTCGGGAGACGGGCCCTCCGGGATAATGTGCGTGCCCCCTACCCCCCTGTTTCCACACGCGATTCGCCTTATCGCAAACAACCGAAGCTCATTTCACCGAGGTCGCATCTATAGAGGATGAACCGGAAGCCGTTGAGGTGGGGCGCGGTGTTGTTAAAACACGGTTCAATCAAGGATGTAGCGCCCCTCTCTTTCAGTGCCTCGATGTGAGGATGTGAACAACTAACCAAGCTTCCAGGGATTGGACTCAAACTGAGGAATCGTTACCCATGATGACACCAGACAAAGACACCGCCGCAGATCAGAAAACCACGATCGAGCGATTGTTAGACGATGAGCAGGTGCTCGTGCATATCAACCCGACAAATCCGGGCGTTGTGATACCTCCACATCTTTCCGAGAACCGAACCGTTACGCTTCGATTGAGTCGCTTCTTTAAGGGAGAACTCTGCCTCGACGATCAAAAGGTAACCGCCGAACTTCTCTTTGGACCTGAATATTTTACCTGCGTCCTGCCGTGGGAGTGTATTTGGGGAGCGTCCTCTATACGTGGACAGGAGTATATCTGGGCGGAGTCCGCTCCAGATGAGATCCTCGAAATGTTCCTCTCTCAACGCGAGGATCGTCGTACCGTAATGACTCGCCAGGAGCGCTACATGCCACCTCCCGCTATGAAACCTCGGCGGACGGCTACTCACCTTCGACGCGTTAAGTAAGAAGATTACTCATCGACAGGCTCGGCATCAACCTCCGGTGGGGGAGTAGCTGCCTCTTTGCCTTTTGTTGTCTTGGCTCCGATCTTACTTGGATCGAAGTCGACCACACTCTTTCCTGGAATGAGCTGACCACAGGTCTCAAGACGTTGTAGCGTTAAGACAGCTCGTGTCGCGGCCCCCGGAGCCAGCATGATCTGTCCTCGCCAACCAGGGGCACTCCTCTCGGTGGTGAATACCTTGCCGACGATACCCATAATGAACTTCCTCATTCGACCGTCCTGTTCCCACACGACGCGGTAGATGGGCAGCATGGTATCCGCGTCAACGTAGAGGGTCTGTCGAGCGTCAAGCGAGAAGGGATCTCGACTCATCATCTCAATCCTCCACAGCGCGCGAAGTGTCATTCGGACATTAGTAGGTATCCAACCCGGAAGGTTCGCGAAACGTTCAGTTGAGAGATTAAGATCGATCGGAGAAGATTTCGAAAAATCGGTAACGCCACAGATACCATTGTTCGTGGGCTGTGCGGTTGCATTCCCCTCCACGATGGGAACAAGCATCTTCACAAGCCGAACCGAGGTCGGCTCCACCCCTTCTACCTTTCCCGACCATACAAAGAGGTCGTCGGGCGAGAACCCTCCCGTAAAGATCGAATCCGCCCGATTACTCCCGGTCATCTGTCGCACCTGACCGTTTATCGGTGAGGCTGCCCACATGTAGTCGTTAACGCTTCCGAGAAAGCGAAGGGTGAGCCACGTGAGGCCAAGTAAGGGCTGAGGACTCAACGCAGAGATCTTCTCCCGGAACATCGGCTTGAGGGTCCCTGGCGACTGACCAAGCGCGGGGGGATAGATACGACTCACAGAGAAATCAACCCGCTTGCCTTCATTGGTGCCCGCGCTAAAGGTGACAAGGCTTGTATTCCCGGTGAACGACTTCAGCCGCCATTGAGCGACCGTTGTGTTCCACAGGATTCGCCATCCAAATGATTTCGGGTCGAAATACTCCCCCTCGCTTTGCGGCACAGAGAAGAAAAGACCGGACGCGCTTACCGGCGACGGAGAGAGGCCCCCTTTATCATCGACGGAATAGGTCGAAGAGCTCGCGCTTTGCGCGTCACCGAATAGGTCTTCACTCTTCGGTCGCAAAACCGCCTCAAAGGCGAACTCGTTCCGGTCAACCAAATCAGCTAATTCGGGTGGAATAATGGAACGGTACTTATCGATGTGTCCCTTGGTAACAAGAGCACCGGTTTTTGCTCCACCTTGAAGATCCGGAAGTGGTCCACTATCTTCCGGCGCGGTCACGGGAGAGGCCGAGCCCCTCGCAGGAACGAGAACGGAGAACGCGAGCGCCAGCGCGACACACCGGGCAGCGATGGCGTTGCTCGTTCTGTATGCCATTCCTGAGTACCTTGGCCTTTGACTAGATCGTTACCTTCTCGAGCTGCTGCATGCGCTTCATGTGCATCTCGTAGAGACGCTCAGGACCTTGGTCATCGAGGATGCGGGAGCGCTCCATGAGCGTTTCCTTGTCCTCAATAAAGAGTCGCGGATCAGCAGGATAAACCTCTGGATGGAGACCTGTATCCATACGGATAGCGTCAACGGGGCATGCCTCAACGCAGTAACCACAGTAGATACAAAGGAGGGTGTCGATCTCGTACCGCTTGGGGAACTTCTCAACGGTTGGATCTTCGTGTTCACACGCTTCGATATAAATACATCGGGCTGGACACGCCGTCGCGCAGAGGAAACACGAAGTACACTTCACATCGCCGTTGTCATAGAGCGTGAGACGGTGCCGCCCACGATAGCGAGCGGGATACGCTCGACGTTCATTCGGATATTGAATGGCGACACCGGGACCTTCCTGGAGCTTCACGCCGAAGAATTCGAGCGTGTGAAGCCAAAGGTTTTTGAGCAATTTACCGTAGGTGATCGTGAGACCTTTGAAGATCTCAACTACATAGATCTTCTCAAGGAATGACATCTCTTCGCGACGCTTCATACCACTTCCTTTACTAACGAATGTTCAATCCAATCAGATAATCGCTGACACAGGTCGAGGGCAAGGAGGGGCGACCCGCCACTCACCACGTGAAACCCTCGCACAAAAGGCTTCACCCGCTCGGCGACCTGCATCGCCACATCGAGGGAGGTTTCGCCAACTTTTTCAGGTGCGACAGAACGAACCTTCTGCGCGACAGCATCCGGAATCTTAATACCTGGAACCTTCGATATCCCCTCAAAAGATTGTACCGATTTGAAAGGGAGAAGACCAACAAACAGATCGAGACCAACGCTCGAGGCCGCCTCGAAGAAGGCGCATGCCTGCTCGGGATCGAACACCGGCTGGCTCAGCGCGTAAACCGCGCCGGCCTCTTTCTTTCGCAGAAGGCGCTTAATCTCAGCGTTCGGATTCTTCACATTCGGGTTGACCACCACTCCCGGAGTATACGCGGGATTCCCCTTGAGCTCGTTGCCCGCCATATCCTTCCCGCCATTCAATGTAGCGATGAGGTTAAGCAAGCCAACTGAGTTAACCTCAAAAACACCCTTTGCCTCTGGAAGGTCCCCAACGGTCACAGCGTCCCCGGTGAGCGCGACGATAGAACGCACACCGAGCGCCCACCCTCCCAAGAGGTCCGACTGTAACGCGATCACGTTTCGATCTCGGCACGAGAGGTTTACGACGGTCTCTATGCCCAATCGTTGCTTTATGATGGAGGCGAAGGCGAGAGAGGAGAGCTTCATCTTCGCTAAGGCGCTATCGGTAATGTTCAGGAAATCAATTCCCCGAACCTTCTCGTATCGCTTAAGAACGGCCTCTACATCACATCCTCGCGGGGGATTAATCTCCAGACACAGCAGGGGCCGGTCGGTCGTAAGGCCGGGAGGGAGAAGTTGATCGATTCCCTTGGTAGTACTCATCACACGTAAAACAAAACACCTTCACATCTGATCGCGACAGCGGAGGAGCCTCCCTGTTCGCGCATTATCATCACGGAACGGATCAAGAGCGACGGGCTGTAAGACCCTCTAAGTCCATGAAGATACTAACCCTATCCCATACGAGCCCTTCTGGCTACCGCTTGAAGATAAGCGAGGTGAACTTACCGATTCTTGTGCGAAACAAGCAAGATATCCTTGCAAACTCCAAGAAATACGACTAACTTCATCGCCAGTTCGATGGTCTACACCACGAGGGCTGCCAGCCGTGAAGATGCGCCTCTAGGGGGTGCGCGTCATGTACGCCGCCCTCCCCTAACAAGCTCAGACAACACAATCTGGTAGCGGGGTGTACCCCGTCGTTGGTGTGACCGCGTCTCGTAACGCGGATAACGGAAAGTGTGTTTCTTTAGTGAAAGTGAGCTTATGACGGTGAATGTTGAAGTCTTCTATTCGTTCCAGAGCCCGTATTCTTACCTGGCGCTCGACCCTGTCTACGACATTGCGGATAAGTACGATGTAGAGCTCCTCTGGCAGCCCTTCTCGGCTAAGGCCTCCGGTCAGCCAGTACCTCAACAAGGCATCCTCCCCGATAAGCTCTCCTACCTCTTTGAGGACACGAAGCGCCTCGCTGAGGAGCGCTCGCTCTCACTTGTGTACCCAGAGAACTGGCCAGAGGTGGAGCACGATCCAGGTCGTCTCACTCGTGGAGCGCTCATCGCTAACGACTTGGGCGTACTCATGGAGTACAACATCAAGGTATTCAACAAGTGGTGGGGCCTTGGAGAGAATCCTAACGAGGATTCCTTCATGAACGAGCTCTGCGACGATCTCGATATCGACCTCGGCGATTTCTTGAGCAAGGTTTCCTCCTCAGACACCCGCGAGCGTGTAAAGGGTATCTACAAGCGTGGACGCAAGCTCGGCGTGTTTGACACTCCGACCTTCGTGTTCGAGAGCGGCGAGCGCATCGTGGGATACGACAAGATCCCATACCTCGCTCAGCGCCTTGATAAGATGGGCCTTCGTAAGAAGTAGTATCCATCAAAGACTTTTGACCGAAGCATTATGGCGCCTCGTGAGTGCAAAGGACCTCGACTCTTCGTTGAGGGTTTGAGCAAACGAGGCGCCATAGAACCTAACGCCCCCCTCCTCCTTTCCCCGCAAGATAGCCACTACCTCAAAGATGTACTTCGATTGCCCGTGGGCGCACTCGTAG
>JAULVA010000376.1:0-594 GCA_032111275.1 Bdellovibrionota bacterium
AGGTCTGAATCTTTTCAATGAGGTCAGCGATCGATTGAAAAAAAGCCCGTCGAGCGGAAGGTGAGGGGCTCGCGACAAGCTCCGCGATGTCAGCGCCCGCGCAGAAAGCGTCAGTGCCAGCGCCCGTGAGGAGCACGCAGCGAGCTCGCGGATTCGCGGTCGCTGTATCCACCGCGGCGCACAACGCGGCGACCGTCTCGGCGTTTAAGCTGTTGCGGGCCGCCGGGCGGTTGATAGTAATCGTGACGAGTCCTTCCGCTTCAGTGATAAGGACAGATTGAGATGCCATACGGTCTACCTCATGGTTGAGAAGAGTTTGAGGGTGTTGTTCGTAGTTATCTCAGCCACTTCTTCGACGGACAATCCTTTAACTGCGGCGAGGCGCTTGGCGGTTTCAGCCACGAACGCTGGCTCGCACCGCTTTCCACGATGAGGTTCCGGAGCCATGTAAGGCGCGTCTGTTTCGATAAGAATCCGCTCAAGAGGTATGGCGGCGCATATAGCGCGAACCTCCTCCGCTTTCTTGAAGGTTAGGAGCCCGGGGAAAGATACGTAGAACCCAATCTTCCAAGCACGCTCCGCGAATTCAGCGTT
>JAULVA010000376.1:604-2000 GCA_032111275.1 Bdellovibrionota bacterium
CAGTGAAAGACCCCACCGACAGCGTCCGCGCCTTTCGATGAAAGTAGTGAGAGACTCTCCTCGCCAGCGCTACGAGAGTGAATGATGAGAGGTTTCTTAACCCTCTTCGCGAGTTCGATCTGAAGTTCGAACTTCTCACGTTGTTTCTCCTTTGGAGACCAATCCCGATAGAAGTCGAGACCGGTCTCCCCGATCGCCACAACCTTCGGGTGATTCGCGAGGCGTTCAAAAAGTTGGAGGTCGATCTCATGCGCCGCGTCGTGAGGATGAACACCGGCGCTCGCCCAGATGAAAGGGTACCGCTCCGCGAGCGCTATCGCCCGTTGTGTTCCCGCAAGCCCATCTCCGGTACCAATGGTGAGCATGCGGCGCACCCCCGCCTTGAGCGCGCGTTCAACACACGCTTCGCGGTCCTCGTCGAACTCTTTAGAATCAAGGTGGGTGTGTGAATCAGTGAGATTCATCTGCCTGTTGGCTAGCGCACTCGTGAGCCGGATTGAATCGGCTTGTCGGGGGTGAGAAGCGCGAGCGTTCCATCACCATCGGTTGACGCGGCGAGGAGCATTCCTTGACTCTCAACACCCATAAGTTTGGCGGGCTTCAAGTTCGCGACGATCACGATTTGACGACCAATAAGCTGCTCAGGGGTGTAATGTTGCGCGATGCCTGACACGATCTGGCGTTTCCCCAGCTCGCCGACATCCAGTTGAATACGGTAAAGCTTCTTCGATTTAGGAACGGACTCAACCGCCTCTATCGTCGCGGTGCGAAGTTTGACGCGGGCGAAATGATCAATCTCGATCTCCTCGTCCACAATTGGAGCGACAGCGACCGGGTTTGAAGCGGGAGAGGGCTCGATAGTTTGCGGGGTCTCAATCTTATCTGATGTTTCCATGGGGGGACGCTACCATGGCTGGAAGGGAATTTCACCTGATAGCTCTCAGGAAAAGGTAGGTCTATCCCTCAAAGGGCGGCGCGAGGCTATTGGCGCTCGCTTAGAAGTAGCTCGCCGAGGGATGCCATTGTGTTTGGAGTTATCTGATAGGCGATCGCGAGTCTCTCGTCACAGCTCTGTAAGGTCTTTAAAAGACAGAGAGTAGGGTTCACATGACGGTCAAGGATCAGATACTCCGCGTCGAGGACATTTTGAAGAGCGTTCCCCCACACAGCGGCGTTCGCGGGATCGTGAGCCGTGTCGAGGAGCTTCTGTCGAATGGTCGTGCGCAGGAATGCCAATCGCTCTCGAATCAGATTCTTCTCCGCGCCCCAGTCCTGCGCCGCTCTGCCGATGGTGGCCGCGTCACCTTTGTGCGCGCGCTCAATGACGGAGCGGGCCTCGTCATACATCTCAGCGCGAGCTTGGAGGGATTCAAGTCCAGCGGCGGATCCGTCAGCG
>JAULVA010000377.1:0-21438 GCA_032111275.1 Bdellovibrionota bacterium
ATAACCAGGGCGCCGCTCCCGCCGTCCTTTGAGGCGCACGAACCCGTGAATCATGGGGTGCCCGCTTTCCACCTCGATGCTGTTCTTGTACCAGATGAAATTGGTGATCACTCCCCAATAGTTCTCGAAATTGACCGGAGTCACGAGGTACCCACTGATGAGCTGCGTGTTATCAACCGCCCATAGGGAGGCGACGAGTAGTGTGAGCGCGGTCTGGGTGCCCTTCGGTAATCGGTTGCGAGTGATGAGTAATACAGCCAATCCCACTATGCCGCTAAAGGAGACCAACGGAAGATGTGACAAGATGAAGAAGCGTGAGAGCGGCGACTCTCCAACAAGCGCGTGATATGTGACCGTTAACAAGGAGCATATCACAAAACTGGTGATAAGCGCGGTGGGCATAGCTACCCGCTTGAGCGCGAGAAGGGCTAGGGCCACAAAGATGATTGGTAGCTGCACAAAGGTATAGAGCAGTGGGGATATGAGAAGAAGGGCCCACGGCAGAAAGCGGCTACCGGCGGTAACGCTCACCGCCGCGCTCACGATAAGCCACGACATTTGAGGCTCTGGTGTGCGAATGAACGGAGTCTCTCGGTTCCATGGCACGCTCACCCACGTCATGATCGCAGGATCAAAGTGAAGAGATGATACAAAGGCGACAAGTGGGTTAAACGGGGTGAATAGGAGTGGGAGGATGAAAACGAGTAGGGCCGCGCAACGAGCGATCGGTAGCGGATACCCGAACTTGACGAACGCCCGTTTGGTAAAGATCAGAGAGAGGATGGCGCAGACGATATCGAAACAGAGATTGATAGAGCCGCCCCCGAGCCCGAGTTTGTGAAGCAACAGAACGAGGTAGCTGGAATACCGCATACGACCCGAACCGGTAGCCACATAGTCCGCGTATGAGAATGAGAGGTGGTTGGCCTCGTCTGTGCCAGTTGTATAGAAAAAAAAACCTCCCGTGATGAACCCCTGATAGAGGGGAAAGGCGATCAGGCCAAAGACAATGAGCCCTAAAGATGCCGCGAAGCCTTTAGCTGATATTCCCCGAAACGCGTCTCGCATAACCGCAGCATACCGCATCGCTGGTGGTGTGCGTAGCTCTTACCGTGTCGAGTCTCGGGTGGACTTTTGGTACAGATGTTCAATGTGGGCCTCGCTCCTCCGGTTCAAAGTTCAACGCCACCCAACCGAAGCCATCTAAAACTTCAACGGAAAAAACCAGTTCAAGGTGGTGGTCGAAACCAGGAACAGCAGGCATACGATCTGAAACCACGAGTCGACCTTATTAAGGCGCGCTATCGTCTGGGCTCTCTCAGCTTCGGGACAATTATCGAGGATATTTGATGCCCATACAAAGAGACAGAAGAGACCAAAGGTCACCATGTAGCAGGTGACGTAGATCTGATCCAGGTATGTCGCGTAGGGGAGTTGAGGTAAGCTTTGCCGATAGGTCTGTTGTAGGAATACCAAGGTCAGAAGGGCGGTCGACGGAATCGCGATGCGCACATCCCACAACGATGCAGCCAGGGTTGGGGCTATCAGGGTGATGAGCATGACGATCAGAAGTGGCAGAATAAACTGCTGAATGGAGGCGAGGGGCGCCTTTCGGTAGGTAACCTCAAGCCGCACTTGACTGAACGGCGTCTGGCTCTTATGTCCTGCGTCCCGGTATCCAAAACTTGTTGGGTAGGTTTGAACGTACTCATTCACATCGTACTTGTCGGTCGCAAACCCGATAACCTCGATGAAGGACCCGACGCCCGATTGCGCATGGTCGGCGATAATACGCACCTTATCCGCGCTAAACACATCGCTCATCACGTTAAGACCCCAAATGATGGGTACCGTGAGTCTTTCAAATGGGTATCGGTGCAGATCTATCTGATCGACGTAAAACCGTCCGGCGAACCGAATCAGTTGGTAGTGATCCCCACCAAGAGTTCGAAGGGGCTTTGGATAGAAGGGCTTCATCAGCCAGTCCCATGAGTTAACCCGGTTCACTGGGTGAACAACCTGTTCGATCGTCACACCCTCGGCGTCAAGGACCTCCTGAAACGCCGGACCCCAGTGTATCCACACGAGTCCCTCGGCGGCGAAGGACTGGGTTGTCATATTAAAGTCGTACACGTTCTCGGCGAAGATGCCGATTCGAACCGGCATTGTATCCTTCTTCCACGGCGTCGCTTCAGATACCGGAGTGAGCACTCCACCGTGGTCAAAACGGGATATCGCTAATCTCCCGGTACGGTTTGCCCATACCAAGGTGATGAAACCGATAATCCCAAGGGCGATAGCGAACCGTTTGAACATGCGTCTTATCATCGTGCAGCGCTCTTACCACGCAAAAAGGGGAGCCTACAAGACTAGCTCTGAGCACGGAGCGGTGTCGGACATTTATCGTATGATTGTAGAGCCTTACCAATCCTCCCCCATATCGTCCATGTCGTCATCGGTATCGTCGTCATGGTGATGATGATGATCACGATCCGGGTGTGAGTGGAGCGTATCCCCCAGGTGGGGAAGCTGCTCTAGGTTCGGGCTGAATGGCATGAGGGAATCGTTCTCTATGATATAGGTAGGGCCCTTCACCTTGTCCGGTAATCCAAGCACTCCGGGCTCGTACACCTTGAGGTCTCCTGAGAGAGGGTCCTCCTCGATAAACGCCTCCGGTTGGGAAAGGGCGCTTTTGTGCCCGAACTCGTTGGTCTTGTACACCGTATACCGTCGCTGTGCCTCGGTTGGGATGGGGCTCACTATTGTCAGGATGATAGCTAAGAGAGGGGCCAGGGTACGCATAAGGGGTCTCCATGTCAGGGTGGTTTCACCTACTGTACCTCAGGAGCGGGTCATCATGACCTAGGGTGTATCGTACGTTGATACACGGTTGGGGGAGTGCCTCTTTGGGCCCGGGGCTGGCATGGAGGGCAGTCCGTTTTCGGAAGGAGCCGTCTCCCTCCGCGGGTTCTTAGTATTTCCCAACCTCCGAGGTAAATGTTGAGTATCCGGTGCCCACACTATAGGGGGGCTCATACGGGACCTTCATGTTTGAGCCTATCGTTCTCACGATTACAGGCTGCACGAGATGCCATGACCGAAACCGCTTTTCACGACGCAACACCCGAAGCTCGCGTTCCTTTCCAATCGGCGGAGATCGGTCCACGTTATTCAACCACCTTTGCGCATCTAACCCTCTCTGACCTTACTCGGATTGAACCTGAATGGGAGACGCTGACCAAGCGCGGTGAGTTCTCAGAGCCATTTTTTCAACCGTACTGGTTTCGGGCGTTCATGGAGACCTTTCATGCCAGGAAACCAGCTCCCTTCGTGCTCGTGCGGGAGGGTGAGGAACTCAAGGGGATCTTGCCCCTCATGCGCTCTCGACGCTTTTGGGGAAGGTTTCCAGCGCGCTCGTTAAAGAGCCTCTCAGGTATTCACTCCTGTCGCTTTGATTTCATCTGTGAATCGCGCAACAAGGACAAGATAGCCGAGGCAGCGTGGAAAGCGCTTGAAGACGACATCTCCTGGTCCGTTATCGAGGCGCAAAGCGTTCCTGAAGGGGGCGGTTTCGAGGCGCTCATGCGGCACGCCGACAGGAACGGCTATTTAGTGGCCCGATGGCCAACCCTTGTGAGTCCATATCTGAACGTGCCCGCAGGCGCGAAGGATGGATTACAGAACTGTCCCGCCCGATACAAGAAGGACAGACATCGGGTGAAGAGCAAATTGAACAAATTGCGTGAGCAGGGTGATGTTGCGTTTGAGGTCCTAGAACATTTTGACGAGGAGTTCTTCCAGGAGTTCCTTCGCCTTGAGGGCGCGGGATGGAAGGGAAAGGCGGGAGGCGCCATCCGATGCAACGATACCATCGTGGACTTCTACCGCCAGATGTTGACTCGCGCGGACGCCAAGAAGCACGTTCGTATGTGCGCCCTCAAGCTCAACGGAAGGCGGATTGCTATGGAGCTCTCACTGGTTAGTAACAATAGATGCTACTCGCCAAAGATCACGTATGAAGAGGATCTCTCCAAATTTGGCCCCGGCCAGGTGATGGCTCTCTTGGCGATTCAAGACCTTGCCGACAGGGGGATTGAGAAGTACGACCACCTCGGACCGCGGGCACGATACAAGGCTCTGTGGGCAAGCGACGTTCGGCCGCACGCGAATTGCTTCATATTTCGGCCTAATCTTGTCGGGACCGCGTACTATATGTTGGTGACTCGCATAGCTCCGATGCTTCGGCGCGCGAAGCACAAACGGTTCGGAGATCCCCAAAACCTCGCACCTGTGTCGTAAGTGCCAAGAGGTAAGATCTTGGATTCATGGCGTTTCGCATCACTGCCTACGGCTGGTTAACACGGGTACCAACACAAGAGAGGGGAAAAGGGCAACATCCTTTGACTAGCGCCCCCGCACCTAGTACACCACTCGGTATGAGCACAGGATTTTCTGCTACCGATCACGCCCCTGGCCGCCCCTCAGATCTCCCCACGCTGGATGGTAATCGATTCAAGATGCCAGCCGTTGTGATCCCAGTTGTGACCCCCGATCACTTCACCCCAGCGGCAGCGGTTCTTCATCTCGCGCAGGGCATAGTCAGACGAGTGACCTCAGAGGTATCTCTCACGGCGACCCTCGGCGAGGAGAGGCTCTTCGAGATCTTTAGCTCCGCGTTTTCGACTCAGTTCGGTGAAGCACCGACTGAAGGACTTCCACCCCATCAGGGAGCCAGCGACTCTTCGTGGCGGCTCGTGCAGCTTGCGCAGCACCTCGTCAAACGACAGGTTGCGTCGTCTGTCATTGAGGGAGCGATGAAAAAGGTACTACAACCTTGCAGGTAATCTTTGAGAGAGGAGCAAGGGCTATGAGTTTAATGAGGGCGGGGTAGTGGTCACGGTGTCGGCCCACTTTTGTTGTTTCAGTGTATGGATACCTTTAGGGAAGCGAGGCAAGACCCCTCCCTGCTGCGAAAGCTGACCTAGGGTGTTTTCAGAGCCATGATTTACTTTGTGCACACAGGGATTGCCCATTATGACAACGGTGCATATCACACCCCCAAAAGAGCCCGAACTAAGCGTGATAGCCCGCGCAATTGGTGCAGCCACAGAGATAGTTGGTTGGGAACCCTCTACAGCTCCTGAGCAAGCCGACTGGACGATCTGTTTGGAGGTGCCAGATGTAGTCGCCAACCTACAGGCGGGGAGGAGAGTTTTACACGTCGGCCCGGGGCCCGGGGACCATCGGCTCACCTACCTAGCAAAGCAACACCCCGCACTCTACAGGTTTGCATCCAGCATAGGATACGATGGTGAGCCATCCGTAGTGCAGGCTCTGATAGATCTTGCGGGTGAAGGGCTTTCGAGGCAGGGGGCTGATGTTCAACCTCCGCTCGGAGGTGAATCCGCCAGTGCAACTCCTGAGCCGCCGCGCTCACAGCGTGAATCCGTTCTGAGTGAGTCGTTTGACTTCCTTTCTCGCTCTCCTATTCGTGGGTTGCGAATTATGGTTGTGGACGACAAATCCAACAATTTGCTGAGTGCCAAAATTCAATTCGGAGAGTCTAACATCGTCACCACGTTTAATTGTTACGAGGATGTGTGCAAAGCGCTCTCGGCAGGTGCTCCCCCTCCAGATCTCCTTTTGAGTGATATGCTGATGCCAACAGAGAAATTCTGCCTCGGCGACAAAGCGAGTGCATCATTCCTCGGAATGGAGATACCTGTCGGAATTTTCCTCGCTTTTATTGCCGCTCGGGCGGAGGTACCACGCATAGTGATTCAGACGGATGCGGGACATCACGATCACCCGGCCCTTGCGCTGATTGACTTCATGGGTTGGGGGAGGGATTTTTCGCTAGAAAAGTCTCAGGTGCAGATCGTTCAGGCGCATACCTGTGAGGGGATCAAGGATTGGGGTTTGGGCCTCTTGCCGATCTAATGACATAGGTGGCGTTCCCCTTACTTCATTAGGGAAGCGAGGCGAAACAACGCACTCGCGTTGTTTCGCGTACGTGTGAGCCCCATTTGGGTCGCAAAGACCCGAGAAGAAAGCGGTGCGGTAGCACCGCTACCTAGCAAAAGCCCGCAATAGCGGGGTTTTGCCTTTTATCCTTAGGGTATCTTTCGGGAAGTGAGTACAGCTCGTAGCAGCGACAGCGGTCTATTAGGCTCACTCAGTTCGAAGCTTTGGGTTTCCGCCTCGTGATGTTTCAGGGCGCGAACGAGTTGAGAGCCCTTTGATCCCTGAATCATCGCCACTAATGAGTGGAATATTCGTAGCGCCATCCGCTCTGTTGTACGCTGATATAACACGGGCACTTCATCGACGGCGAGTCCGATATGCCCGGTTATTTCGCCGGAAGCCGCGATATAAAGCACCTGATTAACTGCTGAATCAAAATCATAGCGTGGAAAAAAGCGAGTTCTTTCTCCGTCAATTTTCTGTGCTATTTTTGGATGCGCGATGGCAAGTTTGCTCACCAGGTGACGGTAAGTGCTCCGCTGTGAATCTGGGTGAATGTATATATAGCGTACTCCGCGCGCGATATTGGACGAAACCATCTCAAAGAAAACGGTATCGTCTAGGAATCGCCGCGTGGCGACGATAACAAAACTACCTTTTGGTAATTGAGCCTGTTCGCGTTGAAATACATCCAAGGACACGAGTGTAATACTCGCGTCACCCTGCTCGATTCGCATGCAACCAGATTTCGGTACCTGTAGCGTCGGAGTCTCCTCGGTTGATTGGTCGCCGACCCCGTACCGCTCTTTGAACCAAAATGAGGCGAGGATGTCATAGGGGACCCCATAGAGCTTAGCCAGTAAGCGCAATATCTCCGGGCGTATAGTTTCAACTATACCCCGCTCATATTGACTGAGCTTCGCCTTCGAGAGCGCAGTCTCGGTGCCTGCTACCGGTTTTGCCGCCGAAACAACCGCCGACAGGCTCTGGAAACCAGCGCGCAGGCGAAGCTCTCGAAGTAGTTTGGGGAAGGGGGTTCCCGCGTAATTTGTTGGTATCATTTCCGTATGCTTTTGAAGGCTCGTCTAGGTCTAGGTAGGCGTATAGATATATTTTACGACGTATGCGTCCGCTTGACTAGTGGTGATAAGGTAATTAACCTCGAGGCACACTCGTAACACACAGGGGAGATACGATGCGCGTTATCCGAACAATTCTCATACTGGCTTTGACAGTGGTCGGGCGTAGCGCAGTAGCGGATATACCTATTGGCTGGATAGGACCCCTCACTGGGAACGCCGCTGTTCTGGGTGTCGACACCGTACCGGCTATTGAGGTTGCAATAGACTAGATAAACGCTGGTGGAGGCATTAACGGCCAGAAGCTCACGTTGCTGGTAGAAGATGACCAGTACATAGCCGCTAAGACCGTGAGCGCTTACAACAAGCTTGTACATTCGCGGGGAGTGAGGATTCTCTTCGTGTTGACGTATGGTGGCTTGTCGGCCATCGCCCCCCGAGCCGAGCAAGATGGGGTATTTCTTATCGACACGCTTGATGCTGACGAAGGGACGGCAAAGCTACCTCCAAACACGTTCTGTATCGCTAAGAGAACAGAGGATTTAGGGGTGGAGCTGGCCAGACAGATCCGAGGAAGCGAGGATTTTCCCTCAGCCGTAGTCTATTTTGATGGTGATCCCTTCATGGGGATACTCACGAGGGCCATGCTTGCAGAGCTGGAGAAGCACGGTCAACGAGCGGAGATAGTTGAGACCTATAACAACGACACTAGTGAGTTCCGTGGTGTGGCAACGCGTATAAAGTCCCGCGACGTTAAGGCGGTAGCTTTGCTTGGGTATGATCAGTTAGGGCTCGCGGCGCGCACGTTGCGCGACCTAGGAAGCTCAGCGCAGCTCTACGGGGTAGCAACCGCTACCAGTCCGGGATTTAGGAATATAGCGGGCGTTGCTGTTGAGGGTATGAAGGGTGCTGTTTTCAGGGCAAACCCTTCGACTGAACTGGAGCGTTTTCAGGGGCGTTTCATAGCGCGAGTCGGTCGACCGTGGCAGTTCGAGGCATCAACGATTCACTCGTATGATGGCATGCAGCTACTCGCTCAAGCTCTCTCCACGCCAGGCGCCATCACGGTCTCGACCGCTGCCCCCCGGCAAAGGGAAGCAGAGGTCCGGATTGACAAGGTCCGCGAGGGGCTTCTAGCGATACGCGGCTACGCTGGTCTATCTGGAGTTATTACGATCGATCCGGATGGGATTACGCGCTCCATACCGGTGACCTCAGCGATATTCAGATCTGACGGCACAATTTCCTTTGATTCCGTTACAGAGCGGAAAACAGGATAGCGTTCCCTTTACTTTGAAATACGGGGGAATATTGTGTTCGTCCTCCAGACGACAGGTTTCTTTTTCATCGCCTCCCTTTATGTTACTTCACCAGCGGCGGATTCTTGAGTTTACGTTGCAGAGAGCGGCGATGGAGGCCGAGGGCTTGCGCCGCGCGACTCACATTTCCCCCATACTCCTGAACGGTGCGGTTGATGTAATCCCACTCGACCTGTTCGGCGGACGGGATCGCGGAGAGCGTCTTGGGGCTCGGTGATGTTCCGTTAAACGCTGCGAGGATATGTTCGATCTGAACGGGTTTCGTCAGGTAATTGGCCGCTCCGAGCTTGACCGCTTCAAGGGCGGTCGCGATCGTTCCATAGGCCGTGAGGACAACGACCACAAGTTTCGGGTCTCGAGAGAGGAGATCGCTCACCACATCGAGGCCCGACTCGTTTCCGAGTTTCAGATCGACTATCGCCGCGTCAGGTGAAAAGCTGACCGTTGTTGAGATCGCCGTTTCCAGTGAGTTCGCTCCTACGGTTTCTATCCCTCGCCGAGTAAAGGCGCGTACGAGACTATCTCGGTACAGATCATCGTCGTCGACAACCAGCAACTTTGAGGGAGTAAACGGTTGAGTGGTCATGTGAGATCCGGGATGGAGAGTGTTGCGGTCGTTCCGCGAGTAGGTTCTGAAGTAAACGAGAGGGAGCCCCCGATGCGGTCCGCGAAGGTCTTAGTAATGAAGAGCCCTAAGCCCATCCCCTTTCCTGGCCCCTTCGTGGTGAAGAAAGGCTCCCCTAATCGAGGTAGGATATCCTCAGAGATTCCGGGTCCGTTATCTCGCACTGAAAAGTGTATCATATCGCCCGCGCGACTTACGTCCACGTCAACCGTGCCGTACTCCAACCCGTTGCGCACGAGCGAGAGGAGGGCGTGCATAACGCTTGAGACGAACGTGCGAATAGGCGTCCGCGCCAGGTTGGTATCGATGTAAACCTTACACATCTCCCTATTCGGTAGGTTTTGAAGAACCTGATCAAGAATCTCCGCAACCGATGTGGTGGTAAGTGGCTCCCCACCAACGACGCCAGCGGTGCGACACAGCTCGTCGATGATCCTTTGGCACCGCTCAACCGCGGCTTGAATGCTTCGGGCCTCAACCACCATATCTGGGTTGGAGGGTGTTTGCTCCAGCTCCTGAGCGAGTTCGTTGATGGCGATGCTGATGGTGGCAAGGGGATTACGGAGCTCGTGCGCCGCTCCAGCGGCAAGGGTGGCGAGTCCGGCGAGCCGTTCGCTGTGGTGATGTTTCTCACGCAAGACCTCAAGCTTCCGCTCCCGCGACCGCAGGGCCGTGATGAGGTGGGTCACGAAGTACACGATCACGAACGCCGTGAACGAGAAGGTGATCAGCATCCCCTGAAGGTGAGTGGAGAAGCCGTCGTGGTGGTGCCGATGGGTGTCGGTGAGCTCCGGAATGGGAACAAAGAAGAAGAAGAGGGAGGTGAAGCAGAGGGATGAGAACGCGGCTATGATCCATCCCCACATGGCTGGCAGAAGAATGGAGGCGATGATCACGTAAAGAAAGAAGAACGAGCTAAGTGGATTGGTTGATCCACCGTAGAGGTAGAGAAAGGTTGTGAGCAGGATAACATCGGCGATGATTACTGTCGAGATAAGCCCCTTGGAGCGGGGAATAGTGGGGATGTACAAAGCGAGGTTGCTCGCGATGAAGATCACCAGGATGTCGATCAGGGGCTCTCCGTCAAAGGTAAAACCTAGCGCGACATGTCCGACGATATACGCGAGCAGTAATCCGAGCATGGTCAGCCACCGCGCACCCGCGAGCCACCTCAGTTTAAGCCCCTCCTCGGAAATTGGTATCATCTCGTTGCCTCTCTAGCCTCGGCGGATTCTAGTCGCGTTTGCTCAAATTCAAAAGATGTGGGGCACAGACGGTGAGAGGTCGGTGAGTTATCCGGTCCCAGGCGCCCTACACTCTCGTAACGTCGTGTTTTTACCACAAAGGACGCCGAGATCGGCCCCTGGGCGATATGACCTATTTCCCATGCGACATTTCGTCGCATTGACTTGCCAAGGCATACCAACTACTCACCCTTACGAAGGTTTTCGAGCCCTTCTAAGCACGTATGTTGTACCCAGGTTGTCCCCTTTGTCAGGGGGCGGTTGCGGCACTGATCGGTCTCATTATTGGGCCCGCAGGTGCCTCGGTGGCCAAGAAAGATCCCCTTTGTATGGGTATCTTTTTTGTCTGGATGCCCCTCGCGGGTCTTCAGGCGCTTGGTCACTACAGTAGCGAATGGACGATCGTCCAGACGCTGCACATCGATCAACTCTTCATCCCCGCGTGGATTCACACGGGATTAGTGTTGATGTTCCTTCTCCGTGTGTTTCACGCATGGAAACAAGGAAAGTTGGACAAACTCTCCGCGGCCGCGAAAGCGATTGCGGATGAGTGAGTAAGGTTTTCCTGACCACCCCAGGATTATTAACCAGGAACTTCTTCGGGTAGTGCTGAAGTTCCAAACCATTATCACGTTCTCGTCTCCGCCATGCATTCACCAGTTACCCACGCACCGCTTCAGATGTTCGCGCAGCCCACCGTTGTTATTATGTCGGGGTGGGGCGGATCCGGAAAAACCCACACGATCGGTCGGGCGTTGCAGGGCCTCTCGCGGAATATCAACGAGGTCGGTGTTATCATCAACGAGCGCAATCAAGGGTCGGTCGATATCGATCTTGCTCGACTCCCAAAGGGATTCGAGAAATTAGGGCTGCATGGATGCGCGTGTTGCTCTCAACTCTCCGATGTTCTTGCCGGAATTGAGACATTCGCTACACAGGGCCGAAAACTCACCTTTATCGAGCAGTCCCCGCTCTCCAGTACGAGTGACATCAAGAGCGGGTTGCGACAGCGAGGGCACAACAATATCGTGGTGTTTGTGTTTAATCCCGCGCAGTTTCAAAACGCCCCAGCGATTCACGTTCAGGGGATTCGAGACGCCGATCTCGTAGTGATTACCCATCAACAGCCCGGCAGTGATGCTGCGCAAAAAGCACAGCGCATCATTGCGACCGCTCGGGGAGACCTCTCCCCAGTACCCGTTCTCATCGATAACGAACCACATCATCCCCTCCCAGTACCGATGTGGCAATCGATGCTCGAGCTCCGGCAGCCCAGAAAAGGGGGCGTGTTTAAGGCTATCGGAGGGCTGTTCGGCGGTAGTTCGAAAACATCATCGGAGTTCAAAGACGAGCGAGCAGCACTCGTTCAAAATTACTCTGAAATCACCGTTCGACCCTACGCCTCACAGTCGCAGGCGATCCTCGATGGCGTGAACGCGCTCGCTCAAAAAGGTATCGAGCTCTCCCGCGTGAAGGGCTCCCTTCTAAGCGGCGCGGGTATCGATGTCCTCCAGGAGGGGAATCGCTACGTTTTGAAGCAGGGAGGTGCTACTGAGTCAGGTGGCTATCTCTCCCTTCGTTCCTTTAAAGTGCAGTTGAGTAGGTATGTCGGCGAGATCGCCGCGCACCTTGGGACGGTTGATAGTAGTCCAAGCTTCGTTCAACAGGTTGTCGCCGGATATCCTAAAGAAGCCGAGCTTACACGAGGGATAGCTTCGGGCGCGGTGCCGCTTGGCTTTGAGTCGGACAGATTCCTGAGCGAATTGCGGGTCATTCTCCCCTTTATTCGAAACATCTCGGAACCTGCTCGACAACAGGAGCTTGGTAACGCGTTTGTCGCGGCGCTTCAGGCCAGCATCGAAACACGTTTCTCTGTGCTAAAGGTGCTGCACGTTGCTCCAATTGATGCGCAACAGAAAGCTCTCGGGCTCTTTAACGCCTACTACGCTCTGACTGATATGCTCTGTGATCCTAACTTGCAGATGTTCACAAGGCATCCAAGTATTTCGCCACTGTTCGAGACGATGAAAAAGATCAATCCTGCGGCGCGGCTACTTTTGACGATTGAGGTGATTCCACTCCTTCGATTCGAAGGTCGCAAAGATCTCGCTCGTGATGAGATCAAGTTATTCGCCCGAACGCTCACTCGAGCGAGGGACAGCGGTTATATCACCCAGAACGCGATCGAAGCGTCCTTCGCCACGCTTGAGAAACTCAACGATCCGGTATTCCAGATGCATAGAGGAGCGCTCCGTTCATAGGTTTCTCGCAGCAGGTTATGAGTGAATTTGAATTCGATTTTCGGCAGGTTCAGCAAGCACCCGAGACTCCACAGATTCGCGCGTGCTGTTATGGGTCTGTGGAGATTTTGACAGGTATCGCTGCGGCGGTTAGCCAGGGGACCGCTGGGCCAGAGGCTGTGATGCAAAAGGTCTCTGATGCCACTCAGAGGCTACCCACCACAGTGACCACACAAGATGCGGCGGAGCTCACAGCGGCATTTAACGGGCTGAGAGATGCTATGGCATCCAAGACCGGTTTCTCTGAGGCGCAAGGAGCTGTGGCCTTCAGTGAGGCGGTCGTCACGCTCCATGTTAAGGCCGCTGTGGCGGGGACGCATCCGACCCCCCAGCAGAGTCAGGAGCTTGGTGAGCTCGCAATGAGGCTCAATACCCTCGCAAAGGACTACGTGGGTAGCGCAGGTGGAATTCAGGTTTTGTCTGAGGTTCAGGCTCGCACCGAGGTCTTTATCAAGCAAGCTCAAGAGGCTAATCCACTCTTCGGTCTGAGTATGGCGAGCGCCGTGACTCCAGAGATGAAGCCTCACCCCTCGGAACCCGCCGCAAAAGCAGCTTGGTATGAGACCACAAAGGAATCTCCGGTTGAAGGAAAGCCGTCGGTAGCTCAGGAGCTCTCGAAGAATGTGGATAATGGATACAAAGAGCGTGCTCCTGAGCCGGGGAAGGAGGCGGTTAATGAGGTAGCCAAAACTGCGCGCTCTGAGGTGAACGCTGAGCCGTACAAGCGGACGAGTGAGGCACAAGCTGACAGGGTGGAGACCGTAGCGCAGCGACAATCGGCTCCGGTAGAGAATTCCCTCGTAGCCTCGGTGGCGAAGATCGCTTCTCTTCCGTCTTCCTCGCCGGCACCGGCACCGCAGCAGGCGAACGTTGCTCCGAGTCCCGCGGCTGCGCGGAGTGTCTCAGCCTCCCCGCAATCATCCGCGTATTCCGTTTCCCAAAATGCATCGGATCACGCCCCAAGCGGTGGTGTCGCCTCTGCCGCCGGTCGCACTGGAGCTGGCTTGTCTTCCTCGCGCGTAGTAACGCCCTCTTCGACGTGGAGTACGGCCACCGTCCAACGGGTCGCTCAAGGTAGAAGCAGTGTCGCCTCAACCCCCGATCGCACCGGAGCTGGCTCGTCTTCTGCGCGCGTAGTAACGCCCTCTGCGATGCGCAGTGCGGCCACCGTCCAAAGGGTCGCTCAAGGTAGAAGCGGTGACGCTCGCGTGCTATTAGTCTCGAAAAACGTGACACCACTACCCGGTAATCGCGCTACCGGCCGTACCGGACAGGTGGTTCGCCCCAACAGTGTTAAGCCTCCGGGTGAACAGCTTTCGCAACGTGCCGTGCGACGGGCTCAGCCCTCCGCGGGCGTTAAGGTCGGGCGTGACAAGGTGGCTTCGACCATCTCGCCAGAGGGTCGCGCCGTGGTAACTGGTCGCTCCGTCATAGCCTCCCCGGTCCAACGAATCTCTGCGATGCTCGCGAATCTTCGCGCGCTTTCCCCTAAGGAGCTTTCAACGATTAAGATTGAGAGGCACGGGCAACCTAAAGATGTGCAGGTTGCTCTCGCGATTCGCGCCCGGGCTCAAAAGATCATCGAGCGAATTAAGTCGCTTCCGTTGAAGGATATCGTAAAGATCAAAGGTCTCAGGGCTGAAACAAGGATGGGGAAGGGGGGTAACGAACGGACCGCACTCTCTGCTCGCGAGATGCTTGCTCGACGTGAGGTTCGTCTGGTCATTCGGGATCTCTCCGCGCGACTTCAAGGCTTTTTGAATCCCCGCTCGATGCTCTACAAACGCGTGATGACGGAGCTCACACTCTCTGATTTAGAGCGGATCGTTTCGATGCTCGGTGGAAACCGAGCCGTGAAGGGGCTGAGAAAGAAGCGTAAAGCGGGAGAGGTCACGCAGGTATTCGAAGCGGATATCTCGAATTCATTCCTGAGCCAGCTCGCCTCCGCCGCGAATGGATCCTCTGGCGTGGGTGGTTCCGGTGGATCGGATGAACCGGCTGCCTCGCCTGACGGGGCCGGCACGGAAGCTTCAACAGAGGCGTCGACCGAGGAGGCGACCCTCGTCGCCGATGGCGCCACGCCGACCGCCACCCTCTCGACCTTCATTATGAAGGAGGAGACGGTGGGGAATTCGATGCCGTAGCGGATGTTTCCCGGAGGGCCCGTCTCCCGACGGGCCGGAACTCGCGATTGAAAGGTAGGTGCATCACCGGCCCGTCAGGAGACGGGCCCGCCGGACCGATGTATCCTGTTTGATCGACTGAAAAGGTTAATCATTTCAATTTCCTAAATTGCGATCCGCCCCCAGTCGTGTTACTCGATCCCTCGCACCCACTGCGCTTCACCAGCGTGGGTTTCTCACTCATAAGGTAAGACGTCCTCATGGCTGCTGATACAACATTCTCCTCTCCCTCCCTCCGCTCCCCTCGCGCGAGCGAGCACGGGCGGTTTCTTACCTCGTTCCTCGTCTTGCTCGCGATGATCGGCGGAGCGCTCGCGGTTGTCGCGTTCGTCTTCGGCACGATCGTTCCGGTCGGCGCGGTCGGGGTTCGAAAGATAGCGTTTGGTCCGGGACAGGGATTGCGCGATAGCTCTCTTCAACCGGGGCTTCAGTGGGCGGTCCCTTACTACTCAACGATCTACATGGTGCCGCAAACCCTTCGTATCCTCGATTTCGCCGCGCCGCACTCCCTCGATATTCCGACCGTTGACGGAACAACTGTCGATGTTGATGCCGCGGTTATGTACAGGTTCTATCCGACAAGTGGAGAGGCGAAGGGAATGAAACACGGTGGTCCCGCCGATCTCATTCAAAACGTGGGAGCGACCGACGCCCAATGGAATCGCTACCTATCGCAGGTAGCGGAGAATGAGTTGAAGCGATCGCTCAGCGCGCTCTCGACCGTTGAGTTCTACGAGCCGGGCGCGCGTGAGGCGCGGGTCAAGGTCGCTGAGGAGGTTCTTCGTGAGCGACTCGCGCCTCTCGGTGTTGAGATTGAGGCGGTGCTCCTTCGCCGTTATCGATACAGAGAGGAGATCGACCAAGCGATCTTCAAAAAGAACCTTCAAGAGCTTGAGTCGGCGTTCAATAAGGTCGCCGGTGAGTTCGCGGAGGCGCAACGCGATGTGAATCAAGTCGAAGCAACTGGGAACGTAGCCATTCAGAATCTTGAGAAGCGTGGAATAGGGGACTCCGACATCATACGCTCAGAGGGAGACCTCTATCGACGTGAGAAATTCGCGCAGGGAGATCTTCTCATCGCTGAGGCGAAGGCCACCGTGGATAAGCTGCGAAGTGATGTTCTCGCCAAGGTCGGCGGTGATGTATATGTGGCTCTTCAACTCGCGCAGTTTCTGGCCTCGCTTAAGGGCGGGGTTGTCGCTAACGTCGATCCGTACGATTTCGATGCCTGGGTGAAGAAGCTCGCCGGTTCAACAACGCCGCGTGAAGGTACATCGGAGGTGAAGTAATGAACGCTCGAAAACTCTTTGTTCTTCCTCTGCTTCTTTCGACCGTCGCTCTCTCGGGCTGTGATACCGGGGTGCAGCACATGGGGACCACCGAGTACGGGGTGCGATTCCGAAAACTTCCAACCTTTATGGGCGGAGGACTAGGAAGCGCCGACAGTGTCGCGCATCCGCTTCAAACGGTCGTAGTCTTTCCATGGGAAACGGTTCGTCGTTTCGATACAGCTCCTCAGTATCTGAGCTGGGGAAAGGGAATGGGAGACGCAGCTGGAGGTTCCACACAACTGGTGCAAGATGAGGATGTGTACACTCGCGCGAAGGACGGTAATGAAGCCGCGCTGAAGCTCACCGTGCGATACCGCATCAAGCCCGATCCGGCGAGCTTAGTGAAGCTCGTGCAGAACGTCGCGGAGACCGAGGATGAGGTTCGAAACCTCGTCATCGCCGTTGTGCGCTCCGAGGTTCGATCCTACATGAATCAACTTAAAACCCCTGAGTTCCGTGATGACAAAAAGCGGAATGAAACGGTCGACGAGGTGCTTCAAGCCGCGCAGCGTCGCCTCGGTCCGCTCGGGATTGAGGTAGAAGCGGTGAACTTGAAGCAGTATCGTTTCGTCCGACCCCTCCCAGATGGGAATGAGGACACCCGGTACCAGGATCGTCTTCGAGAGATCCAGGAGATGGAGCAGGATATTGAGGGTGAACGCTCCCGTATCGAAACCGTTCGCGCCAAGAAGCAAAAGGAGTACTCCGAGGCTGAGAGTCTCTACAACGCGCGTGTCTCGGAAGCTAAGGGATATAAAGAGCAGTCCGTCTTCCAGGGGGACAGCTACTACACCGCCCGTTCTAACGAGGCGAAGGCCATTTTCGCCGAAGGAAACGCCGAAGTAGCTGGATTAACTAAGCAGATCTCCGCTCTTTCGGGCAAGGGAGGGCAGGCGATGCTCCGTCTTGAGGTGGCCAAACAATTGGCTAAAGCTACCCCGCGGTTTGTGGCGATGAATCAGGGGTCTGGAGGGGCGGCTGTAGACCTCTCTAAGACCGATTTAAATCAATTAATCGGGCAATTAGGCATCGTGGAAGGGCTTGTCGGACAGCCCCCAAGAGCGCAGAATGACCCCGAAAAATCTCAGAAGGATGAGACCCCGGTAGCCCAGAATCAGAGCGCGGGGAATTAGGAGAAAATAATGAGCAATTCAATTCGACGAAGAAAGATAGCGCTCATCGGCGCTGGCCAGATCGGTGGAACCCTCGCTCTGTTGTGTGGACAGCGCAACCTTGGTGACGTAGTTCTCTTTGACGTGGTCGACGGGATGCCTCAAGGAAAGGCCCTCGACCTCTCGCACCTCGCGCCGGTGTTCGGCCTCGACTTCAAGGTAACGGGAACTAACAACATCGCCGATATCGCTGGCGCTGACGTCTGTATCGTGACCTCCGGTCTTCCACGTAAGCCCGGCATGAGCCGCGATGATCTCGTAAAGACCAACGCCGATATCATCAAGAAGGTCGCCGCTGGTATTAAGGAACACGCTCCCGGCGCGTTCGTGATCGTTATCACGAACCCACTCGACGCGATGGTCCACCTCATGCAGAAGGAGACCGGATTCCCAATATCTCACGTTGTCGGAATGGCGGGCGTTCTCGATACCGCTCGGTACCAGGCGTTCTTGGCTGAGGAGCTTAACGTTTCCGTATCGTCCGTATCCGCGTTCGTGCTCGGTGGACACGGCGATGACATGGTGCCGGTTCGCTCGTACACTACGTGCAACGGCATCCCTGTTGGTAACCTCATCAAGTCCGACCGCCTCGACGCGATCGAGAAGCGAGTTCGTGGCGCTGGTGGAGAGGTGGTTGCGCTTCTCAAGACCGGCTCCGCCTTCTACTCACCGGCTGCGTCCGCCATTCAGATGGTTGAGAGCTACCTCTTCGATCAACGACGAGTGCTCGCCGCCGCAGCATCCCTCAAGGGTGAGTACGGATTGAAGGATCTCTATATCGGCGTTCCCGTCATCATCGGTAAGGGTGGTGTTGAGAAGGTCGTTGAGATCGAGCTCAACGAAAGCGAGAAGAAGGCTCTTAACGAGTCAGCTGGACGCGTTCGCGAACTCCTCGCGATCCTCTAATCAGTAACAAGTACGTAGGAAAAACATATGAATCTGCATGAATATCAAGCAAAGCAGGTGCTGAAGGCATACGGCTTGCCCGTGTTGAATGGCTACCTGTGCTACACATCAGGCGAGGCTGAGGCCGCGGCTGATAACCTTGGTGGTGGTATCTGTGTTGTAAAGGCACAGGTTCACGCCGGCGGTCGAGGTAAAGCCGGCGGCGTGAAGCTCGCGAAGAGCTCTGCTGAAGCTCGCGCCCACGCTGAGACGATCTTGGGAATGAAGCTTGTAACACCTCAGACAGGCGCTGAGGGGAAGATCGTTCGCAAGGTGTACGTCGAGGCGGGATGCAATATCGCCAAGGAGTATTACCTCAGTATCCTCGTGGACCGCGCCGGCCGGTGCGTTTCTATTATCGCCTCGACAGAGGGCGGTATGGAGATCGAGGAGGTCGCTCACAACACCCCTGAGAAGATCCTCACCGTTCGTATCGATCCGAAGGTTGGGCTTCAAGGTTTCCAGGCATCAAAGCTCGCTATCGACCTCGCTATTCCGGTTGAGGCTCGTAAGAACTTCGTTGAGGTTGTAAAGGGACTCTACAAAGCGTTCATGGGCTCCGACCTCGCGATGCTTGAGATCAACCCACTCGTGCTTACAAAGGATAACACCTTTGTGCTGCTCGACGCGAAGGTCGCGCTTGAGGATAACGCGGCGTTCCGACAGAAAGCGATCCACGAGATGATGGACTACGATGAGATGGATCCACGTGATCTTCGAGCTCAGAAGTACGGACTCAACTACGTTGGTCTCGATGGAAACATCGGATGTCTCGTAAACGGCGCCGGACTTGCGATGGCTACTATGGATATCATCAAAGAGTTCGGCGGTGAGCCAGCAAACTTCCTCGATGTAGGTGGTGGAGCTACGAAGGAGAACGTAACGGAAGCGTTCCGTATCCTTCTCTCAGATTCTAAGGTGAAGGGAATCCTCATCAACATCTTCGGCGGAATCATGAAGTGTGACGTGATCGCCACAGGCGTTATTGAGGCAGCGAAGGAGGTGGGGCTGAAGGTTCCTCTCGTCGTTCGACTCCAAGGAACAAACGTAGATCTTGGCCGCAAGCTTCTCGCAGACTCAGGTCTCGCGATTACGCCGGCGGATACCATGGATGACGCGGCACAAAAGATTGTGGCTTTAGCGAAGTAAGGAAGGAGAGACGATGAGCGTTCTCGTAAATAAAAATACACGTGTAGTAACACAAGGAATCACCGGCAAGACCGGCGCGTTCCACACCCGAGCATGCCGTGAGTACGGCACGCAGATGGTCGCGGGCGTAACCCCAGGTAAGGGTGGACAGGAGTTCGAGGGAATTCCTCTCTACGATACCGTTCACGAAGCGAAGAAGCAGGCTGGTGCCAACGTATCGATCATTTACGTTCCACCTCCCTTCGCGGCTGACGCGATCATGGAAGCAGTTGACGCTGACCTCGATCTCGTTATCTGCATTACCGAGGGTATTCCAGTGTTGGACATGCTCAAGGTTGCGACCTACATGCAGGGGCGTCGCACCCGGTTGATCGGGCCGAACTGCCCCGGAATCATCACCCCTGGTGAGGCTAAAATAGGAATTATGCCGGGCTTCATCCACAAGCCAGGACGCATCGGCGTTGTTTCCCGTTCGGGCACGCTCACCTACGAGGCGGTATTCCAGCTCTCGCACCTCGGCATGGGACAGTCGACCTGTATCGGTCTCGGTGGTGACCCATTGAACGGTACGAACTTCATCGACTGCTTGAAGATGTTCAACGAGGATGGGGATACCGACGCAGTTGTGATGATCGGTGAGATCGGTGGTGACGCCGAGGTTCAAGCCGCTAACTGGGTGCGTGACAACAAGATGAAGAAGCCGATCGTGTCGTTCATCGCGGGAGCTACCGCTCCTCCAGGACGACGCATGGGTCACGCTGGCGCTATCATCGGCGGAGCTGACGACACCGCTGAGGCTAAGTTCAAGGCGCTCCAAGCCGCTGGAATTCACACGGTCCGGTCTCCTCACGAGCTCGGTTCTAAGATGAAGGATGTGCTCGGTAAGTAAGGAGTAGCTCCTGAAAGCGTTCCTTAAAAAAGCGTGCATCTGGTTCGGACCTACGATCGTGTTGTTGGTCGTCGCCGAGCTGGGTGCGCGCTTTTTTTACAGCGACGTCACGCCGGATGTCATCTCCGACGAGGTCCTTAATCACGTATGGATTCCCTCTCAGGTTCGAGTCGTTGACCTGTATGAGCGGGCGGGAATATCGGAGTACACTCGTTCAGTGAACGGGCAAGGATTCCCGATGGCGCGAGAGGTGTCTCGCCAAAAAGGGGATGGGGTCTATCGTATCGCGTACCTTGGGGACTCCTTTACTGAGGGCACCTGTTCTGAGGTTGATTCCGTTCCGGCGATCGTTGAGCGTTCGTTGCGCGTCCCTGGATTTGCTAGCGTTGAAGTGATTAACGCTGGCACCCCTTCATACGCGCCGACCCTTTACTACCTTCTCCTTAAGACGAAGCTGCTCTCCTATCGTCCCGATCTGCTCGTGGTTAATGTGGATATGACCGATGTATTTGACGACTCGCTCTACAGCGCAACGTTGAGGAGTGACAGTAACGGCGATCCGATAGCGTGCCCGCCGGGACATCCCCTTCTTACAACGCACCGTAGAACGGAGCGTGGGCTCGAGCCATTGAGCGCTTCACAGCGTGCGCTGATCTGGTTATCGGAGAGATCTGATGCCATCCGAATGGCGCTGGAAGTTGTCTCTCGCATACGCTCGCGCGCGCAAGAGCGTCAGAATGAGGTGCCCCCCGCATTCGCCTGGTGCCGTACCGATCGCTCTCCCGCAACTCAACTCGATGTCGCCCGTAGTATGGAGATGCTTGCCCGCGTGATCCGATTCGCGAAAGCGCAGGGGATTGCGATAGTGATCACCGCTGTGCCTCACCTTGAACAGCTTGAAGGAAAATGGTCTCTGCAACCCATGAACGATATCGCCGCCGTCTGCGCGCAAGAGAACGTTCCATTTCTCACTCCCGTTGAGGCGTTCAAGCAGAAGCTCGGCTCGAAGCAGCCTCAAGCGATCTATATTCCAGACGACATGCACTTTAACGCCGATGGGTATCGCATGTGGGGAGAGATACAGGTGGAGTTTTTGAAGAGCCTCGAATTGCCATAATCCGTCAGGCCCGTCTCCTGACGGGCCGGAACCCGCGATGGAATGTTCGTGCATACCCGGCCCGTGAGGACACGGGCCCTCCGGGTGGGATTCAATTCGTATGTTTTGATGATGCGTGCAT
>JAULVA010000378.1:0-8592 GCA_032111275.1 Bdellovibrionota bacterium
ATCCTGAACGCACGGCCCCTCGAGGCTGTCATCAAAATCGACGATGTAGCACCCCTTCGCGTGCCAGAGGATATTGCCGATGTGACAATCGCCGTGAATTCGTTGGGTTCCAGTATCCTTAAACCATGGCTCACTGGCGCGAAGGATCCGTTCCGCCACCCCAAGGTAATGTCCTTCGACGGACTGCGGCACAAGTTTGTTGTCTTTCAGGTACGCGAGATTCGCGTGACCGTACGTCTCGGTTGTGAGCTTTATACGATGATGAAACGATCCACTCGCGCCGACATTGTGGAGCCGCGCAAGGAGACGTCCGATCTGCATCAGTTCAGAATCCGACATCTCATCAAGGATCCGCCCGCCCACTTTAGGGAAGATCGCGTAGAG
Source organism: Bdellovibrionota bacterium (assembly GCA_032111275.1). Taxonomy (GTDB): domain Bacteria; phylum Bdellovibrionota_C; class UBA2361; order UBA2361; family OMII01; genus OMII01. The sequence goes on from JAULVA010000378.1 coordinate 385, forward strand.
GATCCCTGTGTCAGCGACCTCACCCAGCGTCTCACCGGTCGGGAACTCAAGGGGAACGACGACCGGAATTTCGACACCGGCACATTCCTTGAGGAATCGATGCTCCTCTTGAATCTGCTCCCGTGTCCACCGACCCGGCCGATAGAATTTAATCACTCTGTAGGCATCCCACCGCCCCGCATCAGGCTCAAGGTCAATATCGAGCTCCACCTCATATACACGGTTCTCAAGACTGTTGAGCGCGAGAACCCGTCCGGTACATCGAACACCGAGCGATTCCACCGCCTCAAGCACCTTCTCTGGTGTGAGCTGGAAGAAGAACTGGGTCGCTGATGGATTTTCGATCGTCATGAGAAACAGAGTAGCCCTAACAGAGCGGGAACACAAAGGGGACGCCCACAGCACGAAGAGCCTCTACCTGAACCTTCGGTAACCGAGTAGCACTAGGAGGATGAACACCGGCCCCCCAACAATCGAGGTAAACACGCCCGCCGGTACCTCAAAGGGAGGACGAACGACCCGCCCGAGTAGATCACAGAGCACAACGAGCGCAGCGCCAAGCACGAACGAAAGCGGCACAACAACCCGATGGCGGAGCCCAACCAGAAGCCGCGCGCAGGCCGGAACAACGATCCCAACGAAGCCGATCACGCCGCACTGCGCGACCACCCATCCAACGATGAGGGAGGAGAGGATAAAGGTGATGTAGTACAGGGGAGAGAGCGCGACACCCTTCACCGCGGCGACCTCATCACCAAAGAGCACGAGATCGAAATCGCGGTGTCGTGTCATAACGTACGCGAGAAATCCCCCAACCAACACAACGCCAACACCGAGGTCTACGATATTCACCGCGGGGATACCGCCCATCATCCACCGCGTGACGCGGAAGAGTTGCGAGTAGTCGCTGATGTACTGAAGCATCGTGAGGACGCTCGAACAGAGGAAGCTAAAGACAACCCCGACCAGCAGCAGGGAATCCCCGGCGGCCTCGCCGAGACGACGGCTGATCATCATGATGAGGGTAATGCTCACGAGGGCGCCCAGCATCGCGCTCCCGGCAACACCGAGCGGAGCGGACGAAGCCATAAGCGAGAGTGACGCGCCAAGCGCGGCACCAGATGAAACGCCCAACGTAAAGGGGCTCGCCAACGGATTACGGAAGATCGTTTGATACACCGCGCCAACAGAAGCGAGAGCCCCGCCAACGAGCACCGCGAAAATAACTCGAGGCATTCGCAGTTCAAGGATAACGAGTCGAGCATCGGACGATGTCAAGAGATCGCTGACTGGTATGCGTGTGGCTCCATAGAGCGCTCCGAGGAGACAGGAGAGCAGGAGCGCGAAAGCGCTGACTACGAACCAGATGAATGTTCTTCGCTCGGTCATCATCATCCTACCCCGGAATAATCAACGACTCGCCAGTAGTCGGATGAGCGACCTTGGTAAAGGAACAGCCGTACACCTCTTGTAATAACGAGGGGAGCTCGGGCGCGGAGACAGCACCGTCCCACACAACAGGGCCCTGCCGTAGCATCACGATGCGCTCTGCGAGGCGGGTCGCGAGCGAGATATCGTGAGTGACAAGGATGTAGGAGATGCTCTTTTCGTGGTGATATCTCTGAACGATCCGTTCAACCTCACTGCGTCCCGTTGGATCGAGGTGTGCTGTTGGCTCATCAAGCAGCACAAGCCGCGCTCGCTGCGCAACCGCACCCACCAGGACAACTCGTTGGAGCTCTCCCCCACTCAGGTCCGGAAGATGTCGATCGACGAGATTCCTGACGGTCGGTTCAATGGGGTCCATATCGGACACGCCACTCAATTCAAGGAACTCTCGAACGGTGAACCGCGGAACAAACGGCAAGCGTTGGGGCACCATGCTCACGAGGCGCGCGCGCTCCCGTGGAGAGAACCCCTTCACCTCGTGGCCTTCAAGCGTCACTGAGCCGGAATATCGGAGGATAAGGCCCGCGATTACCTTGAGAAGGGAGCTCTTTCCCGCGCCGTTTGCGCCGACGAGCGCAACCTTTTCACCCTGCGAGATGGTGAGGTTGATCTCTTTGAGCAACGCGCGTCCACCCACATTAAGCGACACGTCGTGAAGCGCGAGCAACGGCTGCGTCATGATCGCTCCTTTCGTTCGAGAAGCTCCGCGAGCTTCTCCGCCAGCACGATATATCGAGGTCCAGGGATGCTGGCGTAATCATCCGACAAGGTAAAGATTCGGGAGTTCTTAACCGCCGGCACCTTCGGGAATCGATTCCAGACGGCGGACGGCGCACCCTTGAGCGCTGGGTCATCGACGTTTACCACCTCAACGATCGCTTCTGGGGAGAGAGCCATGAAGCCCTCCGCGGAGAGCATCGGAACAGCGACCGTCGGGTCGGTGTTTATATTGCTCATGCCCAAGAGCTCAATGACGCCAGTGTAGAATCCATCTTTGCCGGACACATAGATTCCAGAGAGAGAATCCCCCTCATGCATCCGTCCCACGACAACGAGGGTTCTGTAAGGTGGAGCGGCTGCTCGCCTCGCGCGGAGAGCGTTTTCGCGTTGCTCCAAGGTAGCGAGCTTCTCACGAGCGCGTGATTCGACACCACACACCTCTCCAAGTATAGAGATGCTTCTCTTGATTCCCTCAACGGTGGTGTGATCAACCTCTTGGACTGGCACTCCGAATTTTTGAAGACTCGCTCGCACCTCAGCATGTTCTCTGAGACCGAAAATCTGCGTGGGCTTGAGCGATAGCATGTTCTCAAGGCTCATGTCGTAAAAGCCACCTACCTTCTCGACCGACTGCGCCTCGGGTGGATATCGACAGTACCGGGTCAGGCCAACAAGGTTTTCACCGAGCCCCAACTCATAGACAACTTCGGTGATACTGGGAGAGAGCGAGATAATGCGCGCGCATTGATCGGCTTCGGCGCTGCAGGGCGTCACGAACAGGGGCGCGAGGAGAGTAAGAAGAAAACGTTTCATTCGATAAGACTAAACGATACTACCATAGTCTTTTCCGCGGCGGCGGGAACACCACCTCGGATGGCCGGCTTGAATGTGGCTTCGAGGGCGCTCTCCTCAGCGGCTCGGTCAAGGAGCTCAGAACCGGAGCTCTGTACGACCTCGGCTCGGTCGACGGTGCCATCAGCAGCTACCCACACCTTAACCCCCACCTTCCCCTCGACCCCTCTCACTCGAGCCCGCTGTGGATAGGGTGGTTTAGGCATCGAGACCATAACTGGCTGAGAAAATAGGGTCCCAAGAAGACCACCTCCTCCAACATTCCCAGGCTTAAGGTCCGCAGGAGGGGCTACAGGGGACTGGACGGGGGGCTGTGGCTGTTTAGCAGCGAGGGCCTTACGTGGCAGCTTAGATTGCGCCTTAGGGGCTTGGAGGGGTGCCTGCGGGTCCTGAGGCACCGAAGGGGCCGACGGCTGCGGGTTCTCACGCAGTGACTCCTCCCCTTGGGCCGGGGATACCTCAACACCATCGATGCTGACCATCACGACGGTAGCTCCCGGCCCCTCCCCATCCCCGAGAGGTCCGAGAAAAGCCGCGGCGACACCGGCGTGCAACATCACGGAAACGAGCATGCCAACGGTGGTATCTGAGAAGCCGAGCATAGTGATTACAAGGTCGCTTTAAGACCTCCGTAAGCGGCGCATCCCATCGTTCCGTACCCAAGCACCTCCTCGTATTCTTGGTCAAAGATATTATCAACGCGAGTGAAGATCTCAAAGGTCTCGTTCGCCTTGTACGAGATCGCAAGATTTACAAGACCGTAGCCAGCCAGCGTTGTGCGCACCGGCGGATACGCGGAGAAATCGTTGTCGAATCGCTTTCCGTAGACCCGCCATTCAAGCTGAGAGGTGACGCGATCGGTAGGCTGATAGGTCGTCGTGATACTCCCCTTGTTTCGTGGTCGTCGAAGGAGCGATTCGTCGGTGTCACGATCTTCAGACTCAGTGTAGGTGTACGCGCTTCTGAGGGACACGGTCTCGGAGAGCGTTGTCGTTAGTGCCACCTCAACGCCTTGGGTGTAGGCGCTGTTGATATTCTCAAGCACGAAGGTCGATGGATTAAAGGTTATGAGATCATCGTAATCGTTGTCGAAGAAGGTTACCTCAGCCGCGAGACGGTCGCGCACGATCTGTTGATCAACTCCGATGTCCCATCCCGTGCTCGTCTCGGCCTGAAGATCAGGACTGCCATACGGCGAATAGAGCTGCACGAGCGATGGCGCTTTGAATCCCGTACCGACCGAGCCACGGAGCTTTGTTGATTCAGTTACATACCACGCTGGGGCGACACGAAAGGTCATGCGATCTCCAAAGATAGACTGCCGGTCGTAGCGAACGCCAGCATCGAGAAACACCTTCTCTTCATACGAGGTCTTCGTCTCGAAGAATACGCTGTTAGTATTGGCGCTCTGCCAATCAAAGACGTTCTCATAGGGGCCGTAAGAGCCATCGGAGTAGTAGTATGAGCTCGCGCGCTCCTTTTCATATTCATATCCGAGTACCGAGGAGAAGTATTTCTTGGGAGCCCAGGTCACGCTCGTACCGGCATCTAACATGTTTCCGATATAGTTTGAGCGAAGATACTCGGCGCTCATTTGATCGGGATCGTTATTGTCGTACAGACCGTGATCGGTATAGTCCGTCCACGCTTTCGTCCTAAGGGTGTTATCTAAGAAGCGCGCCTCAATCTGCCCTCGATTGAAGAACTCCTCGTTGTTGTAGTGACGATTCGGATCATCACCACCGAAGCCCCCGAAGTTATCGAGCCCGGCGTTACTGCGGCCATATCGGGTAATGAACGTGCTATCGACCGAATCACTCGGGCGTAGCGCGAGGCGTCCCGAGAGCGAGGTGTTGTGAAACGCGTCGTGCTCGAAGTTCCCGTAGTTAGCGCCCGCCGAGGAGATATTACCGACATCCTGCTGGGTCACGCCGCCCGTAAAATCTATAGCGTCGCTACCATACGAGAGCGTGCCGACGTTATTGAAGGAGCTGTACGAGCCAGCCTCAGTCATAGCGCTCATATGGACGCCCTTCTTGGCCTGCTTTGAGATGATGTTGATAACTCCGCCTATAGCGTCAGAGCCATAGATCATGCTCTGGGGTCCACGAATGATCTCGATGCGGTCGACGTTCTCAAGGGTGAGGGTCGTGAGATTGAAGCCTCTGTTCGGCGACGCTGGATTGTTGAGCTCAATGCCATCGAGGAGCACCTGGGTTTGAGAACTATCGGCGCCTCGAATGAAAGCCGCCGCGTTACCGCCTGGTCCACCACTACGAACAATATCGAGACCTGGCACTTTGCGGAGCGCTTCGACGACGGTTGGGTACTTACCTTCTTGAAGCTCCTCCTGCGTTACAACGGAAACGGAGCTCCCGACATCGGCTTGCGTTGTCTCAAGTCGGCTTGCCGTAACGATAATCTGGTCGGCATCAGAGGGGGTTTCTACATCTTCGGCTCGAAGGGTAGAAACAGGGGCTACGCAGGCGAGGAGAAAACCACACGCCACGCGAGCAGGAGCGAACGAACGTCCACGCATACGTTACCTACATACATTTCATACAGTGACTGCAAGAACGCACCCAATCCACGAGGTGAGCACTTGGGAGATGGTGGCATGAGCGAACGCTCATACGACCTCACCGTTGCGAGAAGGTCTTCTGGCTTAGGGGTATCGAATCGACCTCTCCTTCCCATCTCTCCCCCCCTTTCGGGTGGTATGACAGTGGAGTGCGTGAGGCCAACCCCATTTACAGCGGCGGGACCGCGACGGATTTACACCGTTCTTCCCTGGCGCTCGCAACTTTCCCGCAGCGTAGCGGTGGACAGGGGGGACGGTCAATAACCCGCAACGCCCATTCCCTAGGGCCCGTGCCCCGTGAACGTGCCCCTGCACATGAACGTCGCGAAACATTCCGGCGACCAGGAATGGTCGCCCTCCCTCCGTGCCATCCGTAACCTGGGACGGCGCGGAAACGTTCACGTTTCGGTGTACGTTGACGGGCGTTTGAGTCGGCAGAGGAGCATAGCTTTCAACGCCCTTCACTTGATAACCCCTTGCAATCCAATTACAGTACCGATCGTTATAACCGCTTGAAGTTACACTTATGAAAGGCACGCACCCACGCATCACCCTCCTCGGCAACAACTCAGGTCGAAACCTCGGGGACATGGCGATTATGTCGAGCATTATGGAGAGCCTCTCTAAGCGGCTGCCGAACGCTGAATTCTACGTACCGACTATCAAGCCTGAGTGGGTTCGCAAGCACTACGGGAATCGCTATAACGTGAAAGCTGTCAACGTGATGCCGTGGACCTTGAGCCTCCGTCTTCTTGGACTCCCTACCCTTCGATGCCTCGCTAAGAGCGATGTCGCGCTTATCTGTGATGGTATCATCTTCGGCAAGAAGCTCTTTAACCCAGCGTTCAATTACCTCATCACCCTCGTGTTCCTTGTGCCGCTTGCTCGCCTGTTAGGATGCAAGATGGTGTGCTACTCGACCGGTATCGGCCCATTCCAGAACGCAATCAGCCGCCTCTTCGCCAAGTGGACTATTCAAGGATGCGACCTCGTCATGATGCGCGAGCGAGATAGCGAGAAGCTCACCAAGGACATCGGCGTCACAAAGCCTGTTGAATTGACCGGTGACGCCGCGTTCATCAATCCCGTTTCAGACGATAAGGTAGCCGTTTCCATCGTGCGAGAACTCGGACTCGATCCGGAGAAGCCAACGATGGCGATTAACGCGACCGCGTATCTCGACACCTGGCTCAACCCGAGTGAGCGTCTCTCAGACCCGAAGGGACTGCTGAAAACCATCGCCGCCGGTGTTACACAGTCGCAAGCACAGGTTGCGGACACCTTCCAACCTCTGATCGTGTGTACCCACCCGATGGATGAGGCGACTTGTCGAGAGCTCGCTGAGATGTGTGGAGCGAAGGTACTCACTAATTCAACCTATTTGAGCCACGACATCCAAGCGGTCATTCGTCGATGCGGCATCCTTGTGGGCATGCGCTTCCACTCGATCGTACTCGCCTCCTCCGTAGAGACCCCCGTCGTTGGGCTGATCTACGCTCCGAAGGTTCGTGGATACTTAAAGCTCTTGCAGTGCGAGGAGTTCAGCCTTGAGCTCGCCTCGTTGACCCCGCAGTACCTCGCGCAGAAGTTGACCGAGGCGTGGAACGCTCGCAAGGAGCTTCAAGAGCGGCAACGTCCCGTTATCGGCGACCTTAAAGAGGGCGCGGAGCACGCGGCGGATCTACTCTGCTCGAAATATTTTGGGACGCCACGTGAGCGCGCTGCGAATCCTTTGGCGAGAGCGGTGTAGGTTCTTAAAGCGGGCACTATGGATCCTCGTCCCGCACACACAATCATCCCTTTGGAGGAATCCGCCTATCCGTGGGACCTTTTTCTGTTGGCGGATCCCTCAAGAGATATGATTGAGGGATACATCTCCGGCGCGGTCGTTTTAGGAGCATGCCGAGATTCCCTCATGGTGGGCGCACTCATCCTCACGACCCTCCACGATGACGCATGGGAGATCAAAAACATCGCGGTTCATCCTGAGTATCAGGCACGCGGGATAGGAAAGGAGCTTATTCGAGCGGCTCTCGATGCCTGTCGAGAGCGAGGCGCGCGCGAAGTGTGGATCGGCACGGGAAATTCGAGCATCAACCAACTAGCACTCTATCAGAAGATGGGATTTCGAATGGCGGGGATAGATGTTGACTTCTTCACCCGGAACTATCCTGAAGCTATCGTCGAAAATGGGATCGAGTGCCGCGATATGATTCGACTCGTGCACTCTCTGAAGTTTTGATGGGCGAAAAAGGACCAATCCCCGCTTACTGCAGGACTATCTCGTTCTTTTTCTTTTCCTCAAGAATAGAGAGGACAAGCTCAGCGATTCGAATCTTCTCCTCAAGCGAGACGTTCTCGGTTGAGCGCAGTGAATCGATTCGTCGCACCACCTCTACGATCTCGGGGTCGGTATGAATCTGTATATCGGTCATGATCTCCTCTGTGACTCGTATTTGGAGGTATTTATGGGGGATTCCCGCATTGAGGTATCCTAGAAAGGGGGGCTCTATCTGTCGCCATTGGATCGCATCTTAGGGAAGCGAGGCAAAACAACGCATTCGCGTTGTTTTGCGAGAGGAAAAGTCCATTTTTGTCGCAAGAGC
>JAULVA010000379.1:0-2566 GCA_032111275.1 Bdellovibrionota bacterium
TCTCTAGTGTACGTCCCGTTGTATATATTCGAAAGCGGTCAGTTGCCCATGTCCGTGCTCTCCCAAAAAGATGCTTTGGCCCCTCAAATAGCTCCGTAAGTGGCTCTTCTGATTAGTCGGCGTGGGAGCCACGACGACTCGCCATACAATGGGTCCGAGATAAGGGCACCTCCAAAGCGCTGTTCGCTCTAAGGTGTTGAATCCAGTCGTCTGCGAAAATTTCTTACTTTTCTTCAAAAACTCGGCGGGCAGACTATTTAGCCCACCGTGATTCATGCCGACCCCACCATTGGGAATATTGGGGAATCCGCTGGGCAGAGGCTCGCGGCACGCCGTGCGTGTATCGCGCTGATGGTCCGATCGATCCCCGGTTCACGAGCGACTAACGGGGATACGATGAACCTCGAGCGAGAAAATACGGCACCCGTGCCACACTCCTCCTCTGAATTCGGGGGCGCGAGTGTGACTGATATTGGGCTTGACCGCTCAATTAATGAGGACCGCTTCACTGTCATTGAAACATCATCAGGCACCGCTTGGTTTGTTCTCGATGGGATGGGGGGAGTGGCTGGAGGGGAATTCGCCGCGCAGCTCGCGGTTGACGCGATTCGTCGCTACGTCGAAGGACATGAGTGCGCGGCTCCGGCTGAGATTCTTCGCGGGGCGATTAGTGAGGGAAACCGCGCTGTGGTGATTCGGCGCCAGAACCAGAAGTTCTCTTCGATGGGAACAACAGTCGTTGCTCTGATGATTGATGAGATGGAGGTCGCCGTCTCTCATGTTGGTGATTCGCGCTCTTATTTAGTGCACGACTCCGGGATTACGCAACTCACTGTTGACGACACGCTTGTTCAGCAGATGGTCGACGCGGGCACGTTGGGGCCTGAAGAGGCTCTTTCGCACCCCGACGCCCATCTTTTGACTCGGTGCTTGGGAACTGATGTGGGATTAGACATTCCGGTCCAACACTTTTGGCGAACACCGAACGAGGCGTCTGACACGATCGTGCTCTGCTCTGACGGCTTGTACGGGCTTGTATCTGATGTTGAGATCGCCGATGTGGTCCGTGGTCAGACGCCCGCGCAGGCGTGCCGAGAACTTATCGCCTTGGCGAATGATCGAGGTGGATATGACAACATCACTGTATCGATTGTTCCGCTTCTCGGGTCGCTGACTGATGAGCCCCCGACGAACTGGGATCGAATCGGGGCGGAGCGAGCGCGCCAAAGAGCCAAGCTTAACAGACCGCCATTGTCGTTCGTGACTCACGCGCTCATCCTTGTATCTCTCGCGATGGTCTCGGCGGTAGTCACGGTGGTGGTGTTTGGAATACAGCAAAGTTTTGTCTCGTAAGTGTGGATGACATGGAAGAGAAGAATCGAGGATTCAAGCTATCGGGAGGCGGAGGCGGTCAAGGGCCGCAGGGCAATCGCGCTCGACAAGCCACCATGGTCTACAGTGGGGATCAGGCCCATCGTTTGCGCCAACATGTTGAGTCTCAAGATGATGCCATGAGCGACGCGTTTGACGAGGAAGAAGCGATGCCGGGAGTAGTGGAGGAGCCGCAGGTTTACGGAGGAGAGAGTATGGCCGGAGGATTCGACGACACCAAGGACGAGGCTGAGCGACAGGTAAACACAGGAGATGATCCGTTTCAGTCGTACGAGGATATCTTTGATCTTCCCGCGGAGGCTCCTCGGGGAGAGACGCGACTCTCAAGCGGGGATTCCGATCCATTCGATGCGCCTCTTGAGGAGCCATCGGAACTTTTGGAATCACCGGAGCCTCCCAAAGTCGCTCCAATCTCGGTGGGAACGAGAGTACGGCCAAGTTCACAGGTGGCGCCTCCGCCACCCGTTCCAGTGAGAGAGGAGGTGCCGGCGATGCATGAGGTACATATACCGTTGGCGGAGGCTCCGATCGCTCGCCAACCAAATCAGGGAGTGGCTATGACCACCGCGCATGAGCAGATCTTTTGGAAGGCCGACGCGCCACTTGTCGGATTTCTCGTCTCTTACGATCATAACCCAAAGGGTTCATATGTCGAGCTGCGGACGGGGCGCTTGATTGTTTCAAACCAGAAAGAGGAGTCGGGAAGCTGTCTGATGATTCCGCACGAATCTATATCTCCGATGCACGCGATAATGCGAGTGGCGGCAGGGGGCGTGTTGCAGGTGCTCGATCAGCTCTCTGAGTCTGGGACTCGCGTGCTGCACGCGGGTACTAATAACGAGGCGTTTCTCTCCGGAGAGAAAGCGAATGTGGGGCATGGGGACATCCTCTTTTTCGGAGATAGAAAGTTTCACGTGTGTCTCGTGACGGCAAACGAGGAGGAGTAAGTAAGCTGTGGTTATGTCTGAAGAGCACTCCATAACACTGCAACCTGGTACGGTCCTCGGAGGGAAGTACGAGGTCGTGAAATGCCTAGGCAAGGGCAGTATGGGACTCGTGTACGCGTGCCGACACCGCGAGCTCCAAGGACAGATTGTAGCCTGTAAGGTGCTCTTTCCTGAGGTCGCCCAAGACAAAGTTTCCTCCGCCCGATTTAAGAACGAGATCCTTGCCT
>JAULVA010000380.1:0-5782 GCA_032111275.1 Bdellovibrionota bacterium
GGATATCCGCGCCCGTTAGATCGAGCACCGTGTAGTCGTATTCGGCGTTGCTCAGGCGGCGCGCGAGCACGGGGCCGGGATCGCCGGCGTTTTTCGCGGCCTCGGCGCGGCGCAGCGCGTGCAGCCACGCGACGACGGCTCCGCTCTCCGCGGGGGCGGGATGTTTTTTGGCTTTGCTCGGCGGCATGTCGCCGGCCGCCAGCGCCTCGAGCACGAGTTCCCAGTAACCGAAGCCGTGCACGACCTTCGCGACATCGGTAAACCCGCTCAGGTCGAGCTCCGCTTCCTGTTTCTCTGGATCAACTTGCTTCGCGATCTTATTGAGACCGGGGATCATACCCATTAAGGAAGAGACGCTCCCCATTCGTTTGATCATCTTGAGTTGATCGAGGAACTCCTCGAAGGTAAATTGATCCTTCTTCAGTTTCTTTTCAAGCGCGACGCTGTCCTCGAGGGATACCTGTTCGACCGCTTTTTCGATCAGCGTAAGAACGTCACCCATGCCGAGTATACGGGACGCCATGCGTTCGGGGTGGAACGCCTCAAGCGCGTCGGACTTCTCGCCCGTTCCGATGAATTTGATCGGCTTTCCAGTTACCGCTCGCATAGAGAGAGCTGCGCCGCCGCGGGCGTCGCCGTCAAGCTTGGTGAGGATCAGACCGGTGAGCGAGAGCGTCTGGTCAAAGCCCTGCGCGACGTTTACCGCCTCTTGTCCCGTCATCGCGTCAGCGACGAGAAGGGTTCGGTCGGCATGACCACCGCTGAGATCTGCTTGAGCTCGTCCATTAGCTCGGTATCGATCTGGAGGCGACCGGCGGTGTCGATGATCATCACATCGCACATGTTCTTGCTCGCGAAATCACGAGCGCGAATCGCGATATCAACGGGCTTGTCTCCTGGTTGTGTGTCGAAAACCGGGATGTTTAGGTTCTTGCCCAGAGTTTTGAGTTGGTCGATAGCCGCCGGACGATAGATATCGGCAGGGAAGAGTAGTGGTGACCGCTTGTAGGTGTCCCGCAAAAGGCGCGCGAGCTTTGAGGCTGTGGTGGTCTTACCGGAACCTTGAAGGCCGGCGAGCATGATGACCACCGGAGGAGAGGAGTGGAGGTTGAGATCGGCGAACTGGTCGCCCATCGTGCGCTTGAGCTCCTCATGCACGAGCTTGATGATCTGTTGGTCGGGGGTGAGGCTCTTAAGAACGGATTCCCCAACGGCTTGTTCCGTGACGCGGGCGCAGAAATCCCTCGCCACCTTGAAGTTGACGTCCGCTTCTAGGAGCGCGGTCCGCACCTCCTTCATGACAGACTCTACGTCGCTCGCGTGGAGAACCCCGCGACCGCGGATTTTGTTGAGGGCACCGTCTATCTTATCGTGTAGGAAATCAAACATATGGACAGTGTGCCTGAGAGCGGGGCGCCGTTCAACGTCTTGTTAAGTAAATCTCCGCCTCAAGCACGTACCCCTGCGCCGGACTCGACACCTCGTACCACCCCGATGTTCGATATCCTACCGTCAGAGGATCGTCTTTCGACATGGTGTACACCCTGTTTGAGCGGGTGTTCGGAGATGAGTAGATCGTGACCCCGTCCTCAAGGGAACGCCACTCGCTCACAGGTTGATTGGTGCTAGGCGGTGGTGCCATCGGTGATCGTGTCGATACGAGGTTACGCTTCGCTGGTGGTTCGTGGTCCACGGCGAAGGTATCAGCCTCAAACTGAGGCGGTCGCTCTTTGCGCGGCCGGGGTCCGAGGCTTTGGGCAACATGATAGCGCTCTGTCGCTGTGGGAAGGAGTTGTCGTAACCCCTCTATTCGTTCGTCGTTTGCGGGATGCGAGGATAGAAAGGTTGGAATCGCCGCGCCTGTGCCCTGTTGGTCCATCGTTGTCCACAGACTAATCGCGTCGTTTGGGTTGTACCCCGCGTCCGCCATCAGGAAGATCCCTATCTGGTCCGCCTCATGCTCTTGGCGCTGGGATTCGGGATTTACAATGAACGCTTTGATCGCTTCTTGAGTCAAAAGGCCCGCGATCCCGCTTAGCGCGCCATAGGGGCCTTGCACAGCGACGACCTGGCTCGCCACGTTCCCCCCCACGTTCGCCATAATGGAGCTCGCTTCCTCAGCCGGGGTTGGCTGGGTGTGATTTGCCAGAACGTGGCCCATTTCGTGTGCCAACACGGCGGCGAGTTCGCCGTCGTTTTGCACGGTTCGTAGCATTCCCGTCCAGACGAAGACGAAATTGCCACGGGTCGCGGCGGCGTTGACAACGCTATCCCCTCGGAGGACATAGACGTTCCACGGTGCTTCGCTCGCGCCCGCGGCGTCCGCCAGGTGGTTCACGATATCTCGGACCCGATTAATGGAATCGTCGTCTCGAGAGAGGGGGTAGGTGCGGGTGAGGGCGGCCAGAACCTGTTGGCCGTATTGCTCATCCTCGGAGCTTACATACTCACCCCGAGGGATCTCTCCGGGCGCTACCGGCATGCGACCGGGTCCACAACCTGTGAGGATTGCGGTCACCGTGCATAAGGTCAGGAGCCATCGAGTTGTCATATCAACTCTACCACCTAGAGTCCGGGGATCAGTTTCAAGTAATTGATCGCGCTCCGAGGCCGTCGCTTACACGTCACCCTGCTGCTTTGGCCTGAGGGAGCTATGTTGAAACACTCCCATCCCTCATTCCCGAGCTCGGTCAGACGCTTCTCCAACTGATCTGATGTGAGGTTTGCCTCGACATCCTCAACTCGGTATTCCCACCGAAAGAGCTTCTCGACCTCCTCCTTGGTTCGCTCCTGGATAACCTCTCCTTGGGGACCAAGAGCTTGTTGAACACCCCCTGAGGCGCCTTGAAAATGCTCGCCAAGTCCTGCCAGAAGCTGGGAAAGGGTGAGGTCCTCCATCTTCGGTGCCGAATTAGGCGTTCCTTGGGGGGACGGGGATGCATTGTGCGAATCGTTACAACCGCTTAGCGCCATGATACCCAGAAAAAGGATGTGTATCTGTATGATTGCACCAAGCCTCCAAAACCCAGTATAGTGCCGCTCTCTCATCGCAACTCTCGTAGAATCCATTAGAAGGAGTATTGTAGTGTCCTATTCAAACGATAGCGGGTCTCAGCGGCATATTCCAGCTAACTTTCGACTCCAGTACTCCCAAGAGCAGATCCTTAGTCGAGTCAAGGAGCTAGGCGCGGAGATCGATGAGTGGTGCAAGAGCGTATGGCGAGAGTCTCGTACGGATGTCGTCGCTATACCCGTCCTTCGCGGAGGTGTTTATTTTTTCGCCGATCTCTCCCGGCACATTGGCTCCTCAATTGAGATCGCCCCGGTAAAAACCTCGGCGTACGACGCGGGCACGAACGCCGCTAAGGAGGTTACCGTTGACCAGTTCGCTGACCCGGTTCAAATCAAAGGGCGTGTAGTGCTCGTTGTCGATGATGTGTGCGACTCGGGACGTACCCTCGAACAGCTCGAGAAATCTCTTCTGGAGCGGGGAGCTCGTGAGGTGCGAACCGTTGTCTTGGTTCGACGCCTCCTCCCTCGTCCGACCTTTGTCCCGTGTTGGGTTGGGCTTGAGTATTCAGGGCCTGAGTGGTTCGTTGGATACGGCATGGATGATAACGAGCGGTACCGTAACCTCCCTGACGTCTATGTGATTGGGCGGAATGACTAGTGATGGACCATGCTAACACAGCCGTGATGGGTGACGTCGGTAGCGTCGCGAAGAGCGTCGACTACGTCGTTGACATCAGGCGTCTCTCGAAGGTTTTTAAGCGAAAAACGAGAGCGACGAACGGTTATACAACCTTCAAACAAGCAATCGTCTCCCGATTCAAGGGGAAGGGCGCTTCCGCTGCCAAAGCGGAGCAACCGGTAACGGTAGGGATTAAAGACCTTACGATTCGGATCCCACGAGGGGCATCTGTCGGCTTGATCGGTCGTAACGGTTCCGGCAAATCGACCTTTCTCAAACTGATTACCGGGATCTACAAACCTACCCATGGAGTGGTGAACGTGCGTGGACGGATCGCCGCGCTGATCGAGCTAGGCGCTGGTTTTCATCCCGATTTCACTGGTCGGGAGAATCTAGTGCTCGCTGGAATCATGCATGGGCTTGCTCGCGAGGAGATCGACGCTCGATTCGATGATATCGTTGGATTTGCTGAGTTAGAGCATGTGATTGATGACCCGGTACGGACCTATTCCTCCGGGATGTTCATGCGCCTCGGTTTTAGTATCGCCATTCACACCGACCCCGATATCTTGTTGATTGATGAGGTGCTCGCCGTCGGTGACGCGGGCTTCGTGGCGAAATGCAAGGATCGGATCGCCGAACTTCGTCGAGCGGGTAAGACCCTTATCCTGGTTACGCACGACTTGGACGCCGTTGAGCGGTGGTGCGACGAGGCTATCTGGTTAGACCGGGGTGAGGTAAAGGACCGGGGCAATCCTCGGCGAGTCATAGACGCCTATCGCCAGCACATTGAGAAGCAGGAGGAGAGCGTTTTGTTGGAGGAGAGCGTCGTGGTAGAGGCGGCCGCTGTTCCGGTTGAGGAAACGCCTCCAGCCGATGAGCCTGTTGAGGAAGTTGTTGAGGAGTGTGTTCAGCCGACCCGGTGGGGAGGTCGAGAGGTTGAAATCACGCATGTCTCATTGGTTGACTCAGATGGAGCGGAGAAGCGGGTGCTTCATCCAGAGGACCCTGCGCGGGTGCGTATATCGTACAAGGTGAACGGCGAGCATGAGGACCTCGTGTTTGGGATAGGGGTCACGCGGACCGATGGATTGAGTGTCTTCGGCACGAACACCGATATCGACCGGGTAAAACTTCCAGACGTGGGCGCAAGCGGGATCGTCGAATGTGAGATCCCAAGGATCGGTTTGGTAGAAGGGGCCTACACCTTCGATGTGGCTGTTCATCGGACCGATGGCTATCCCTATGATTATCACAAGGAGGCGCTCCACTTCTCAGTACGCTCAGATCGGCGTGAAGTTGGTGTCACGTCTCTGGCCCGCGCGTGGGTTGTTAACGGAGTGAGGTGCGCATGCTAGAGAGCGTTAAACAGGTCTGGCAGTTTCGAGCTCTTGTCGGTGCGCTGGTTCGAAGGCACATCGCCACTCGCTATCGAGGCTCGGTCTTTGGTTTCCTCTGGTCACTCTTGAATCCGCTTTGTCTTATGGCGGTGTATACCCTCGTATTTTCCTATTACATGCGGTTTAACGGCGGGCCTCACTACCACCTGATGGTGTTCGCGGGTCTTTTACCGTGGATCTGGACGAGTAGCTCGTTACTTGAGGGCACAGCCTCTCTTGTGAACAGCGGACACCTGATTACGAAATCGATGTTTCCGCCGCAGGTGTTGCCTTTCGTGAGCGTTGTCGCAGCGATGGCGCACTTCCTCCTGGCGTTACCGGTTCTCGCTCTATTTTCGCTTGTGGCTGGAGTCCCGGTCTCGTGGACATGGCTCCTTGTTCCCTTCATCGTGGCGTTGCACGCTCTCTTTCTGACAGGGATCGTGTTGGGCTTAAGCGCTCTTAACGTTTTCTTCCGAGATGTGCAGCATCTCGTTGGAAACTTTTTAACGTTGCTCTTCTTTATGTGTCCGGTTGTCTATCCGGTCTCCGTTGTCCCTGAGAATCTACGGTTTCTGATTACCTACAATCCCTTTTCGGCGTTGACACAATTTTATCAAGAACTCCTCATTGAAGGGGTCGTGCCGAGCGCCGAGGCGGTCCTCTATGTCACCGTCATGTGCTTGGTTGCTGTCGTAATCGGTGTAACCGT
>JAULVA010000381.1:0-2692 GCA_032111275.1 Bdellovibrionota bacterium
CGGTACGGTGGACCTCGCCTCCCTTCGCGCGGCTTTTCGATACGTTCGTTCCTGGTTGGCGTCAACGAAGTGAGCAACTCCGTCAGGCTGCGCTCATTCCGGTGGAGGATATTCAGCAGGCGCATCTCGAGTGTCGTGATTCATTCCTGCGGGCGATTGAGTCGAAGGTTGGCATGCCGTTCGGAGGAGCTGGGATCATCATCGGCTTCGCCCGACGATCGACCGAATATAAGCGACCTCTTTTGATCTTTAACGACCTTGGTCGTCTCCAACGGATGGCAGAGCGTTTTGGGCCAATAAATCTCGTATTCGCTGGCAAGGCGCATCCCCGAGATGAGTGGGGTAAGCAACTCATTCGCGCGGTGCATGAACTCGGCTCTAAGAGTGGCGATCTGATTCGGGTAGCGTTCCTTCCCAATTACGACACACAGCTTGCGGCTCAGATGGTCGCGGGGGTTGATGTGTGGCTCAATACTCCCCGCGCGCCCCTTGAGGCTTCGGGAACAAGTGGAATGAAGTGCGCGCTTAACGGAGTGCCGAGCCTCAGTATCGCCGATGGGTGGTGGCTTGAGGGCGGTGTGCAGGGTGTGACCGGGTGGATCGTTAAGAGCGCCTTTAACGAGGGGGGCGTCGCTCCGATGGAGCAGGATCACGCTGACGCGCAGGCGCTCTACACGCAGCTTGAGGAGTACGTTTTGCCGACCTTCTTCCACAATCACATGGCGTTCGGTGAGGTGATGCGTCATGCTATCGCTCTCAACGGGTCCTTTTTTAACACCCATCGCATGGTCGATCAGTACCGTGTGATGGCATACGATCGGTTTCTTCTCTCAAGTGGTGAGCGTGACTGAAGGTGTAGTTCGTGAACATGAGGGTGTTGTCACTCATCCAAACGGCCGGCGGGTGCAGTTCGGCGTGGTTGGCGCTAGGGATCTCTCCAACGTTATCTTTTACAGCCACGGGTTCCCCGCGTGCCGGCTTGAAGCCTCGATCGCGCACGGTGTAGCGCGAGATCTTGGACTTACCGTTATAGCGCTTGATCGCCCCGGTTTCGGTGGCTCCGATTGGTACAAGACTCGCCGGATTGAAGATTGGTCTGAAGATGTGCGACTTGTGGCGGACACTCTCGGGGTGACCAGGTTTGGAGTTTTAGGGGTCTCTGGAGGCACGCCAACCGCAGTAGCGACGGCGGCACTCCTTCCAGACCGGGTCTCTCAGCTCGCCGTGGTAAGCGGCGTAGGGCCGATGCACGAACCGGGCGCACTTGACGGGATGCATTGGGTTAATAAGGGACTTTTGAAGACGGGACAGCGTTTCGGGACGCTCGGAGAGCTCTTTGTTGGCGCGATAGCGGTGTTGTGGCGCACCGTGCCGGGAGCGGCGGAGGTGTGGTTCTCATCCGTGTTGCCCGCGGCTGACCGTTCTATCGTTGCCCGATCTGAGGTCGGCATCGTCTTGGCTCGGAACATCAAGGAGGCACTCCGTCCTGGGGTTCGAGGGGCTGTGACCGACTTTAGCCTCCTGCTCTCCGATTGGCGGGAACTCCCCTCGAAAGTGGCCGTGCCGACCACCATCTGGCACGGTGATGAGGATACCTATGTGCCTCTCTCTATGGCGAAAATTCTTCATAAAATGATCCCTCAGAGCAGATTTGAGCAGGTCAAGGGTGGTGGGCACTTCATGATTATTGATAGACTCCGCCCGGTATTAGAACTCTTTGCCTAGCCTCATGAGCACGATTGAAGATGTACAACGCCTGATCGGTGAGCGCGACCTCCATGCGCTTCGGGATCGCCTCGTCGAGGTTGCTCCCGTCGAGGTGGCGGAGGTCTTCAACGACCTCTCCGATGAGGAGCGGGTACTTATCTTTAGAATCCTGCCTCGCGATAACGCGGCGGATATCTTTTCACAACTAGAGGTTGATGTTCAGAAGAAGGTCTTAAGCGGGCTCGGGGATCGTCAGACCGCGAGGCTGCTCGATGAGATGGCGGCAGATGACCGTACCGCCCTTCTTGAGGAGATCCCAGCCGAAGCCGCTCGTCAGCTTTTGGCCCTCCTCTCCAAAGAGGAACGTGAGGTAGCGCTCTCACTTCTTGGATATCCTGAGAACAGCGTCGGGCGACTGATGTCCCCTGACTACCTCACCGTTCGAGCTGATTGGAAGGTTCGTGAGGTGCTTGATCACATCCGGACGAACGGACATCCGAGCGACTCGTTCGACACCCTCTACGTGGTGGACCAGTCTGGAAGGCTCGTTGATGAGGTGGACATTAAACGGGTGCTCCTCGCCTCCCCTGAGGAGGAGGTATCCTCGCTGATGAACTTCACCTTCGAGGCGCTCGACGCGCATAGCGACCAAGAGTTTGCCGTTGATCTCTTTCGAAAGTACGACCGTCCGACCCTTCCCGTCGTGGATTCCGCCGGTAATCTTCTCGGTATCGTAACCGTCGACGACATCCTCGACGTTCAAGAGGAGGAGGTTACCGAGGATATCCAAAAACTCGGAGGTACTGAAGCCCTTGAGGAGCCGTACATCAAGACACCGGTGAGCACCCTTATTCGTAAGCGCGCGCACTGGCTCGTGGTGCTCTTTGTCGGTGAGACACTGACGGCATCCGCGATGGCGAACTATGAGCACGCCATTCAGAAGGCGGTGGTTCTAACCCTCTTTATTCCGCTCATTATCTCAAGT
>JAULVA010000381.1:2702-5829 GCA_032111275.1 Bdellovibrionota bacterium
GTTATCCGCGCCCTCGCGATCGGTGAGATCCGGTTACGGGACTGGATCAAGGTGTTTCAACGAGAGGCTATTACCGGTATCTCGCTGGGCTCTATCCTCGGTCTGGTTGGATTCTTACGAGTGAGTATTTGGGCGCAATTCTCCCCGATCTATGGAGAGCACTGGCTCGCGCTCGCCTTCACCGTGTTCTTCTCGCTCACCGCGGTTGTAACCTTGGGAAGCCTCGCCGGGGCGATGTTGCCGTTTATTCTTAAGCGATTCCGGTTGGATCCGGCGACATCCTCAGCGCCCTTCGTCGCAACCATTATCGATGTGGCGGGGCTCGTTATCTATTTCACCCTCGCGATGATCTTCTTTGCTGGCGTGTTGTAGGACATCCGGGAACCCTGGATGGCTTTTTGGCGATGATTCGTGGAATGCGATGAACCCGGAGGGCCCGTGTCCTCACGGGCCGGGTATGTCCGAATGTTCGATTGCGGGTTCCGGCCCGTCGGGAGACGGGCCCTCCGGATGGGGATTCCCACAATTGATGATGATTCGTGGAATGCGATGAACCCGGAGGGCCCGTATCCTTACGGGCCGGATATGTATCCATGTGTCAAATTGCATCGCGACCTATGTCGCGATCTGGAACGGTGATCGCGATCCCGGCCTGTCAGGAGACATGCCCTCCGGATATAATCGCCCCCGCCGCTATTCCCGCGGCTCCGGACACCATCCAACGCGGATCGCTTCTGCCTCGCCGGTTGATCGCTGCCGCCTGCATCCCATCACGCCGATGTTACGGATGCGGGCCCCGACGCGGAACACGGTGTCGATGTAAGCGTCGCTGCGGTTATATTCCCAGATAACCTTGCGACGCTCGGCGTAGGCGAGGTCTGGTTTATATCCGAACGCCGCGAGATAGTTCCCAGCTGACCAGAGGGCGTCGACCTTGTTGAAGAGGGAGACGTGTCCATCACCGTCACCATCCACGCCGTACTTGATAAAGGCGGTCGGGAGAAATTGCGGTATTCCGAAGGCACCAGCGCTTGAACCGAGGATGTGAAAGATATTTACTTGATTCATCTTGGAGATCTCAAGCAACGCTGGGATCTCTGGGAGAAAGGTCTCCTCAAGATACTTTCCCCGTTTCTTTACATCTTCAAGGGTAACTGAAGGGTCTGTCGCTTTCAGTCTGCGATAGTTCTCTTGCACGTTATTGGGGTCGAGAACGGCGGCGAGCCGCGAGAGACGATGAACGATCATCTCCTTGCCGGTGTGCTTGCCGATCTGCGTTTCGATCACGAGGATCGCTGTCACGATCTCACGGGGCACGTTGTACGTGCGTTCCATCTTGTTGAATTCGTGGTCGTACTCCTCTATGAACGACGCGCCAAGTTGAGCGAACGAATCCTTATCGAAGGAGGCGTAGATAGAGTGCGGCTCCCGCGGCTTTACCTTGAAGGGCACGAAGGTGAAGCGTGGCATCATCGGGTTTGAGTAGATGGCGGAGATATCGGAATCTTTCACGCCCGCTTTTCTGAGCTGGCCCGCAAGGTAATCCCAACCACGGTACTTTGAGTGTGAATTACCGAGGAGGGGGTAGGTCGTCGCTTGCGGAGCTTTGCGAGCGGCCTTTGTCTTAGCTTTTGCTTTCGGTTTCGCGTCCGCGGCATCAGCGACCACCACAAGTGCCGCGCACGCGATGCTCAGAATGAGAGAAAGCTTCTTCACCGTGGTTATGCCCTTTGCGAGATGTGGTTGGCGAGCGTACTAAAGGTCGCCGCGTGCCCTATCGATTTATCCTTCAATCGAAAGTCGGCCCGCAAGAGCGCTTCACAGTGACCTGAGAGCGCGGCGAGCGTTTGGGTGCGCGCGATAGGGAAGTATCGATTAAAGAGCCATGGGGAGATGCCGAGCGCGCTTCTGATATCTTGTTGCTGAAGCCCTTTATCGAGCATGGCGCGAATCCGGTAGAGGGTGACAAAGGTCTTCGTAAGGAGCCCGAGGAGCATGAAGGGACTTGAGCCTTGAGAGATGAGCTGATGAATCAACACCTCGGTTGATGCTCGTTTTTTGCTCATAAGGGCGTCGGCGAGTTCGAAATCGCTCGCTGAGGAGCGACCGGGAATGAGCTTTCGCATCGCCTCCGTTGTTGGAGCGTCCCCATCGAGGTAGAGCGAAAGTTTCTCGATAAGAGCCGCGATAGATTCCGGGTCCTCGGCGGCGAGGGAGAGCGCGAGTTCGACCATCTCGTCTGAGGCTCCTTCAACGCCTGCTTGCTTCAGCTCACGTTCGGTCCATCGTCTCAGCTCCGCCCCCTTGAGAGGCTCAAAGGTGAGTACAGGTCCGAGTTTTTCGATCGCTTTTTTGAAATTTTGACTTTGCGGGAATCCATCCCCCACGAGGAAGATGTGAACCCCCTCGACCTTCTTGTTCATGAAGGTGGTGAGCGGTTCGAGATCGACAACCTTCGCCGTGTCTATCCCTCGGATGACGACGTAGCGAGTTGGTTCAAAGAGGGATGGTTCCGATACCTCGTTAAGGAGCGTTGAGATGTTCTGTCGTCCCTGTTCGGTGAAGGAGTAGGTGAGGGGACGGAAGTTCTTGCCGGCGAAGTGGGTGAGGACAAATCGAAGGGCTCGCTCTCGTCGTATACGATCGGGGGCCCCGATGAACACGCACAAAGGGCATGTTTTCATCGACGTGATCTCTTTAAGCAGTGCTGCGGCGCTTGAGGATTTCATCGTCGGATACGAGGGTAGGCAGTTTGTGTAAGCATAATCCCGTTAGAGGCTGGGCGCAAAGGTTTGATGGGGGTTTGTGAGGCTTTCTCGCCATCGAGAAAAATACCCGGAGGGCCCGTGTCCACACGGGCCGGAATCCGCGATGAAATTATTGGTGCGAGTTCCGGCCCGTCGGGAGACGGGCCCTCCGGATCAATGTTGGGATTTGGTAGAGATTTCTCTTGGGATGCGGCGAACCCGGAGGGCCCGTCTCCCGACGGGCCGGAACCCGCGATGGAATGTTCGTGCATAACCGGCCTGTCAGGAGACAGGCCCTCGTGCGCCTATGATGCGCACAACCCTGGATGGTGGAAGACCGTCCCGCAGGAGTACCTGTCCTGTGAAACCGAAAGAAACTG
>JAULVA010000382.1:0-2199 GCA_032111275.1 Bdellovibrionota bacterium
TGCGACGGTAAAGGGCGATGTGCACGATATCGGAAAGAATATCGTTGGTGTTGTGCTCGCGTGCAACGGATACAAGGTCATTGACCTCGGTGTCATGGTCCCGATTCAGGACATCCTGAAGGCGGCGCGAGAGCACAAAGCTGATTTGATCGGGATGAGTGGTTTAATTACCCCGTCTCTTGATGAGATGGCGACGAACCTTAAGGAGCTCGAGCGTGAGGAGTTCTCGACGCCGATTCTGATCGGGGGGGCGACGACATCCCGCCCGCATACCTCTATTAAGCTTGCGCCGCACTACTCTGGCGCGGTGGTCCATGTCGCGGACGCGTCGCTCGCTGTGGAGGTGTGCGCGAATCTTCTCAGTGATGAACGGAAGAAAGGGTACGTCAAATAACTAAAGGCTAGCCAGGCGTCGAGTGTTCGCGGCCGGGCGTGATGAGTTGAAGTTCATCACGATCGAAGAGGCCCGCGAGAGACGTATGGAGCCATCAAAGGTTACCGCTGAGCGGCCAGACCGCGTCGGTGTTCATGTGATGCGCGATATCCCGCTCGATATCGTCGCGCAGTATATTGATTGGTCACCGCTCTTTTGGACGTGGGAGCTTAAAGGATCGTACCCCTCGATTTTTGATAACGCCACCTTCGGTGAGCAGGCTAAGGAGATATACACTGAAGCGAAGCGGCTGCTCGCGCGCATTATCGAGGAGAAACGATTCAGACTTGAGGCTGTCTTTGGCTTATTCCCCGCGCATAGCGAGGGCGACGATGTTGTTGCTTTTGAGGCGGATGGCAGCGGCGGTGAGCTTGAGCGCTTCTGCTTCCTCAGGCAGCAACGCGACAGAGAGGGGTTACCTAATCTGTGCCTGAGCGACTTTGTGTCGCCTCGTCGCGATACCGGACCCGATTTCATCGGAGCGTTCGCGGTTGTGTGTCACGGCGTCGAGGAGTTCGCCAAAAGCTTCGAGAATGAGCACGACGATTACCAATCTATCATGGTCAAAGCTCTCGGCGATCGCTTCGCTGAGGCGCTCGCGGAGTTCATGCACAAAGAGGTGCGCGCGGTATTCGGGTACGGTAAAGGCGAGACCCTCTCTATTGAGGAGCTCATCCGTGAGGAGTATCGGGGTATTCGTCCCGCCCCAGGGTACCCAGCCTGCCCAGATCACACCGAGAAGGGGAAGATATGGAAGGTGCTCGACGTTGAGGAGAATATCGGGCTTAAGCTCACAGAGAGCTACGCGATGACTCCGGCAAGTAGTGTCTCGGGTTTTTACTTCGCGCACCCGGACGCTAAGTATTTCAACGTCGGCAAGATCGATAAAGACCAGGTATTCGACTACGCCAAACGGAAAGGGATGTCGATTGAGGAGGCTGAGCGATGGCTGGCGCCGAATCTCGGATATTAGACATCCTCTCTGCGATCGTTCCCCCGAGTACTCTCTCGCAAGAGGCCCGTAGAGCCTTCGCGACCATCCCAGAGACTCTTGTCAGCGATTTTGTAAGGGCTGTTTACCCGGAGTTGAAGAATAATCCGGCGGCGGCCAACACCCTTGTAGCGCTGGCTGAGAGCGCTCATGTAAGCGACGCTCCCCTCACCTCATGGGTCCGGGAGATTGTCACGACGTGCAGGTGGCTTGAAGAGCGCGGACGGCGAGCAAAGTTGGCGGATATGATTGATTACGTTTCATGCGCGGTAGAGGGATCGTCTCTTCAACAGGGGCATTCGGTGGAGTGGTACCTCTCCAATTACGGGTTTGAGCGGAGTGAGCCAAGGGGTTAGGGAGGCGATACTACGCCAGGCGACATCGGGCACCGAGGCCGGTGCCCCTCCACATTCATCCGAAACAAATTATCCCGCTCGTCGATTACCCCTTATGGTCGTCGATACTTCATCCCATCAGATCCTTCCTCGCGAGAAACTCGCCCTGTACGGGGCGCGCTCCCTGTCAGACGAGGAGCTTCTCTGCGTCATGCTCGGTGCCGGGTCTTCAGGTCGTTCAGTCTTTCAACTCGCGTCTGAAGTGTTAGGGGCGCTCGACAGCGGTTCCGAAGATGGGGCGGCTCTGGAGCGGCTCACTCAGATACCAGGGATCGGCCCCTCAAAGGCGGGGCTACTCGCGGCGTCACTAGAGTTCTCTCGGCGTCGAATTCGGCCGGAGGGGCTTCGGGTAAAGCGCGCCTCCGACGTGCTGCCTCTGG
>JAULVA010000383.1:0-8590 GCA_032111275.1 Bdellovibrionota bacterium
GCTTTAGACGCAGCCCGCCCAAGTGAAAAGCAAGCCCGCTCGCACAAACGGCAAGCAGAGACGTACTTTGAGACCATAGTCCAGTGACAGGCCACTGGGGTCTGCGGAGGGGAAATAACGATGATGTCCCCTGATGTGACCGGTGACTACCCGCCGCGGGGCCCCTCACCTCATGCCCACCAATTCAGATTCAAACTAAAAACGACACTAGCTGAAGGTATGACAAAATGCATGCGGAGAACGCGGCTCAAATCTCAAGATCCCCGCGATCAAATTCTCGCTTTATCTCTGATTTTTATGTTTGTTTCAAAACGCTTTTTAGTTACAACGGTACAACGTTGCGTCGCACAGCAACTCTTTCGAGCCCGCGCCCTTTCCGCCCACCCCTTAGCCACATCAGGTTACGGGCCGCGAACCACGTCGGTGTTCTCAAAGATTTTATGTAGTGTGTTTTCGGAGGTGGCGATGAGCAATTTCGAAGGTGGACGAGTCCGTTTTGATCAGAAAGTACGGTTCCGAGCCCCGAATCCCAACCAGAAGCTCCTAACGCCCCCTAGCCCCCCTAAGCACTCCCTTCCCAAGAACTACCCCTTCAATCCAGGACCCGATCTCGCCACCATTCTCAAGCGTTTCGGCGGCCCCACTAATAGACGTGCCGCCCAGCCTCCGCTAAAAAAGGAGAAGGCTCCGCAGGAGCTGCCGATTTACAAGCACAAAGAGGAGATCATTAACTGCGCGCACAATGCTAGGAAGGTGCTGCTTATCGCCGAAACAGGATCTGGAAAGACAACAACCGCCCCCGCTTTTATTAATGGCGAGGGATTCAAAGTCACCGTGCTCGGTCCACGTCGACTCCCCGCGAGCGAACTGGCTGCGTTCGGCGCAAAAACCAGGAACGAAGATGTTGGGGATTCCATCGGCTTCGCTCACTCCCTGGATCGTCGCATTAGTCAGAAATCGGAGATCGTGTACGCGACCGAGGGATATGAACTCGCGCGACAGCTTCACAATCCACTCTCCGAAGAACACGTACTCATCTTCGATGAGTTCCATGAGCGAACAGCGAACGCTATCGTTCTTCTCGGATTTTATAAGATGCGCGAAGCACAAGGATTCCCGATCCCCAAGATCTGGATCATGACCGCAACCCCAAACAAGGAGCAATTAGTTCACTACCTCGACAATCCCGCCGTTATCTCAGTCGAGGGACGCAAATATACTATTACAGAGGTTGAGCGGGGAGCCTCACCATCGGCCGACGCGGTTCGCTTTCTTCAGCAAGGGATAAGTCCTTTAAGTTTTCACTACGGCGTAAAGGACATAAAAAACCACATCGACGAGGTGCGAAGAGAGGCACCTGAGGGCTCCGCGGTATTCCCCCTTCACAGCAAGATGCCGAGAGACCAACAGCGCGAGGCTATCGAGCCGAGACCGAATAAGGCCGTAGCGGCAACCAATACGGCGCAAACAAGCTTAACGCTCGAGGGAATGGGGGCCGTAATCATCACCGGGAAAATTCGTCGCCTCGTGCTCGACAATGAGGGAGTTCCATCCCTGATCATCGACGACATCACCCAAGATGAATACCGACAACAGATGGGACGGGTCGGACGAACTCAGGACGGATTCGTGGTGAGTCACGGAAAGCCATTCAACGAGCTACGACCGCACGCCCCATCAGAGATTCAAAACATGCCCCTTGAAACGTTGATCTTGAGGCTCGCGGCGGCCCCAACCCCGATACCGTTTGCCCGAATTAATCACCACCTGATCGATCAACCCTCGGAAAAACATATCAGACTCGGGTACAAGGTGCTGCATGACCTCGGGCTCACCGGACCGCAAGGGCATATCACTGAGCTCGGTCGACGTGTGGCCCAATTACCGGTCGACGCTCGTATCGGCAAGCTTCTTATCAAGGCCTCTGATTACCAAAAAGCGCACAAGGTCTCTATCTTGGATGACGCCATACGAATCGCCGCCGTCGTAGAAGCGGGCGGTATCCTCTCCGGTGACAGCAAGCAGTGGGAGAGACTCGCCGCGATGCACAAGGGGTCCGATCTCATCAAACAGGCATCCCTTTTCCAGCGAGCGCAAAGCATCCCCATGGAACAGAGAATGGCTGTGGGAATCGACGAGGTTAATTTTCAGCGCGCTCGTGACATCGAACGCATGCTGCGTCGTCGGCTTGAGCTCCCAGAGGAGGCCCCCACAACCGCTCCACAACGAGAGGAGCGGAGATCCTCCGCGAACAGCGACCGCCATCACTTCGAGGAACGTCAGCCCTGCTGGCTCTCACGCGCTATCATCGACGCTCACGTTGACTCGGTGTTCCGATTCGTCCGACGAAACGAAGCGGGCGACTACCTTTACAAACCGTTGACCGGAAACCACCTCGCCGTTCTTCAAAAGGAATCGGTGGTCGGAGGTTCTTCGCTCATTATCGGCTCTCGATTGAATATCGGGTACATCGACGATAATGGGATGAAAAAGGTCCTCCCGCTGCTCCTCAACGCGCATGAGGTGGATGAGGAGCTGGAGTGGCTCGAAATTGCGACACCAGGGCATCTCGCCATGCATCATAAAGATGGGATAGGCCAAGCGTTTCGCAAACCACAAAAGAAACAGAAAGGGATGATATCTCGTGATTTTCGCGGCGGAAAAAGCTTCCGCAACGGGAAGAGTGGATTTGGCGGAAACTGGTAGTTTCCGCTGAACTCTGAATTTTTATTTTTTTACTCTTCGAGAGGTCCGACGCGGAAGATCATGTCCTCGACGAGATCTCCACGCTTTAAATAAGGCGCCAACTTACGGAGGAGCATCGCCTTCATAAAGGAGAACTCCTGGGCCCACACCGGGTGGAGAACGCGCACAATGAGCGTCTTTCGCGAGATGTAATCTGGTTTCGAAACCTCAGCTAACTTCTCACCAACGATCTTGTCCCAGTGAAGAACGAACTCATAGCGCTCGATCTTTTTATCGATACCCTTACCCGCTAACGCTTTGGCAAGAATCCCTTTGATTAAGGTGAGATCGGTCGGGACTCCTCGGCGACGACGGAAGGTACCGCGATACTCCGGCGAGTGTGACGAAGGATAGGAACTCGGGCGCCGAGGGGAATTTTGCGGACCCGTTCTCTCGTTTGACTGAGGCTGAGATGGAGTTCGTTCGGAGGCAGAGTTAGGGAGCGCGCCTCCGAGGAATTTATTTATCCTCTCCACGTGCCTGCTCCTTCTTTTCAAACACAACGACGAGCTCATCGGAGCGGGCCATTCCGAGTTCACTGCGAGCGGCCTTCTCCACCATGCGGGGATCGTTTTGAAGTCCGTTGACCTGTCGCTTCAGCGCCTGAACGTTCTCGTCAAGGCGAGCGTTCGTTCGTTGCTGAGACTCAAGACTCTTAGCCAGCACGTTTAATCGCGAGAATCCATCGTCCGAGAGGAACGAGAATACCGCCGCGCACAGCGCCAGGGCGAGAACAACGAGAGGTGCAGTGATTCGCATGGGGGTAGCTTAAATCGAAAGGGGTTTTGGTACCAGAACTAATGGGGGATGCCACCCGGAGGGCCCGTCTCCCGACGGGCCGGAATCCGCGTTGAATCGTCCGTGCATACCCGGCCCGTCGGGAGACGGGCCCTCCGGGTGCAATAAACCGAGGGGGCCCCCCTTTCCACCCCCCTCACCTTTACTTCCCCTCTCCAACGGCGATAGACTCCGTCGCACCGGGTACCGGCATCAGCAGAAGCCCTTAACCCTCAATCATCTCAGGAGAATACAGACTATGAAGTCCAGCGCTATCGCGTCAGTAACAGCATACGAGTGCCTTGATTCCCGCGGCTTTCCAACCGTAGCGGCAACAGTAACCCTTCAAAACGGAGCTACCGGCAGCGCGATGGTTCCATCGGGAGCATCCACCGGTGAGTACGAGGCGTTAGAGCTTCGCGATGGCGACCCAGAGCGCTACCTTGGGAAGGGAGCGCTGATCGCTGTTGAGAATATCAAAGAGAAGATCGCTCCGGTTGTAGCGGGCCACGACGCCCTCGATCAGACCGCGCTTGATCGAAAGCTGATCGACCTTGACGGAACTGAGACCAAGAGTCGCCTTGGCGCAAACGCCATCCTCGGTGTGAGCCTCGCGGCAGCACATGCTGCGGCCAACTACCTTCAGATTCCACTCTTCCGATACATCGGTGGAGCGAACGCTCGTCAACTTCCGGTACCTCTCGTGAACGTTATCAACGGTGGAGCGCACGCCGCTAATACCCTCGACTTCCAAGAGTTCATGATCGTTCCCCACGTGTCATCGACCTTCTTCGAGAACATCCGCTGCGCGTCCGAGGTTTTCCACGCCCTTAAGAAGAACCTTAAGAAGAAAGGACTCTCAACGGGTATCGGTGATGAGGGTGGATTCGCCCCAGATATCGCCAGCCCAACCGCCGCTCTTGACGCTCTTATCGAGTCGATCACCGACGCGGGCTACGAGCCAGGCAATCACGTTTCTATCGCTCTCGATGTAGCGGCAAGCGAGCTCTACAACGATGAGAAGGGCATGTACGTGTTCAAGAAGAGCACCAAAGAGGAGTACACCGCGGCAGATATGGTCGAGATGTACGCTGGCTGGGCTAAGAAGTACCCACTCGTAAGCATCGAGGATGGACTCGATGAGAACGATTGGGACGGATGGCGCCTCGCGACCGAGAAGATCGGCGCGAACGTTCAGCTCGTTGGCGATGATCTCTTTGTAACGAACGTTAAGCGTCTCGCTGACGGAATTGATCGTGGCATCGCGAACGCGATCCTGATCAAGCTTAATCAGATCGGAACCGTAACCGAGACCCTTGAGGCGATTAACCTCGCGCACAAGAACGGATACCGTTCGGTCATGTCACACCGCTCCGGTGAGACCGAGGACACCTCTATCGCTGACCTCGCGGTCGCGATGGGTTGTGGACAGATCAAGACCGGCTCCGTGTGCCGAGGCGAGCGTACCGCGAAGTACAATCGTTTACTCTGGATCGAGACCTTCCTCGCTGGTTCGTCTATCTGTGAGAATCCTTTCGCGTGATAGCATGGATTGTAACGCTCCTCGCGGCGATAATGAACGTCGCCGCGTGGAGCACCCCAGGCTCGCCTCTTTGCGCGACACTCGGATGGAGCGCCATCGCTCTCTTCATCCCCGCGCTCATCCTCCCCACTAATCGTCTCAAGCGATTCTTCGTTGCGGGATGCGTCACCTATATCGGTGGCTTCTATTGGCTCTACTCAACCATCAAAGACTTCGGTGGATTTCCGACCATCGCCGCGCTCGCTATCTACGCGCTCTTCGTCGCCGGTAGCGCTGTCCAATTTTCGATCTGGGCATTCTCCTTTCAGTTCCTTCCTCAGTGGATGGGTAAAGCTGGTATCCGTACCGCCGTGGCGTGGCTGATCGCGCACCACTTTTGGATCAAGATCTTCCCGTGGGATTTCGGACACACGCAGCTCGCCTTTCTACCATTCGCTCAAGTAGCCCAGGTAGCGGGCGTTACGGGAATCACCTTCTTGATGATGTGGGCGTGCGAAGCGTTCGTGGCTCGAAAGACCACGACACTGCTGGCTAAAACAGCCGCGATCGTGGCGCTCGGTAGCGCGCTCATGTTCGGAAAAACAACCGAGATCTGGTTTAACGATTCAAATAATCCTCGGGGCACCCCACTTCAGACCTACCTCGTTCAAGGCAACGTCTCATTGCACCACAAGCACGACGTTACCTACTTCACGGTCAATCGAGAGCAATACCTGACCCTCAGCGCAAAGGCGCTCGGGCACGCGGGCCTCGACTCCCTCGTCATTTGGCCTGAGTCCACCATTACGGATTTCATTCCCGCTTCCACTCGTGACGCGCGAAACTCGAAGTTGCTTCCCTTCCTTAACAACGGCGCCGCGTTCCTTGTAGGAGCTCTTACGTACTCCTCGCGAACTGAGTATCACAACAGCTCAGTCCTTATTCGCCCCGATGGTTCAGTAGCGGAGCCATACCACAAAATGATCTTGATGCCGTTCGGTGAGTACACCCCGCTCTCCTCGGTGCTTCCTTTTTTGAAGGATATCAACGCGACAGCTGGTCAGTTCACCGCTGGCACTGAAGCGGCGGTACTCTCGTTCCCGCTCTCAAGCGGCGCGGAGGTCAAACTCTCACCTCTCATCTGCTACGAGGATATCGTTCCATCGATGGCTCGCGACGCCGTCAACAAAGGAGCGGAGCTCCTTGTCAATCAGACAAACGACGCCTGGTTCGGTGACACCGTGGCGCCGTACCAGCACCACATCATCGCGGCGTTCCGCGCTATCGAGAACGATCGCTACCTTCTTCGCTCAACGAACACCGGGCTGACCGCTGTTGTTGATCCGCTCGGTCGAACGCTGGCTTCATTGCTGCCGTACACCGAAGGGATATTGCCGATGGAGATCACGCTTCGAAGCACGCGGACGGTCTTTTCTCGATTTCCGATTCCGCTGCTCTGGCTTATCGGGGCCGCCGTAGCTGTCATCATGGTAATTCGCCGCGCTACCCCTTCGAAGCGCTAACCGTCTTACACCCAGCGGGCATGCGATTCGTGTGCATATCGATCATCTTGATGACGATCCCCGGCCCTTCGATCTTTGGACAAGCCACCGAATATCGGCGGGTGTAGGTCGCGTAGCGACGGCTCGCGGAGAAGGAGCGCGTGTCAGGAGGTAGGAGAAATCGCTCGCCTGGCTTCAGCACCTTGTAGGCTCCGTTTCCATACACGGCGATGACGTTGAACTCTCGATCTTGAGAATCGTTCTTCACCAGGATCTGACCGTCAGGGACGTTATCTCCCAGACAGCCGAGAGTCCCAAACACGAGAAGGCAGATGGTGAGGGCTCTGATGAGCGTTATGAGTACCATGGTCGGCTACGCTACGGGACGCTTTTAAAACGGCGATATAGAGACGCTCTGTGAACGTCTCCACCCCACTAGCTACTCGCCATAATCTGAATGGGACTTGATACGGAACATCATCCAAGAGGGAAGATACCTCTATCTTTCGCTTTTTGCTGGAGGGGATGACTGGCTACCCGATTTGCAAACGTCATTCGAAAACAAGCCTCGGCCCGTTTCGAATGATGAAAAGAGATCTCGTTGCCTCTGTGAAACTTTGTACTTTGGTAATCCCTCAGCTCCACCGATAGGAGAGATAGGCGAGTCGGTTGTAGGGACAGGTTAAGGACTCGTTGTGTGTACCCGTTAGACGGTATTTCAAAGGCAGCTGACGATGAAAGCATATAGTGCGGCACTCTCTCAAACTCTATCCGCTATTCTCCTTGTAGCTACTACTCATTTCGCGAGTGGATGCTCCCCGGTCGCTGGTCCCGATAAATCGGCCGCGGGACTCGTACTCGGAGCTGGCTGGGGCGCTGGCGCTGGTGCCGTCATCGGTAATCAGGTGGCGACCTCTGGTGAGGGTATTCCTGTAGGCGCGGGCTTCGGCGCTGTAGGCGGATTGTTGCATGGAATCGGCTACGATATGGAAGAGGGCTACCAACTCCAACTTCAACGCCAACTGGCGTCCCTCAATGTTCAAGCGGTCGCTAACCAACGGTATCTTGAGCAGCTTCAACGAAATCTCGACAATACACGCGCTCCAGATCCGGTAGGCGGCGTATATCAGGTCTTCTTCGACGAGGACCAAACCAATCTACGCGCCGGCGCGATGGCAAATCTGGAGGCTATGGCTGAGTCGATCAAAGCGAGTAGCGTCATGCGCGAGGTTCATGTAGCTGGCCACACCGACGACACTGGCAATACCAAGTACAACGAATCTCTCGCCGAAACGCGCGCGAAAACGGTCGGCGCCTATCTAGCGTCTATGGGTATACCAGTAGTTCAAATAGAAACGAAAGGCTACGGCGCGACCAAGCCGGTGGCCACGAACTCAACCGCGGCGGGGCGACAACTCAACCGACGTGTTGATGTGTACATCTCCCGGTAATCCATAAAATTTTGACCGCTACTCTAGCCAACGTGCTAGGGTAGTGCCACGTCTCTTCGAAGGGGAAATGACCTATGGCATCCGCGTTTATTATCGACGCAGTTCGAACACCTCGAGCCCGCAGAAAGGGAAAATTTTCTAAAGTTCACGCCGTTGATCTTCTCACTTATCCGTTGAACGCCGTGGTGAATCGCGCTGGGGTATCCGCTGGATTAGTGCAAGATGTGCTCGTTGGGTGTGTCACTCAGACACAGGAGCAGGGATGGTGCGTGGGAAGAACCGCGGTTCTCGCCGCGGGTTGGCCTATCTCAGTGCCAGCCACGACCATCAATCGATTATGTGGGTCAGGCCAACAAGCGGTCAACTTCGCGGCCGCCAGTATTGAATCGGGTCACTACGATATCGTTGTCGCGGGTGGATTAGAGCACATGACCCGTGTTCCGATGTTCTCAGACGCCGGCGGCGAGGAGGGTCCCGAGTGTGCGGCAGAACCGTGCCACGGCTATCTTGCGAAGGACACCCCCGAGAATCGGGGACTTCAGGAGGAGGTTGTCGATGACGAGCTTGCCCTGCTCGGTCGCGTAGTAGCGGCG
>JAULVA010000384.1:0-17446 GCA_032111275.1 Bdellovibrionota bacterium
GAGTTAACGTCCGGTCAGACGATACCGCCGTTAGCCTCCTGCCGATGAATTGGAAGAAGAAACCTGTCGGCTAGAGGACGGACACCGAAAGAAGGGGCACTCGAAGGTACAGGCGATGAGCGGTCCCACGCAGAAACTAAGCTCGGTGCCAGAGTAGCTAAGAAGCTTCAGGGGACTAGCCAAGGAAACAAATAGAGAAAGGGTATCGTCCCTTTCTCTCAAACTTAATTTTCCGTCATCGCGCT
Source organism: Bdellovibrionota bacterium (assembly GCA_032111275.1). Classification (GTDB taxonomy): domain Bacteria; phylum Bdellovibrionota_C; class UBA2361; order UBA2361; family OMII01; genus OMII01. Next base: position 246 of record JAULVA010000384.1, read on the forward strand.
GTCGGATGGCGTGGCGAAAGCCATCGCTTCGTCCGAAGGTGCAACACCGCCATGATGATAACGGAGAAGATAAAGGCTATCAGAGCGATAATATGATTTGTTGGTCGCTCCATGCTCAAGGATAGGCGTAATAGCACGGTCGATATAATGAAGCTGGCGTTTCGTACCACCGTGAAAAATGAGGAGTCGTACAAGAACGATATAATCAGGAGGAGGACATCCGCGTACACCATGACGTTAAAAAAATCGACGTAGAAGTAGGCGTTGGGATCGGGGAAATCCGAGTGGTTCATCAACGCGTCAATGACTCCCGATGTCCATGCGACCAAGCTGTAGGAGCTGGTCACGATGAGCACCAAAATAAGGAGAAAAGAGACGGATTGCTTAAAGCGAATAAAGTTCTGCAGGGGTAGCACCGCCGATTCATGGTCTCTCGACCGATGGTGCAGGCGATGAAAGATGACCGTGAGCGAGAACATCCCGATGGAAGCTATCAGATCGTACCCGAGTTCGAGCACCTCCGGGTCGGAGAGATGCACGGTGCCGTGCATCGGCACACTGGCTATGTCGTGAAAGAAGCTTCGCAGGGTGATGAGGGTAATGATCTCAAACTGCTTGGCGATGAATTCGGTCATCGACTCGGGGAGGATGATGATGAGGAGGAATACCTCGTACACTAAGATGAAGCTAAAGGGGGTGTAGATCGCTTTGAGGTAGTTGTAATGATGCCCTCGATAGAGGACGGGCAGGTGGTTAAACAGGAAGATCAGCGCGAGGTGCCCGATAAAGAAGATAACGGCCAGCCGAATGATGAGCTCCTCGAATCGGCGAGTGTTCTCGGGGGTTACCAACGTTACATATAGATTGGCCACTCGTTGCGCGAGCGATTGGATTGCGGTCATGCGGCCCCCTTTTCAAAGCTGAACGTTGTTACCTTGGCATGGGACGTCCGCGGACGCACCGAAATTATTACCCTCAGAGTGCCTCCACCAGCGATTGAACCCCCCTGGATGCCTCTCTAATTCATGGCTTCCGGAACTGACCGAGTTGAAAATTGCCGCGATATCTCAGGTAGATGCGGCGAATTATCTCGATTCGGACCTACACGATCGATTCCCCCGCATCAACGCCGATCGCCCCTACCACGCGCCGGCGGCTGCGGCACCCCTTCGCGGATAGCTCGAGAGAAGTTCTCGTCTAGGGGCACGCTTTGCGCTTTGGAATTCACCAGAGAGCGCTCCATGATCTCATCCAAACTCATCCCCGGCATCAGGGTATCGTTTTCAAAGAGGTACTCTGGGACATAGCCACTGAGGAGGATCTGCCAGTTGTACTTGGCGTCACTACCGAATGCCCACACGTGACGTAGCACCTGCGTCGTGCAGTTAGTGGTAAGAGTATTGTAAAACTTTGGATGCTCACGCAGCTTGTTCATGCTCTTGATGTAATCGACGAAGAGCTTGCGTCCATTCTCAAGCGCCATCTGAGTTCGCAACACATAGACCCGCTCTTGAGGGTTTCGGATGTTGGTCCGGAGCGCGACAACATCTCGTTCATCCGCCACAACGTAGGCGAGTTCATAATTACGGAAGAAGCCGTTCACCGCTGAGTAGGACTCTCCCTTCTCCTTGCGGGTTTCGATGGACACGGCGAGGAACTGGTTATCACCGAAGCCAAAGCTCACCATGATGTGCGCGATCGATTTACCCGCCCAGTAGGTCACCAAGATATCGACCTCGGAGAGATCGCTCAGGCGAACGACACGGTCCTCGTACCGCACGTCATAATCATCCTCAGTGCGATAGACGAAATTTCGAACATTATGAACGATTACTTCGTCCCCACGAATCTCGCCCCACGGAGCCTGCGCTACATCGGTGGTCCATTCCCGATTATTTGAGGGTTGAAGGGATGCCCACAACGCGCCGATTGTGCCAAAGATTATCAAGGTTGCCACCCGGAGCCATCGACGGTATCTCCATCGAAAGAAAGATATCAGCAACACGACGCCGACTATTCCCGCTACGGAGACCCGAATGGATGTCGGCAGAGCAGGCGAATAGAGCAACACCAACACGCTCCATCCGCCAAGCGCCACCACAATGAGCAGCCAGACGAGCTTGTACACGACGCTCTTCATCGAACTTCGAGCTCCTCTCTAGCGCTTCTTCTCGCTTTTGGTCGCTGGGGCATCACTCACGACTTGGTCGATGTGGAGCCTCAAGATTCGACGAATCTCACCAACCGCTTTTGGGTGGGCGTGCGCCGTGTGATCGGCAGGGACGATCAACTCGGAGTGTGCTCCATCAACGTGCGAACTCGTGTACGCCACAACACCATCTGAGCTATTCGGCGTGTCGCCTAACCCTCGGTCACCGATAATAGAGTGGTAGGGAACATGCGAGTCGATCTCAAGACCCGAGAGCGCGATAAGGGTCGGATTCTTCGCGGAGAGTCCTCGAATACTTGAAGGGTCCCCACTGTCGAACTCCGTTCGCAGGTCAGGACGAATAATATTGCGAGCGCCTCGGGCGACCGCGACCGATTTCTGCACCACCGTCTTAGGTAAGGAGAGAAGCGCCCGACCGATCCGCCCCATCCAGTTATCAGCGATATCACTACCTCGATGTGGCACAGCGACGAACACTACCCGATCGATGTAAGGTTTCCGACTGAAGTTGAGGTACGCATCAATCTGCGCTTGCACCTCTTTGTCTAACTCGCGCACCCGGGCAGGGTCTCCGAAGAAGAACTCCTGTAAGCCCCGACTATCCTTGACCACGGCGGTGCGCGTTAAGAGGCCGCCCATACTGTGCGACACGATCACCATATTTTTTGGTGCCTTACCCTTTGGCGAGGTTGCCACGAGGTAATTGTGGAGCTCATCTAACTTATCTCGGAACGTCTTAGCGTTCTCAACGATCGGCAAGGAGGTCGGATAGAGATAGTGCCAGACCTGGTAATTCTCACGAATGACGGGATCGCCCATGAGATCGTTATGCACATCAAGCCAGGTGAGCGGATTTGAGAAGAGCCCATGCACGGTAATCAGAGGTATCTTACCGGCGTTGTACGGCTCGGTTGTATAGAAACCGGTATTCCTCAGGAGCTCCTCGTTTCCTTGAATAGCGTCAAAGAGCCCGTCCCATCCACTCATGCCGGTCTTCTCGACAAGAGCCGCGAGCGGAGCTGTGTAATCGGCCGCTAACGGTAAGGTAGCGCCGTTATATTTATACTCCGTCTCTCCAGTAACGGAGTTCACAAGATCAAGCCACGCCTCGCACCGAGCTTCGTGACAGTTCTGTTTCGGAAACCGAACGACCGCGGTCAGAGGGAGACAGACACCCACTCGCGGAAGGTACATCTCTTCACGGCTCGCGTCCCGACGGGGTCGACACGCCACGAGGCTTACGCCGATCCCGTTCTGACGGTGTCGATTCGTCAGTCCTTCCAATCCGATCGAAGACGCCGGAATGAACGAGGCATACTCAGAGGGATCCTCAACCGGCCCCTTTCGAGTGACATTAAGGTCAAAGGTCCTTCCAGCGCCCGAAGGGAATTGGAGCGGCGCGTTAACCTGCCACTTCTTCTCCGTCAGGTAGGCAACCACCCCCCGCACGGCCCTATCGTAGAACACCTTGAAGCTATCGCACCGAATATCAACTGGCGCTTTGCAATCCTTGAGAAAGAAACCCTGAGAGGAGAGGTCCGCCGCGTGAAGATAGAGCCCGACCGCTTTCTCTGGCTGCGTGCGCTCAAGAAGCTGCGCGCGACCGATGGCGAGTTCACTTTCAACGTACGCTCGATCAATCGGGGTGGCGAACTTTTCAAACTGAATCCGATCAGCATCATCGATGCCCTCCTCAAGAGCTTGCTCCTGGGTGATGCCGGCCATGCGAAGCGCTTGCAAAGAAAAGGGGCTCAGCGTATCGGAGGAGAGGATGTCTTGACGAAATTCACGGAGGGTATCGGTCGGGTCAACACTTCTTAATTTTACCGCCGCACACGAGCACAAGAGAGCAACGAGCGGGAATCCAAGAAACCGATGAAACCTCATATCGGGTACCTTCACAAAGTAACAACTATAGAATCGAGCCCCTTTTGGCCCAACCAGCCCTAACTTTGTACGTTAAGTCGCTATTCATGGCTACGGAACAGCTAGATATTTGGGTGGTTTTTTGGGGATTTCACTATGGGCGGAGGCCACCTCTAGCGAGGCTTTCCACTGACGCAGGGGTGTCCCGTTACGAAGAACCGCAACGGGAGATCACCCCCCACGGAGATGCCGATTCGTCCAGAGACGCCCACATCGCTGTCCGGATATTCCGTATAAGGCTCAATCCAAATACGATCCGAGAGAGCGAAATGCTCCCCACAAAACGCGCTTGAAATAGCGAAAGCCTGACATAACTTCCCGGGTCCCCGAGTGAGATCCTTACGATCATCGTTGCCCCGCCGACGTTTCATAACCTCCATCCCCTCGCTCGGAGCGACCGCCCTGATCAAGACGCCACTCCCTACTCCCCCCGGATCGCTCACCACGTTCACACAATGGTACATCCCATAAATTAGATACACGTAGCAGTGTCCTGCCTCCTTAAACATCACCGCATTACGTTTTGTCATCCCACGAGCCTCGTGACAGGCGGGATCATCAACCCCGAGGTAGGCCTCGACCTCCACGATAACGCCGGATACGCGCGCACCGCGAACATTCGTTACGAGCCGGCAGCCGAGTAATTTTCGGGCGAGCTTTTCGGTTGCCGAATGGCGGAAAAAGTCGTGAGGCAGACGGTTTGAACGTGTCATACATACCTCCACACAGCGCCTGAAGGGGATGATTTTACCACAAAGTAGGCAAAAGACACGCAGGGGGCTCTCGTCCGAGACCCACCATACCCGCTCTAGAGTCGGGCCAAACGCTTTTATGGGCCTCTCCTCTCTTCCCTTCCCAGGTTCTCCCAGAGGGGCCAAGAATTCATCACCAATGCTCGCCCAAACCCCACAGTATTGCTAGGATATCTACCGGAATGACCGTTTCCCCAGTAATACTCGTCACACAAGACGTTAGGAGAAACAGGTACCATCAGAGAACTCATGAGAACTTCATTTGCACGTAGCGGCGGACTCCTCCTTTCACTCACCTGGGGAATCTTATTTTGCGCGCACTCAGCATCCGCGACTCCATCGCTCTATGGCACTACCAACTGCGAGCTCAAGACCACGCTCGAGGAATTCCGCGCTCACGCCCTCGCGCACAGCCCCCTCGTCGCGGACATCGATAGAGAGTATGCGCTCCAAGTGGCTAAAGCGATCGACACAAAGTTGTGGGCGAACCCTGAACTTTCCGCGGAGGAGACATGGACCCGAATGTACGTTGGGGGCGCTAACGATCCTCAGAGCTCCGTCACGTTGAGCCAACCGATGAAGCTCTCTAACTTCGGCAAACGGGACAAGGTTGCTGAGCTCTTACAAAAAGCTGGGGACACCGAGAAGAACATTAAGCTCCTTGAGTTCGCTCAACAGACCAACGTTAATTTTGTGCGGTTGTTCGCTCTGCAGGAAACGGTGCGGTTCCTGCAACTCGCCGAGCAAGACGCTGCGAAGAAAGTTAGCACGGTGAGAAAGCAGGTTCGAGAGGGACTCATCTCTCAAGGCTCTGAGGCTCTCTTAGAAGGAGAGAAATTTCGCCTCGAGGCGCAGCGAGTTGGAGCGGAGGCCTCTCTCGCTACGCTACAGAGCGAATTAGCGATGGCGCTGGGGACGACGTGTGCGGTTATCGCCACACGCCCACCGCAATTTACGAAGATCCCCGCCGCGACGAATCTCTTGGAGAAGGCCCGTTCCAGTCGTATCAGCGAGAAGGCTCGCTTTGATATCCTTCAGGAGTTAGCGGCTGAACAGGTCCGATTGGCCGAACTCGATATCTTTCCGAGCGTCTCTCCACGTGTCGTGTACCAACACACAAACGATGGAGGGGATTTCGTTGGCGCGGGAATCACTATCCCTCTTCCGGTGTGGAACAGAAACCAAGCTGAGCGTACGAGAGCGTCCGCGGAACAAGATGTAGCGCGACGAAAAGCCAACCTTATCAATCAGGGGGGACTAGAGCTTCAGATCTCCTCCATACACGCCGCCGCCGTGAGCTCAGAGAGGCAGGTAGAGATTTACACCCAGCAGGCCGAGGTGTCGTTTAAAGCGGCCCTCGAAGCTGAGGCGCGCGCCTACGCGAGTGGTAAGGGTAGCGTCCTTGAGGTGTGGCAGACATTTCGCGCTCTTAACGAAGCGCAACTCACCGGTCTGAGTCTGCGGCAGCAGGCCGCGATGGCGCGAGCTCGGCTCTCTATTCTTGTTGGCGAGGAGGTATAAATGCGACTTGGTTTTCCATTTGTCTTACCAGTTGTTCTTGGTTGTGCGGTTGGTTTTTCAGCACTCGGGTGTGACACGAATGGCAACGACCACGGACACGCCCGCCAACAGGCGGAGGAGGCACACGGCCCGCACGGCGGAACCCTGCTGACTCAGGGAAACCTTCAACTCGAACTGGGCATTCATGAAGCGGGTGGACATCCTCGATTTCGTGCGTATCTATCTGAAAGCGGCAAGCCTGTGCCTCCTAGCTCATTTGCTCTCAAAGTGACTTTGCACCGGCTTGGAGGCATCGAGAGCCAGATCGCTTTTGCCCCAAAAGGGGATTTCCTTCTCAGCACTCAAGAGGTCTCAGAGCCTCACTCCTTCGATGTAGCGGTAGATCTTACCCACAAGAACGAGCACTTTACCTGGAGCTATCCATCATACGAAGGGAGAACGACGCTCTCCCCAGAGGTGGCTCGGGACGCAGGCATTGAGACCTCGACAGCTCAACCACAGATCCTTCAGAAAACCATCCGCGTGCGCGGAAAGATCACCCCGAGCGAACATCGCATCGCGCATGTCATCCCCCGTTTCGCCGGTATCGTGAAGGAGGGACGTAAACACATCGGCGATCCGGTAGCCAAGGGTGAGGTACTCGCCGTCATCGAAAGCAATCAGAGTCTTCAACCCTACGAGGTTCGCTCCCAAATCGCGGGCTCCGTCATTAACGGACACCTCATCGTGGGGGAGTTTGTACCAGAAAATCAGTGGGTCTACATCGTCGCGGATCTCTCTGAGGTATGGGCCGACTTCTTTATTCCACTGGAGGAGAGAGAGTCAGTTAAAGTCGGGCAGCAGGTGCTCGTAAAAGGAGCCTCCGGAGAGGAAGCCTTTAAGGGAACGGTTGACTACGTCGCCCCCTATGCCGACGAAAAAGCTCAGGCACAGTTAGTCCGTGTGGTTCTCCCAAACGAGAAACAACTACTCGTCCCGGGCATGTTTGTTACGGGAGATCTGGTCGTCGGGAAAAAAGAGGTCCCTGTCGCGGTACGACAAGAGGGAATTCAAACCTTTGGTCAATGGCAGGTTGTATTCGCGAAGTTTGGAGATACCTACGAAATTCGTCCCCTCGAGCTTGGCGAGACTAATAGCGAATGGACCGAGGTCACCGCGGGGCTCACGGCCGGCACCGAGTATGTAACCAAAAACTCGTTCACCATTAAAGCCGACATCCTTAAGCACGGGGCGACTCACGATCACTAGGAGCGTGTGATGTTCAATTTTATCCTCAGAACCTCCATTACGCATCGCTTCTGGGTGCTCGGAATAACGCTCGTCGTCGCGATCGTTGGAATAGCGTCCGCTCGACACCTTGTTATCGACGCGGTGCCGGACATTACGAACGTTCAGGTACAGATTAATACCCAGGCGAGTGGATACTCCCCATTTGAGGTGGAGCGACAGATTACCAATCCGATAGAGCTCCTGCTCGCTGGGTTGCCATCGCTTGAGTATACCCGCTCACTCTCCCGCTACGGTCTTTCACAGGTAACGGTTGTCTTTAAGGATGGCACCGATATCTATTTCGCCCGACAACTTATCGCGCAACGCTTGCAGGAATCGAAAAATCGCCTCCCCGCTGGGATCATGCCCTCGATGGGACCGATCTCCACCGGTTTGGGCGAGATCTACATGTTCGTGGTCGAGGAGGAGCCGAACGCTCTCGTTCACCGCACCCTTCAGGAACTTCGTGAAATTCAAGACTGGGTCGTTCGCCCACAATTAATGACCATTCCGGGAGTGGTCGAGGTGAACGCTATCGGGGGTGAATCAAAGCAGATCGTTGTGACCCCAGACCTTGAGAAGCTACGAGCCTACGGACTCACCCTCAACGATATCGCGATGGCTCTCGCGCGTAACAACGCCAACGTCGGGGCGGGTTTCTTTGAAAATAACGGTGAGCAATTTCTGGTGAGGGTTCCGGCGCAGGTTCATTACGCCCGGGAACTTAATGACCTCGTTGTCAGCGTGCATGAAGGCACACCGGTCCGAATAGGCCAGGTAGCAACCGTCGCTGAGGGCGCTGAACTTCGAGGGGGCGCAGCCACCCAGGATGGTCGAGAGGTGGTTCTCGGCACCGTGTTCATGTTGGTCGGAGAGAACGGTCTCGCCGTGTCGAAACGGGTAACCGCTAAGGTCGAGGAGATTCAAAGATCCCTGCCAGAGGGCGTTAAAATTCGGACCGTATACAATCGCGCTGACCTCGTGGAAGCCACTATCGCCACAGTCGAGCAGAACCTCACTGAGGGAGCGATACTTGTTGTAGCCGTCCTCTTTTTTGCCCTCGGAAACTTTCGAGCGGCGCTCGTCACCGCTCTTGTCATTCCCCTTGCCATGTTGATCACGATGACGGGCATGGTGCAGAGCAAGCTCAGCGCTAATCTGATGAGCTTGGGTGCGCTCGACTTTGGCCTCATCGTTGATGGAGCGGTCATTCTCGTCGAAAATTGTATCAAACGGCTCGGAGAGGCTCGCCACAAACTCCAACGAACCCTGACCACTGAGGAGCGGATGGATGTCGTTTTCGAGGCATCCTCCGAGGTCCGACAAGCGACCATGTTTGGCGAACTTATCATCATGGTTGTGTACATCCCAATTTTGGCCCTGAGCGGCATTGAGGGAAAGATGTACCATCCGATGGCGCTGACCGTACTCCTCGCTCTCATCGGAGCCTTCATCCTCTCCCTAACATTCGTTCCCGCCGCGGTCGCGACCTTCGTGACAGGACATGTTACCTCAAATCACGAATCACGGACCGAGCGAATTCAAAATTGGTATCGAGCTCTCATCTCTCGGCTCCTGGAAGCCCCTCGAAAGGTCTTTGTAGGCACCGCGATAGTGCTCGCCCTCTCATTAACTCTCTTCCTCCGACTTGGCTCCGAGTTCATCCCATCCCTCGATGAAGGGGACATCACGTTGCATGCTCTTCGGATTCCAGGCACATCGCTCAGTCAATCCATTCAGATGCAGTATCAGCTAGAGGACGCGCTTCGGAAGGAACCGGAGGTACATCATGTATTCGCCAAGATCGGTACCGCCGAGATCGCGACCGACCCTATGCCTCCAAGCGTCGCGGATGGGTACATCGTGCTCAAACCCCGCTCGGAATGGCCGAATCCGAAGCTCAGCAAGCGTGAGATCGTTGAACGGTTTGAAAAGATAGCCTTGCAGGTTCCCGGCAATAATTATGAGTTCACGCAACCTATCCAGATGCGATTTAACGAGCTGCTCGCGGGAGTGCGGAGCGACGTCGCGGTAAAGATCTTCGGCGATGACACCGCGATCCTGCTTGAGAACGGTGAGAAGGTTGAGAGTATTCTTTCCAGCATTCCGGGCAGTTCCGATGTGAAGCTCGAACCGGTCACGGGGTTGCCGATTGTTGAGGTTAAGCCCAACCGCGAAAAGCTGGCTCGTCTCGGACTGAGCAGCCAGGACGTTCAGGATGTAGTCGAAACGGCCTATGCCGGACGAGAGGTAAGCCGATTCTACCAAGGGGACCGTAACTTTCCGATAGTAGTGCGGCTTGGAGAGAATGTGCGCAATGATATTAGCTCCTTAGCGAGCTTACCGATTCCGATTCCAACCGATATAGCGCCACACTTCCACTCGATGGAATACGCCCGCACCGAACTTAAACCGGAGGGGCCAACGATGTCGTTTATTCCCTTGGGCAGCGTAGCGGATATCTCCGTAACACAGGGACCAAATCAGATAAGTCGAGAGAACGGAAAGCGAAGGATTGTGGTGACAGCCAACGTCCGAAATCGGGATCTCGGCTCATTTGTCGAGGAGGCTCAAGCTCGGATCGCTTCGTCGATCCAACTTCCTCCTGGATATTGGCTTGGATGGGGAGGACAGTATGAGAACCTTCTCAACGCTAAAAGTCGTCTCCTGATCGTTGTTCCCGTTGTTCTCCTGAGCGTGTTTGGCCTGATCGTTATCACGTTTCGGTCGGTCACCTACTCCTTGCTCGTATTCTCTGGAATCCCCTTCGCGCTCTCGGGTGGGGCCATCGCATTGTGGATTCGGGATATTCCCTTTTCAATATCAGCGGCGGTTGGATTCATCGCGCTGTCCGGCGTAGCGGTCCTCAACGGCCTGGTCCTCGTAAGCTTCACTCGTCAACTCCTCATGCAAGGAGAGAGCCCTCTCACCGCGATAGTCGAGGGGGCAGTCACGCGCCTGCGCCCAGTGCTCATGACGGCGCTCGTTGCCTCGCTAGGATTTATCCCTATGGCGATTTCACACGGCACCGGTAGTGAGGTGCAACGGCCGCTCGCGACGGTTGTCATTGGAGGAATCTTATCCGCGACGGCGCTCACACTTCTCGTTCTTCCTGTGGTCATGGCGACACTCGCTCGTCGCGGCAAACTGCCCCTAGCGAAGGAAGCCGAGTAGCTCTCATCGCTCGCTCTCTTCAAGGAACCGATAGGATTTTCGACGTATTTACCGCGACACAGAAAGTTTGGTCCCTACAATGTTCCCGAACTGAGAGAGGGACTCTCCGCTTCGCGGAGTGACGCGGATCAGTCATTATCGCCACTAAGAATGGTGAGGTAAGGCCCGTACTAACCAAGGAGGTACTATGCCAAGAGGCGATAAATCAAAACAACCCCTGAAACAGAAACGCCAAGCCAGTCACATCGAAGAGGGATATGCGAAGCGATCCACTCCTCGCAAAGAGGCGGCAAGCCGAGCGTGGGCAACCGTAAACAAGGAAAGTGGTGCTGGCAAGAAAGTTGGTGGCGCTGGACGAGGAGCTTCGGCCAGCCGTAAGGCATCCTCTCCGCGTGGCCGTGTGGCCTCTGAAAGAGGACAGTCAGGTCGCAGCGCAGCTGGACGGAGCGCGGCAGGGCGCGGCGCTCAAAGCCGAAGTGCGGGTGCGCGCAAACCGGCTGGCAAGAAGTCCGCTCAATCCCGGTCTCGGACATCACGCAGGTAACTATGAAAAGTAGAGCTGTTATCGGGAATCACCCGATACACCCTATGATCATACCGTTTCCAATCGCGTTCCTCACTGGGTCGATCGTGTTCGACGCCTTAGGTCGAATTCTCCCCAGTGAGCCGCTTTATCAGACGGGTGGCCATTGCATGATAGCGGGCGTTGTCATGGGATTTGTGGCCGCCATTCCTGGGCTTGTCGATTTCACTTCGGTGATACCCGAGAACTCCAGAGCAAAGGATAAAGCCACCTATCATCTTATCGTGAACACGGTGGCGTTGGTTTCGTTCCTTGTGTCATTTCTCGCCCGACCCTCGTTTGCCGAACGTGATGTTATATCGGTTCTGCCGGCGTATCTCGGGTTTCTTTTCCTCACCGTTGGGGGCTGGCTCGGTGGCTCCCTCGTCTACGAGGAGAAGGTAGGAATGGAAGAGGGAGTAGCCCAATCAACCGCGACTCGCGGTCCTCGATGGGAAAGCCCTTCGGGGGAGGTTGAAACCTACCCGCATCACTAAGCAGTTACACCGAGGGGCGCCTGCGGGGCGCCCCTCATTCTCGCCAACACCTGGGTTATTTCAGCTCCGTAGAAAAATATCAACGCTGAGTAGTAAACCCATACAACTAGAACGACGACGGATCCTGCGGCTCCAAAGGGCGTGGCTATCCCCGCGCGACCGACATAGACCCCTATAAGGTATTTACCGGCGACAAAGAAAGCCGCCGTCAGCGCCGCGCCAATTACCACAGTTTTCCATGGCAATCTGTAGTCCGGAATATAACGGAACATCAGTGCGAACAGCCCGGTGGCAACACTCACGGAGATGAGAATATTGAGCACGAGCACGCTCATCCCAAGTCGCGGTAAAAACGTCTGAATCCACGTTCCAACTATCACCAGTAGAGCGGCTATTATCAGCGAAACTAAAAGCAGAAATCCCACCGCTAGAACCATGGCGAACGTGGGTAATCTGTCCTTTGCCCAATCCAACCAGGTCTGGTGCTTTTTTTGAGAGGCTTTCCAAACCGTATTAAGGTCGTCTTGAAGCTCCGCGAAAACCGCGACCGCGCCGAGCAGCAGCATTACAAGACCCAGAAGAGAGGCGATGCGTCCTGCTTGTGGTTCACTGGCACGCTCAAGCATAGTTTGAATGACCTCGGCGCCGGGAACTCCGATGATTCCCTCCAATTGAGCGACTATCTCGCCTCTCGCGGCCTCCTCTCCCAAAGCAAACCCCACTATCGCGGTGGTGATGATGAACAATGGAGTAATTGAAAAGATCGTGTAAAAGGCTAAAGCGGCGGACATGCGTGGCGCACAGTCATCTATCCAATGTCTGCCCGCTTCCATGAAGAGTGCGCCAATGTCGCGTAAGATCATGTTCCCCCTCCCGTTACGTGAGTGTATGAGAGCCTTTGTACGCTCCTTCAAGCTAAAGTAGCACTGCCTCGGGTCATAGTTACCTGCCACACTTCGCGATAAGAAGCACCTACTTCCTCATGAGGCGCAAAACCCTAATCATCATCCGCTTTCGCTTGTCGCGGTTATCGTCGCCGTTCGGCTTACCCTTCCATCGCTCGTAGCCTGGTATGTGAACCGAACGCTTGACCGAATCACAGGCTATGAGGCTGCCCTAGATTCCATCGACCTCGACCTCTTTCGAGGGGCGTACCGTATTCATGGCGTGCGAGTCCATCAGCTTGGCGGCAGAGTTCCCCTTCCCCTTCTTGAGGCAAAAACCGTGCTCTTGTCGGTCCATTGGGAGGCGTTACTCCAAGGCAAATTTGTTGGCCGTGTTGAGGCGGAGGAAGGGAGCCTTAATTTCGTCAACGGACGGTCCCCAGAGGAACAGCAACTCGTAGTAGGACCGGAGTGGCTCCATGCGCTCAAGGAGCTCTCGCCCCTTCGTATCAACCAATTTTACCGTGAACGACTTTGACATTCGATATCGCGACCCGTATGCCACTCCTATCGTAGATGTGAAGGCCGGAACTCTGAGAGGGACCTTGAAGCCTCTCTTGCATGAGGTTGAGGTGTTCAACCCACCGCAGGAAAATGAGTCTCTGCTATCCGGATTGTGGGAATCATTGGTAGGGGCCGCCGCGGGAATTTTCGAGAACAAGCCTGAAGCTCAGATCGGTACCGTGATTCCCTTGGAGGGCGATGTGGAACATGAACAGGGCTCAACGTGGACTGCTGTTGTTGAGATCGTAAAGAACGCGTTTTTTAGGGCACTCAAACCGGGACTAACAGAGGGAGAGAAGGAGAAGGAGTAGTGCAACACCATACGGGGCAGCGCCGACACCGGCGTACGACCTGCACGCGATCATCCCGCACATCCCTCTCATGTCTTACGAAGGATCCTTGTTTTGAACTCTACGCAGGAGGTAGCCATGGCGTTTTCAAGCTCTTTGGATCGCGTTCCTCGACACTCCGACCCTCGTATCAATCGCGAGATCTTGGAGGAAACCAGGAGATCAATCGAGAGGTATCGTTCCGCTCCGCCGGAGGTGAAAGAGCGAAGATACCGCGAACTGTTGCGGGAATGGGATGTTGAGCGAGCGATAGAGGCCAACGCGGCGATCTTCTCACTTACCGGACTGGCATTAGCCATAACCGTTGATCGGCGGTGGCTAGCGCTTCCTGTCGCCGTAGGGGCTTTCCTTCTTCAACACTCCTTACAAGGATGGTGCCCACCGCTGCCGGTTCTACGCCGGTTGGGATTTCGCACCGCGCATGAGATCGATGAGGAACGGTTCGCGCTGGGGTACGAGCCGACTCATCTGGTATCCCAATGAGCCTCGACATAGTGGACCTCGTCCAGATGGGGTCAAATTCGTTGAGCAGGATGGTGAAAAATGGTTCCGGTGTGAGCATTTTGAGAGTTTAGACGAAACGAGGCGGAGATGACGAAAAAACCGGAGGCGTATCCACTGAGATACGTTGAGGATTTTTTCGGCGGCTCCAACGAAGTTGCAGTCAAACTATCGAAATGCGCAACAGGAAATATTTTTCACCACCCTGCTAGGTCTTTTAAAAGGCTGTAGAGAGGGGAGGCGTATTATGACAATTATTTGGACAATTATCATCGGATTTGTGATCGGACTCATAGCTCGCGCCCTCATGCCGGGCCGAGATCCCGCTGGTTTTATTATTACAACGGTGCTCGGAATAGCTGGGGCTCTTTTAGGTTCATTAATAGGGCGAGTACTCGGCTTCTACGGTGAGGGAGAGCCTGCGGGTCTTATTCTATCCGTAGTAGGTGCTGTATTACTGCTTGTCGGATACCGCTATGTGGCACCGACAACGTCAACAGGTCGCTTGTAGAGGTGCAGTACATCTCGTGAGATTCATCTGAGATGAGCCTCGCGGGGAACGAAAGGGGTTGAGGGTACCTATCCTCAGCCCCTTTTTTACACAGCGGATTCAAGTTCCGTCTCATAACCTTCTTCCCACCCCTAACCTTCACTATCGCTGGCGCTCAAAAGGGACGAGTGGAGGCCACTTCGTTGTTTCTCACGTTTTTATTTGACGACACCGACGGACCAACGCAATCTGTAGGGGTTGCTAGGGAAGCGAGGCAAAACCTACCCGTAGCGAGAAAGTGGAGGTTGGGTTGATATTCGATTTTCAGTGCGGGGAAAAACCGGACGTGTATCCACTGAGATACATGGAGGATTTTTCCACGTGCTGAAAATCGAAGAGCAACCCAAGATCCGCTTTCGCAGCAGGGAGGGGTTTTGCCTCGCTTCCCCAGCAGGTTGGTGCCCCAAGGAGGGATTCAGATACCCGCCACTATCCACCACCCCCGTGCTCGTTTTCGTTTATATTGAACGGGGAGTTCTTACGTGAGGTTCTTATGTCTTTGAACCTTCGTGAAAATTAGAACGAGACACGAGCGGAGTGCTGGTCCCCTCGGGCCCACTCTAAAGTCATCGTGACATCTGTTGAGCGATCGTGTGCTCGCTCTAGGATGCATTGAGGTAAGCTCGATGAGCTGTGGGACCACCCCGAAAGCTCGACACCTTTGATGTCCAAAGCGTTCAGACCGCCTGCCTGATCAGCCAACACTCGCTGAATCATGGACTGCAGCATCACCTGCGAGTGATGATGTTGGGCGAACTCAACAAAGTTGCGCTGGGACAGGGGAGTACGAACCGCGCACACAACGTGATGCGCGATGCCCCCCCGCTTCGTCGCCTCGGCGTTAATTTGGGAAAGGGAACTTTGCAGCGTCTCGTCCCGCAAAACGTTTGAGAGGGAGTCTCCCGTAATCATCATCACCGCCATTCCCCCATCCTCGAAAACGGCCTTGTAGCAAAAGAGCCGTCGAGAGTCTGTCGAATAGCCGATCGGGCCAAGGGTATCTTTGGGCTCAAGGATAAAGAGCGAGAGATGCGTTGCGCCGAGCTTCGCTACAAACCCCTCCGGGCGAGGAAGACGTAGCGAGAGGAGTGAATCGACGGCGTGATGCAGCGACGCGCCGGGAGGCTTGGTAATGTGAAAAGGGTTTTCGGGACTGCCGGTCTTCCTCTCGATCATGAGGGCACTGTAGGCAGGCGCCGGTCACAAATAAAGAAAAAAAGTGGGCTCCGAGATAACAAAGGAGACAGATCAAGATAGGCGGTAACCCACGTGGTCCCCGCTCCTTACCTAACTTACCCATAGCCTAACGACACCGTGATTCGTATAACCCACCTATGAGATGGCGTGTTGTCTTTATCCTCGCGTGGTTCGGCGTCACCTTCCCGTTCGATGCCCTGGCAGAACGGGTGTATGTCACCTCGTGGAAGTCAGGCGCCGACAAGAAGGTGTATGTGACGAACTGGAAGGAGGAGGCCACCATGGTGGTGTACGTCACCTCCATAAAATCGGAGTCGGCCCAGCCAGGGGTTTGGTTCTTCGCCGGATACCCCGCCGACTCGGATATCAAGATCTATTTCACCCGTTGGAAAGATGAGGCTGACCTCATTATCTACTACACCACCACTAAGAGTGAGGCGGGGCCACGGGGTGAGCCTTAGGGAAGCCGCCCGTTCATCACTCGACGAGTGCGGCGTCAAAAAAGTTAGATCAGTCTCCAATATCGAGCGCCGCACGAGGGCTGTTCGTTTTCAACGCACATAGCGTTGAAAACACCATAGAAACCACTAGTGCCCGTCGCACCTATACTCCGTCGACAGTTGAACAGACTTTTTGGACGGAGCACTAGAACGAATAAACGCCGTCAGCTTTCGCGACCATAACCTCGGTAGCGTAGTTGATGAACAGTCCGCTATCCACCACGCCAATAATGGATTTGATATCGGCCTCGAGTCTGTCTGTGACAGTGGAGAAAGTAGCGTCGAGTATGATGTTGCCACGCTCCGTGATGACCGGACCGTGCTTGCCGGTTCCGACCCGAATAACCACCTCTGTCGCTCCCAAGGACTTTAGGCCCTCATCGGCTAGCGTAACTGCTTCAGGCACCACCTCAACGGGAATCGGACATCCCTGTCCAAGGGTTTCAACCACCTTCGTCTCATCAACGATCAGAACGAACTTTGTGCACCGCTTCGCGAGGATCTTCTCCTGGAGCATCGCGCCCCCTTTCCCTTTGATCGCCCAACGATTCTTGGTGACCTGGTCCGCGCCATCGAATCCCCACGAGAGGTGTCCGCGATAGCCGGGATACATCACGATAAATCCGAGATCCTGACATCGCCACGCGCTCTGGTACGAGGTCGGCACAACGGTGATCCGAAGCCCCTCTGCCTTCACACGCTTCCCGATCTCAGTAAGCGCCGCGTCGACCGTGGTACCGGTGCCAACACCGATAACATCACCATCCTTGACCCGCTTCGCTAT
>JAULVA010000384.1:17456-22300 GCA_032111275.1 Bdellovibrionota bacterium
CCTCTCCTCGGCACGTACGCAAAAGCCCCCAGATAGGGATGCGCCCTTGGTAGCCCGATACATAGTCCGTGCTCGCGGCGCGAGACGGAGAGCTTCAACAAGACCGGGTAAGGAGCTCCGCTCCTTAAGCAGGACCCCAAGGATAACCAGAAGGTTCCGCACCACAATTCCCCATAGCAGCGACGCAAAACCACACGAGAGGTCCCAGTTGTTGCACTGAAGGAGAAACCGATTGCGAACACTGAGGCGATTCAAGATCTCTGGAAGTTTGGAGCGTCGCTCGGGAGTAACCACCCGCACATGATTCGCGACCGCGGCTGGGGTATAGACGCACCGCCATCCCATTCTGCCCGCCCTCCATGAGAGATCCGCGTCCTCCCGATAGGCGAAGAACGCCTCATCAAAGAGACGCACACGGCTTGCGGATCCCTCCTTGAGCTCCGGGTAGATCCTCCACACCGACTCATCTGAGATCGTTGGTGGCAACGCCAAAGCCTCAATGCACTCACGGGAGATGAGAAGGCACGCACCCGTCGCCCCAAAGACCTCCTCGGATACCTCGTAGGCACCACGGTCTACCTCTCCACTTCCCCGATCGAAGTGCCGAAGCGAAGGTGTGAGAATCATACCGGCCGCGTCGATCGTTCTCGACGCCAGTGGCGAGAGGTCGTCGGCAGCCCTCAGCAACTTAGGCGTTACCATTCCCCTTCGCGTGTCACGAGAGAGGGGCTCAATCATTCGTTGAACGCAGGTTGAAGTGAGTCCGACATCGGGATTCAGGATCAACATGGCGTCGAAACAACCTTCAACGCAGCGCGCCGCCCCTTGGTTGTGCGCCCCACAAAAACCCAAGTTGGCGGTGTTTCTGTGAAGCTCAAGACCTTTCTCTATCCCGAGTGCGGCAACGCAATCGACGGTAGTATCCGCTGAGGCGTTATCAGTAACTCGGATGATAAGATCCTCGCCGAAGGTGAACCCCTCCTGCGCGCGAGCGTGCTCGATACACCGCGCGACAGTGTCCTCACTATTCCAGGTGACGATGTGAATGAGCACCTTTGGCTTGGTCATACCGATTATCGGGGATGTTCACCCCTCTTCTCACTCATGACGTTAGGGAGTCGGAATACCCTTCTCTTTGAGGATAGTATTAAAGATTCGCGTGAATGACTCGTATCCCGGCTGCGTTACTAGCCTGCCGTTTACCCACACCGATGGAGTTCCCTGCAAACCAGCCGCGGAACCAGCTTTAATATCCTGTAAGATACGCTCCCGATATCGACCTGACTGCATGCACTCACGCGCGGCTGTCTCATCAAGTCCTATCTCTTTCGCGCCATCGGTCAACAAGCTCTCAGCCTTCAGATCGCCCTTATCAGCGTCACGCAGGAAGAGGATCGTATTTGCCTCCCAAAACTTTCCTTGCTCTCCCGCGCACCGAGAGAAGAACGCGGCGGTGCAGGCGAACTCGTGCAAATCACGCTCCATCTCCGGGTTGCACGCTTTGTCGAGCGGATAGTTCTTAAAGACGAAGTGATACCTTCCTTGATACTGGTCGAGGAGCTCCTTGATGAGACCATGCATGATCTTACACGCGGGGCATTCGTAGTCGGCGAACTCAACGATCTGAATCGGCGCGTTCGGATCGCCGAGCGCGTAATCTCCAAACGCCCCCTTCCCTGCCTGGAGATCGAATTGCGTAAGCGGTGACTGTGACCACTCCTCAACTGGATCCCCCTCTACCATCTCCTGAGCGGCGTAGCTCTGGAAGATAACGTCAGGTAGCAACGCGCTTGCGATACCACTGAGCGCGATCAGAATACTCACAACACGGATGCGCCATGGACGGGCCACCTCAGGAGCGTCAGCGATTCCAAGGACCACACCGAGCATCCGGAATAGCTCCGTTACCCCTTCCCGTAGTCCGTGAAGGAGATCCCCCCTCCACGCGCAAAGCCACACGATTCCGAGGATGAGGAAGTTCACGATGTAGGTACCGAGGCATATGAGACAGAGCGCCCCGATGATAAACTCTGAGATCCCAAACAACACGAGCGAAAAGAAGGAGGCTACGAATGAGATGAGGAGCGCTATCGCGGCCCACGACCGCAAAGAGAGGGTTCGCCCCGCGCTCGACGCGGATAAGGAGCCTATGAGAAGGATACCGTAGAGGAAGAGTCCGTACGCGGCGACCGGGAGACCGAAGAAGATCGACCACTCGCTCGTATTTACCGCCTCGCAGTTGAGGTGCGCGTTGATGTGACAAAAGCTCGGGCCGGATGCGAAGCCGTGCGAGTAGACAACGTGCTGGTCGAGGGCGATGTACGAGAGAACAAGCCCGATGACGCTCAAGACGATCGTCGCGATCCGTGCCTTTTGTATGCTGCTGGTGTCTGCTGCCATAGTAGGTGCGCTTTTTCTTATGCGGGATCGTTATAGCAGGGTTTTACCCTCTTCGCACCGTGACAGCCATAGGAATCACCGATGGCCAGAGCTCCCGATGACTAGCCAGCGGATAGCCACCCAAGGAAACAAGGCAAAAGCACGCGATAGCGTGGTTTTGCCTCCCTTTCCCGGAGTCTCGCTCCAATAAAAACGGCGACCGAGGTCGCCGTTTCGTATCTCTAGCACATAGATCGACTACGCCTCGCCCTCACCGAACAAGAGGGGTGGCTTTCTGAGATGGAACCCAGACTGCTGAAGCTTGACCCAGATCTCCTGTAGGATCTCTTTGCTCTGGCTGTCGACGAGATCATAGATGTTATCGAGGCTCATGATCTGCTGCATCGCCGCCATAGCGAAGATAGGAGCGGCTTGCTCCTTAAGCATCTTCTCGTGAACTTCGGTGATGAATACCTTCAGGTCGGCTTTGGTCGCGATGCGGGAGAGCTCCTTTGACTCCTTAGCGCCGTTCTCCTGCTCTTTTGCTTTTGGGTCTTTCTTGCCTTTCATAGTTCCTACTTATCAACAGGGATTATCTCTATAGCTTGGTTATAACGGGTCGGGTTGTCATTTGGATCAATCAGCACCGGAGCATCTATCACAACGGCTCTCGTTTCCAAACGTCTCGGCTCTACGCCAGCCCGAACCAGCTGGTTCACAAACTCTCGAGCCCGGCGCTCCGTAAGGTGCGACACATATGTGGACTCTGGATTAATCGACTTAGCATAGGATGCCACTATTATGCGGGAATAAGGAAGTCGAAACTCATTCATTCGCGCTATCTCTTTGACAATAGCCACCCCTTGCGGACACATCTTCGAGGAATCGCCTTCAAAGAAGACATCAGCAGGGTAGATATCACGGCCGGGATGCATCTGCATCCGCATCTCGTAGTGCTTGGCAAGCACATCTTGGGCGACGATCCGACTACGCGTCGCCTTGAGCTCACGCTCATTCTTCATGTCGGTGTCTTCCAAGGAGTCCTTCATCAGGCCCTGAATAGCGCCCGCGATAGCGCCAAAACCAGCGCCTATCGCCGCTCCCGGTCCAGTGCCAGCGCCTACTTGGGCACCCACGACCATGCCAGCACCGGCTCCTTGAATTGCCCCGAGCCCCTCGTCGCGTCCCAATTTGTCGGGACCAGCAACGGGCTGAGACGAACATCCTTGGGTGGAGAGCGCGACGCACGCCCCAAACGCCAGGGTGGCCACATCCAGTAGGATCTTTCCTCTGTTCATCGTATCGATTCCAAATATAGACATCTGGCGAAGCCCCATTCCTACGACCTAGATGGCGACGCAGATGAGGTGTGTCTATACGATGACCGAAACCCGACTACTGCATCACAATTGCGCTTTCAAAACGTAGTTTGCTCAGCCCAAACGAGCTAAGAGTGTTATTTTTGTCCTGCATGACCTTTTCAAGACGTTCATAGGCCGTCTTATTGCCTACGACGACGATCACAAAGCTGCTCGGGTCCCACCGCTTCTGGGCTACCTCTTGAACCCCTTCCGGCGTTACCTCCTGCACCTTCGTCAGGTAGGTCTGATCGTAGTCCGCCGGATAGCCGAGCAATTTGAGGCGAGCGTTGCGCACTGCGATATCATCGATTGAGTCAAAATTGAGTACGAACGAGTTCTCGATCGCGGTGGTCTTCTCCTCCATCTCCACCGCGGTCGGAGGAGCCGATTGCATCTTCGAGAGAACCCCGATCGACTCTTCGATCGCGGGAGCGACCGATTCCGCCTTCGTCTGAAGGAACACGTAGTTCACTCCCTTCACCACCGCGGGAGAGATTCCGCCGTAGACCCCATAGGTAAGCCCAAGTTCCGTTCGCACCCTCTGCATGAGGCGAGAACCGAATCCTGATGTGCCAAAGACCTCATTGAACATATCTATCGCGGGGTAGTCGGGGGTCAAACGGGGAACTCCGAGTTGCCCCATCTGCACCGCCGCCTGCGAGAAGGGCAACTCAATAAAATAGATCCCAGGTTTAGGTTGATTGGTTACAGGAGGAGCTGGAGGAAGCAGCTCACCGCGCGCTCCCCAGCCACCGAAGTGAGTCTCAACGAGCTTCTCAACAACCGGTCGATCCACCCGCCCAGTTACTACTAACAGACCACCATCTGGTTTTACGAGCTTCTGGTGAAGAGTGACTAACCCCTCACGCGAGATACCCGAGATATCCCTCTCAACTGAGACGCGGCCGTACGGGGAATCTCCATAGAGGAGTTGCGTGAAGGCGATCGACGCGACGGTGCTTGGATCTTCTTTGCGACGGCGAATGCTCTCCAGTGATTGTCCCTTCCACAAGGCGAGACGATCCCCCTCGAATCGGGGTCGCAAAGCTACGTCGGCGAAGATCGGAAACACCTGATCGAGGTCGGACGAGAGCGCCGAGAACG
>JAULVA010000384.1:22310-26868 GCA_032111275.1 Bdellovibrionota bacterium
GGAGCTGGTAACGGTGGCCGCCAACTCCTCTAAATCTTGATCGAGTGTGTCAGCGGACCTGCTGCCAGCTCCACCTTGTCGCATCTGATCTCCCATCGCGCTGACTACCCCAACAGGAGTCGCTGGGCCCCACAACGAGCCCCCCCGAATAAAGAGGCGGCCACGCACTAAGGGCAACTCGTCATCCTTGAGGTAGACCACGCGGAGACCGTTAGGCAATCGCCACTCCTCAGGCTGAATAGGCTTGAAATTCGCGACCTCATCAGCGCGAGACGGAGAGCCACGCTCGCCCGACAGAGGGCCAAAAGAACACCCAATCGAACCAACGAAAAGGAGCGCCGCGAAAGTTGAAAAGATTCGTGTCGACATACTTTACCTCCAACCTCCTATGAATTGCTCTCAATCGTCGCGATCGTTCGTCGATCTGAAACGAGGTAGGTATCAACCACTCGCTTTACATCCTCGACGGTTACCTGACTCATCTTCTCGTACCATTCCACCGATGCCTTCCACGAGCCGTACATCAATTCAGAGGAGGCGAAATCAAGCGCCAACGATTGGCTCGACTGGAGGTGCCCGAGGAAGCTCATCCCGATAGCGCGCTTTGCGATCTCAAGCTGCGCCTCCGTTGGACCCGTGCGTCGGAAGCGATCCACCACGGAATCAAAGGCCCGAAGGAGTTGATCGGTCGTATGCGGCGCCTTCACCGTCGCGCCGAACATCAAGAGGTTTGGATAGGCGTTACCGGGCCCCTCCTCATTCACGATGCCGGCCGCGAGCTGACGACGCCTCACGAGCTCTACGTAGAGGGGCGAAATCTTGCTGCCACTGAGAATCTCGGCCGCCACGGAAAGTGGGGGATCATCGGGATGCGGGTAATTGGGTTTCGCGTACGCTACGATAACTTGAGGAGACGCCGCCATCTTAATCGTCGCGCGTCGCTCCCCTTCCGGCTCAGCCTCAACTGGAATATCACGAACGATCTCCGGTCCCTTAGGCATCGCGCCGAAATATTTCGCGATCACCTTCATATCCTCTCCGGGATTAACTCGGCCGACGACACTCACGACGATATTCGATGGGACGTAATACTTCTTACGAAACTCCTCAAGCTTCGTAGCAGTGAGCGAGCGAATATCCTTTTCGTATCCGATAACCGGCGCGCGATACGGGTGTCGCTGGTAGGCGACACCCAGCAAGAGCTCATAGAGACGTCCACCTGGATCATCGTCGGATCGCATGCGACGCTCCTCTAACACCACATCTCGCTCCTGGTAGAATTGTCGCATTACCGGCCGAATCAAGCGGTCAGACTCCATCTGACACCAAAACTCAAAAGCGGAGCGCGGCAGATCGACGAAATACTTGGTGAACTCCTTGTCGGTGGTGGCGTTCTGCCCTACCGCGCCTTGTTTTTCGTACCGGCGACTGAAATCATCGGAGACCCAAATCTCCTTGAGATCCTCGTGAATCTCATCCCACTCCTCCTTCTGCTCAGGAGAGAGATCCTGCGCGGCGTTCGATTCGAGCGCGAGTTCCTCAAGACGCGCCAAGAGTCGTTGCTCTCTGCCGAAATCCTTTGTGCCGACAGTTCTCGTTCCCTTAAACGCCATGTGCTCGAAGAGGTGAGAGATTCCGGTTTGACCGACGACCTCATCACTTCCACCGACCCGAACAACAACCGCTCCTGAGAACACGGGCGCGATACCACGATTGTAGAGAATCACTCGCACCCCGTTCGATAGGGTTTCGTAGTGAACCTTTGACACCATCGTCGCGAGCGAGCTGGACGAGTCATCCGCGAGGGTGGGCGGTACGACCACCGCTACCGTGGCGAACACGAGGCTCAGAGCTACGCCAACACATCTCTGAATCGCGAATTGGGGACCTGTATTCTTCATGACCTAGCAACCTTTGAAGGGTAAGTGCCGCACACTGGGCAGTACGAGATTACTGGGGGGAGTAAGAAGAGACAAGAGAGAGGTAGACGGAGCCGACCGCGAAGTCAGATGGTGTGGCTCGAAACGAGCACAAGCTTCACCGGTTCCCCCGTTTTCGTGCCTGAACGGGCCACCTGACCCCCTCAATGCTCTCTCATCAAAGGGTCCGTGGGCGTGGCGGTAGCCTCATCAACAAGCGGAAGAACGAGCGTAACGATAGCGCCCCCTCCCTCCCTCGCCTTGAATTCGAGTCGTCCTTGGTGAGCGGTCGCGTACCGTCGCGCGATTGCGAGTCCCATGCCACCGCCCTGCTGCTCTTTTGCGTCTCGATCGAGCTGCGTAAAGATCTCACACGCGGCTTCAATGTTTTCCGGAGGGAGTCCGCACCCTCTATCCTTCACCGAGAAGCGCGCCTCACGCCCCTCGACATCAAGATCAATCTCGACCTCTTTGAGACCTTCAGAAAATTTAATCGCGTTCGATACTACACGATCGAGGCAATCAAGGATGTGTGATTCGACAACCCGTACCCGCGCTCCTTTAGAGCGGTCACGCAGGGAAAAGGTCACGTCCTTAGTTAGATGAGCTGGGATCTTGTGGCTCATGAAGCGTTTTATGAGCTCAGACGCCGAAAGAACCGCGGCGTGCGAAGAGAATACCTCGTGCGTTATTCCCGCCTCCATCTGTTGAAGGGTCAAAAAGTCTTTCACCAAACGCTCAAGCCGCTGGCCCCCGCTCCGCACCGCCTCAAGCACACTCGCGACCCTCTCTGAGTCGAGCGACTGCTGGTGCTCCGTTAAGAGCTCCATCCCGACGTTGATCGCGTTGAGGGGCGTTCGAAACTCATGAGACAAGGTGCGTAAGACCCGTTGTCGATACTCATCAAAATCCCGCCGCGTCACCGTATCGGATGATGCCGTTGGTTCAATAATTTTTGTCACGGCCGCGAGGAGGGCCTGCGGGTCGAGTGGCTTTGAAACGAAATCAACCACACCACCCTCGAATATTCCGAGAGGGTCATCAACACCGTCGGATGAGTTCATGAACACGAAAGGGATCTCTGCTCCTGCCGCTTCCTTGCGCACACGGCTACGTACCTCATAGCCATTCATGTGCGACATCGCCACATCACATATGATCAGATCAACATGGTTTGCCTGAGCTATCTTGAGGGCCTCCATCCCGCTGTATGCCTTGAGAACGGAATACTTTTTTGAGCTTAAGAGACCTGTCAGGAGCGCGACGATAAGGGGGTCGTTATCAACGACGAGAACAGAGGGAGCACGCTCCCCACCAGTAATGGAATATGTACGGACCTCGTCTCTTGACATCGAACCTCCTTACCTGAATTATCGGCCCGCCCAGCTACATCCTTGATATGAGTTACTAAAGGGCACGGAGAGGTCGTATATGTCTAAAATATTTGCGTTATTTCCAGGACAGGGTTCCCAAAAAGTAGGGATGGGTCGTCAACTTTTCGAGCAGTACGACATCGCCAAGGAGCTCTTCGCCAAGGCTGATGAGGCGCTCGGGTTCTCCCTCTCTCAGATCTGCTTCGAGGGACCAGCGGACAAATTGACCCTCACTGAGATCACGCAGCCCGCTATTTTGACGGTAAGCACGATCTGCTTCCGACTCGCACAGATGCAACCACAAGCGGGCGCTCACACGATCGTCGCCGCGGCTGGACACTCGCTCGGCGAATACTCAGCGCTCGTAGCGGCTGACGCCATGTCATTTGAGGACGCGGTACGACTCGTCAACATGCGTGGTCGTTACATGCAGGAAGCGGTTCCCGTGGGAACCGGCCGAATGGTCGCGGTACTCGGCAAGGAGGTTGCGGAAATTCAAGCGGCTATCGACGCGAACACCGCCGGCGTGTCGGAGATCGCTAACATCAACGCTCCCGGACAGATCGTTGTGGCGGGCTCCGTTGAAGGTGTTGCCGGATTCGTTGAGAAACTGGGCACAGCCAAGGTAATCGACCTTCCCGTCAGCGCGCCCTTCCATTGCAGCTTGATGAAGCCAGCCGAAGAGAGCCTTCGTGTTGATCTAGCGAATATCACAATCTCCACGCCGAAGCTCCCCGTCTATCAGAACTTCACCGCGTCATTCACCAACGACCCAGAACAGATTCGTGAGAACCTCGCGCTTCAAGTGTGCGGACGAGTCCGATGGGTTGAGTGCGTTGAGAACGCGCTCAAGGAGAAGACACCAGAGGCGGTGTGGGAGTATGGAGCTGGAAATGTGCTGACCGGATTGGTTAAGCGCATCAACTCTGGCGTCGCTCGGGTAAACATCGACTCTCCGGAGTCGCTGGCGTCGATGGCGGCGTAGTTGAAGCGTGTTGATCGTATCCGCGATGTGGCGAGTCTTTCGCTCGCATACCGGATTTTCAGGGAAAGGATCGCTGACGGCGACGACTACGTCAAAGGAATCTACTTGTGTCTCAGATACACGTATCCTGAAGAGCTGGCAGCTCATTTTTAACGCCCTAATAAAATAGAGGCTCTTCGTGGAATCGAGTGGGTAGATCAGCGCAAGAATCGATAGAATTAGCAAAGAGTTCGGATGGTTAAGCGGTTTTTGACAGCCCTGAGTTTAATGCGATTATTAAG
>JAULVA010000385.1:0-19683 GCA_032111275.1 Bdellovibrionota bacterium
ATTTCTTGGTGATGAAGCGGGAGAGGCGTGTCTGTTATGCTATTTTTTGAAACTTAGCGCCACATCTTCAGCTCTGCTTGGACAGCTTGGAAAGTTGAAACCCTACCCTGGAGCTACAGACCTCGCATTTCAATTCCAATCTGATCAATTTCGGCAGCTCCATTAGCACCGCTGGGCAAGCAGCTATCACACTTCAGCTACTTACAAAAAAGCGATTGATCTTCTTAGCAATCGCGACAAAGCCCTTACTAGAAAGATTTTAAGCTACCACCGTATCCCGGGACCAGATTTCACAATCTTTCGGAGGGGACGGAAGGTAAAGCGGCCGGCAAAGCTCAACTTCCCACTCTTCATCAAATCGCAAGTGGAGGAGGCTTCCCTCGGTATCTCGCAAGCGTCCATCGTGCACACCGATGAGGAGCTGACCGAACGCGTGCGTTTCATGCATGAGAAGTTCCATACGGATGTTATCGCTGAGGAGTGTATCGAGGGTCGCGAAATCTACGTCGGCATCTTTGGTGATGACCGGTTGACGATCCTTCCGATCTGGGAGCTGCTCTTCGCCAACGTGCCCGAGGATAGGCCTCGTATCGCCACCCGCCGGGTGAAGTGGGACGCCAAGTATCAGGAGAAGCACGGCATCTCCTCCGGACCAGCCAAGGAAATCCCCCCGGAGCTTCGCAGTAAGATAGAATCGCTCTGCAAACAGGCCTACCGAGCGCTTGGAATTTCGAAGTACGCCCGTATGGATCTCCGTCTCAAACCAAACGGCGAGGTGTTCGTCATCGAAGCGAATCCAAATCCTGAGATAGCGAGAGGTGAGGATTTTGCTGATGCTGCTCAGGAATTCGGATGGTCGTACGAGGAGTTGATTAAACGGGTACTCTCTCAGGGGCTCAATCGGTCGTAAGGAGTTTAAGATGAAAACGATACTCTCCCTTGTCGCGGTAGTGTTGCTCGGTATGGGGCTCTACGAGTCCCGCGAGGTTTCATCCTACCTCTCAAACGCCCTTACCGTGCAAGGGACGGTTGTGGCGGTCGAGACCCGAACTGGCCCACCCAAGCCGACTCAAAATACCCCCGTGCATGTTCGCTTCACGCTTCCTTCAGGTGAGACCAGTACCGCGATCACGCGGCTTCCACTTCTTCAGAAGGTTAAGGAAGGGGATCAGATCTACCTTTTAGTTGACCCGAGAGATCCCCAGGATGTGCGGCTGCCGTTACTCTCCGAGCTCTGGGCTCGACCCTTGGCATACCTCCTGTCGGGAGTAGTTCTCGTCGCTGGAATCCTGATCGCTAAAGTTCGGCGGAGAGGGGTTCGGGTACCGGGAAGGTATTTTCAGGGGTAAACGGCTTTAAGACAGACGACGGTTAGGGCTCGGAGGCTTCGCTGGCTATTGTTGTGGGTTCCGCCGTACACTCATCGGTACGATTTATGAACCCCAACTTGGACTTTGCATGGAACCTCTGATTCTCATCGGGCTGATAGTTTTGAACGGTCTCTTTGCGATGTCCGAGATATCGCTGGTTACCGCTCGAAAAACCCGGCTACTCAAACTAGCCGAGGACGGTGATAGGGGAGCGGCGGCGGCCCTCAAACTTGGCGAGGATCCAACCGCATTCTTATCGACCGTTCAAATCGGGATAACCTCGATAGGGCTGCTAAGTGGCATCATGGGCGAAGCCGTGTTGGCGACGCCATTGTCGCACTGGCTACAAGCGCATGGAGCCCCCGAGGCGACCGCGCATGTGGTCGCGACCGCGATAGTGGTGGTTGTAGTGACGTACGTGGCTATTGTGATCGGAGAGCTCGTTCCGAAGCGCATTGGCCAATTGCGGCCAGAGGCGATAGCCAGGCTAGTCGCACGTCCTATGCAGACCCTAGCTATGGCGACTCGACCCTTTGTCGCTTTCTTGTCCATTTCCACCGGGACCCTTCTGCGAATGCTGCGAGTCAAACAAAACCTCCAATCCAACCTCACCGAGGAGGAGATTCACGCGATGCTTGAAGAGGGGTCTGAATCTGGTGCCATTGAGGAGCATGAACATGAGATGGTGCGGAACGTATTTCTCCTGGACGATCGCAAGCTTGGTTCGCTCCTAGTGCCCCGTTCGGATGTCATCTTCATCGACATCCGCCTCCCTGTGGAAGAGAACCTCCGACGCCTGATTGAATCTGAGCATTCCAGTTTGCCGGTTTGCGAAGATGGACTCGACAAAACAATTGGAGTCATTAATGTGAAACAGGTTTTAGCGACCGTAATCAAGGGACAGGCACCTGATTTCACATCCAATCTTAAGAAGGGTATCTTCGTTCCTGAGACCCTGACCGGCTATGAGCTGCTCCAACAGTTTCGAAGTAAAGATACACAGATGGCATTTGTAATTGATGAGTATGGAGGAATCGAGGGAATAGTTACCCTTCAAGACCTTCTCGAGTCAGTTGCGGGCCAATGGAGCACTGGAGCCAAAGAGGATGCGCCCGCCACTCAGCGGCCAGACGGATCGTGGTTGCTCGATGGTTTGATACCGACCCCGGACGTGAAGGGACTTCTTGAGCTGAGACATCTCCCCCAAGAGGATAAGACGAGCTACCACACATTGAGTGGAATGATTATGGTGCTGCTTGGCAGAATACCAAAAACGGGGGATAGCGCAGTGTGGGAGGGGTGGCGCTTTGAGGTGGTGGACATGGACCGAAATAGAATTGATAAGGTCTTAGCTAGCCTCAATACCCAGCCAAGATAGCTCTTTCGGCCTCCGAACAATCACTTTTTCTGTAGCGGGGCTACCGCCCAAACGCGGGGAAAAAGCCGTCCCCAGCGGGCACAGAAATCCTGGGCTGGTCAGCCCAGAAATGATGACATAAGAGACAATTAACGTAACTCTAGATACACGAATGCCCTGCGAATCGGAGAACGCAAAAGTCTGGGATAGATAAAACTAACGACCAAGCGCGTTGGCGAGCTTCGGCATCGATGGTGGATACAACCCTGGGGTATACGGAACTGTAACGTCCCCAAGCTTCCACCTCTCTCGAACCGCTCTCGCCTTGTGCATAAGCGCTCTGAAAAATTGTATAAACTCGACGCGTACACTACGTCGTTCGGAGAGGCACCACATACGTCGTCCCTTTCGTCTGGGGGCGATAGGTAGTATCGAGTACCTGTGAAAGAAGCCGGTCCCTACCGAATACGCGTTTCTTCTCTCGCGCTCTCTTCCTCTCAGCGCGCTCCTCAAGCGATCTAATACGGGTGATGAGATGTTTGTTAATCCTCTGCTGTTCCTCGGGAGAGTGATAGCCAAACGCTTCCATCTGTGCGTTCGGTTCCAGGGTAAACGTCTGCATCTCATCGGATGAGGCTAGGACCTCTTCCGCGCGCTTGGTGTAGCCCCCAAGTTGTTGGCATCTCGTGTGATAGCGGTAAACTGCGGACGCCTGAGCCGCCTCCAATTACGGATGTGCTCGCCTGATTGGAACATCTTCCAGGAGGAGAACCCGGGATATCTATCGATCGAGGTTTCTAAGTTGTCTTTGGCTGGATTAGCATAGAGATAGGCTATCGCTATGAGAGCTCTCTTAGGGGTAAATACTATCGGACTATCGTATCCCTCGCACCATACGGTCCGCTTGTTTCGTCCAAGGAGCCCGTTAATCATGTGCGCTGAGTCCGTCTTGAAATGACGGAAGAATGACTCAACGTGGTCCGAATTTATAACCACGAGAACGAGGTGGATGTGGGTACCCTCTACAATAATATGGCTGATTCTAACGTGATAAAGCTCGCATGCTCGCGCTAGGCAGGTCTTGACGATCGCTTGGCAGAGTGGATTCGCTAGAAGGAATATTCCCTCCTCTAAGCTAAAGGTGCAAAACAACACGCTACCGTGTGGGTGGTATTTCATCTTCTCTCCCATGGAGAGCTATTCGGGGAGATGAAGGGAGAGTTGCCGCGAGCAAGGGAGAAAGTAGCCCCCCTACAGAAAAAAAAAGGGAGAAAGTAGCCCCCCTACAGAAGCCCGGGGGCGGGGTATCGCCGTTCACTTATCATCGGCGAATGTTTGCAGATCCTGGTCGGTGTTAACAGGGGCTCTACTAACTACCGGCCTTACGTCTCTTTAAGAGCTCGCCGACCGTGATGGTCTCGAGGTTAGGCTTCGTCGCCCCGAGGTTTGAAAACTCGATTTGGCCCGAAGCCCCCGAATATGCGGTGTTTTGCAGTTTCTCTCTCCAACGAGCTGTGTCAGGGTCGTACGCAGCCAGCAGAACTTCAATCGCATCCGTACTGAACTCAGTCCACGGAGGAGGCGAGGCATTGAAGCGAGCCATGTAATCTGACTGGAACTTCGCGCGAACTGCGCCATTCGAAAGCTCAAGATTCAGCAAAGGGCTATCGGAAAACGCATCCAGACTCCCAAAGGCCTCCTCATAAGTCGAAAGTGCGGACACGAAGTTCGCATCAAATATCCTTGGCAACTGAATCCCTCGCACGCGTAGCTCCTTTTCAATAAGCACCCCTTGAGCTGGGACGGTTATTAGATAAAGCGCTTGGGGCTTCTGCTGTAGAACCTTAAGTACGGCAGATCGGACATCGGCCTGATCGACGGGAATGTCCATGCGTGTCGTTCTTCTCGCATATCCTCGTTCAAAGGCATCAGCAAGTTGAGTAATCACATCATTAGTGGATAAGAGCAGACCTATTCCATCCGGAAACTTCGACCGCATCTGCTGGCCAAACATCTCTGTTGCGGCATTCATGTCAGGGCAGATTTGAAAGATATTGTCTCTTTCAGGAATGCCGCCTTCGAGAAAAACTTGAACAGTGGGAAGCCCACTAGCTCGAACCTTGGGCGCTATAGCCGCTATAGTGGTAGAATTCACATTAATGAGGGCGTCAATCTTCTTAACACTACGCAAACGCTCGAAGGCGCCTATGCCCTTCTTGGTGTCGAAGCCATCATCTTCAAAGTAGCACTCAAGCTTTGGGAGGGGCGTGTCGCCGTTGGAACGCCGTGCATTCCAGTTGTCACACCCCATCTGAATAGCATTCACGGCGCCCTGGCCAATTTCAGCAAACGCTCCGGTTGTGCCAGCTATGATTCCTATTTTAAGCGACTCCTGTGCCGCTACGCGCGGGGCCGACGCCAAGAGAACCGCGGAGGCTCCCAGCACTAAGACGAGAACGGTGCGCATAGCGTCATCCTTCTAAAGTAGGCATTCTTCGCACTTATAGCAGTTGCCTTGTGGCGGTGGAACGAATATTTCCACCGCCTATACATCTATTTCGGCAGAGTTCACGGGACAACTTACGCTTAGCGATTCTGGCCAAGGTAGATCAACACTCCACCACCCGCCACGACTGAGCCCGTTGCCATGAGGAACCAATAAAATGCCCTTAACGCGGGCTTCGTCAACACAGCCTCCAAAGCACGAACATATAGAGCACATAGTGGAGCTATGACCGGGTAAATGAATCAAAAATCCTGGCATCCCGACATGCGCTTTACCTGGAAAACCGCCGCGCGCGCAACAAACGGAACGACAGCAAGGATTTACTTGTGTCGAAGCTACACTAGCTCAACTGAGCTTAAAGCCCACTTTTCACGCAGCAACATACTCACAAGTTCGACTACTATAGCCCATCGAGCTGACTAAGAAAGCATAGGTTCGAAAGCTGTGATCCGATCGATTTTGAGGACCGTTAAATATCTGAGGACCGTTAAATATCTGAGGACCGTTAAATATCTGAGGACCGTTAAATAATAGCGTCGAGTACTCGCTCGAACGAGAGACGACAAGCCCCGGGGTCATCGGTGAATTTCAAGGAAGAGACCGATAGTAACGGGGACTTGAGAAACGAAGGCCAGAAGACTTCCGCCTAAGCTAATGCTACCGCGGACTGGCAAGCGGCTTGCCCGCCGTAGCTCGTTAGAGCGTAGGTGGGAAAGCTTCAAACCTCAGCCTGTGAACTGAAATCAGAAGCCTCGTACAAAAGTGATAAGTCGCTACATGGGCAGAAGTAGCACGAGGCCTTGAATATGGGTAGTACTTTACTCACAAGTAAGGCTCTTTATCAGCGTGAGCGCTACGACCGCGCCCACCAAGGAGTGATACCACCCGTCGAACCGCATCGGCTTCGTGAGCGGCGTGAACGGACCTCGATACCCGAGCGGCGAGTCCCGTCGATATCAAGAGCGGTAAGCTCATCCTTCCAAGTCCACTCGTCATCGTAGCGGAGGTTAGTCGCGTAAATCCTCGAACATCGCGGACCCTCCCCTCACGCTCCACGGCATACGCACGGAGAACAGCGGCGGGATTGAGATCCCCGAGCCCTCGCGTCACGCACTGAGCGGCCAATCGCCCGGTAAGGAGCGCGTGAGCCACACCAAACCCGGCACACGGATCAAACGTTTCGCAGGCATCGCCGATCACATACGCGCCATGGATACTCGCGCCGCGGTACAACGTGTTGATAGCGCCGCAACTGAGGGGCGCATGAATCGGCTGAAGCGAGACACCGACCATCTCCGCGATGGCTTCGATCCGCACTCGTAGGGACCGCTCTTGGGCGAAGGGTTGTATGAGGGAACGATCTCCAAGGGCCGAGACATTCACCGCGCCGGTGCCGAGGGGAGTAAGGTAGATCTCTCCCCCTCGAACCAATACCGTATGAACCTTGGATGAAATCTCACCACGGACGATCCCCCAACGGGAACTCGTGCCGAGGCGAGGCGCGCGAGGTGAAGGCACCGTTCGTCCTAGAGATCGAATGGTTGGGGAGGCGGCACCGTCCGCCACGATAAGCGTATCTCCGACGAAGTCACACTCGCTCGCTCGCACCTTACAATGCCCTGTCCTACTCTCCAGGACCGACGCCTTGCCACCTAGCACGATCTCTATCGAGGGAAAGCGTGCCGCGTAGGAGATCAGTCTATTATCAAGCTCCATGCGCGATACCCCGACGAGGCCCGCCTCATCGGGTATCTCAAGGGAACGCGAGCCGTGAAAGATTCGATACCCATCAAGGGGCCGATGTTCGCAAGAAAGCTCCTTAAGGGAGCATCCAGCGGCGGTAAGCTCGGCTTGACCGCGCGCGGACAACCCCTCTCCGCAGGGCTTACGTCGTGGAAAGATCTCTTTATCGATGAGCGTAACGCTCAGACCCGCGCGAGCTAACTCAATCGCCGCCATCGAGCCAGCGAGAGAGGCTCCGATAATGATAACTCGTCCTTCTTTTCGGGGTGTTCCGCTCATCGCCGTCCAAAGAGACCACGGGGAATGAATCTTCCCTTAGCCCCCATTACATCCCGATATCCGGTAACGCGAAAGAGGTGCGACTCCTCTAACGGAATTCTGCGAGCAAGAAGCAGCGCGTTCAAAAGTGAAAAGATGAGCGAGGTCCACACAGCCCCTCCCACCAGGGGAAGGGTCGCCAATTCGATGATAACGACCACGTAGTTGGGATGCCTAATAAAACGATAGGGCCCATGAAAGACGAACCGCGGCGCATCGTGGTCAGTTGTTACCACTGAGATATTCCAGAACTCGCCGAGCGTCCGCAGCGCCCAAAATCGCAAAGCCTGCGCCACCAGAAAAGCGCTTGCGGCAAACCATGCGAAACCTTTTGGCACCGCCGATGGAAAGTTAGACACCTCGACTAGCATGGCCACGTACCAGAGGGAGTGAAGCGCCACCATGCAACGCATACCAGCGGAGGTCTCCTTCTCCGAGAAACCACTAGCCTTCATTCGCTTCTGATTACGTCGGGATACGACGAGCTCACCGAGGCGCTCAGCAGCACAGTACGCGAAGAGCACCCAGAACAAGGTGGTCATGAACAACACTCAAAGAGATTAAGCTGTAGCGTCAATCCGGGCCCCACTCCGAGCATCATCATCTTGTCGCCAACGTCATATTCTTTGTCAGCAAGGAAGCCCTTGAGCGCAAAAAGAATGGAGGCGGATGACATATTCCCATGGTCTCGCAAGCTCTCCCAACTCCACCGCGTTTGCTCACGCGACACGGAGAAGGTCTCCTCGAGACTGGAGAGGATCTTGGCTCCCCCTGGATGAAAGAGCCACCAGCGAACGTCCTTCGAAGAAAGCCCCTTCTTCTCAAGGAAGCTCTGGATCGCTGGAGGAGCGGCCGCGAGAAGTGCTTGAGGAATCTCTCGATCCAATCGGAGGTGCGTACCATCATCGAAGATGTCGTATCCCATCAGCTCCCTGGTATGTGGGATGAGGTGCGATTGAGAATCAACGATACGAAGGGGCCCGCTCTCAGGAGAGATAACCACACACGCGGCCCCGTCTCCAAAGATAGCTGACCCCACGATGTTGCCAGCTTGCAGATCCGCGCCTTGATACACAAGCGAACAGAGCTCGACGGAGGCGAGTAGCGTAATCCCCGCGGTACCAGAGAGATGTCGCCCGAGCGAGATGCCGATCGCCCCTCCTGCGCATCCGTACTGAAAAACAGGAAGTCGAAGCACCGTCTCTCGCATCCCAAGTCGCTCAACGATCGAGGCGTCGATGGCTGGAATGGTGGGAACGGAGCATGAGGTTGATATCAACGCGCCAACATCCCGAGGGGAGATCTCAGCCCCATCCAACGCCTGAGCCAGCACCTCTCGCAGAAGGCTTCCCCCCATCTCCTTAAATATCTCAGACCGCACCGCCGGACCACTCAACGCGAGAAGGTCATCAATCGGAAGGGCGAAGTTTCGATGTTTGATCTTTGTGGAGGCCGCTAGCCGCTCAAAGAGCGCCCGCTCCTGCGCGGAGTTTTGCAACCAGGCTCCTGCTTTCGCAGTTATCTCTGAGGTTGCGTAGCGATAGGGCGGAAGGGCGGTAACGACTGAATGAACAAAAGACATGAAGGCGTGCCTATTCTAATGTTTCAGCGGCACCCTCGTCTCGTAAGAAACGGTGACAATTGGGTCAAGCTTGGCTACGAGAATCGAGGGATCCTCAATATTGTACTCAGCCCATTTAAGAGGAAGATCCCCACTGATGAGGTAGCTGTCCCCTTCCTTCGTTATTTGGACAGGGAGCGCAACCTCTTTGGAAACATCCCGCATGGTTATAGTGCCGGTCAATGTTCCGGAACACTTCCCGGCAATATCAATAATCGTGGGCTTGCATGAGTCCGAGAGGCGATTTGAAATGAACGACGCCATCGGATAGGTCTCGGACGCCATGCACTCCTGAAGTTGCTCGTCGCGACTATCCCAGTCGGTATCAAAGGTCTTAACCTGGATTCTCAGGTCCACCACGATCGAAAGGGGATCCTTCTTATCCCTGAGTGCCACCGAGCCACTGAGATCTTTAGTCGTGCCGTTCACGGCACTCCAGGTTGAATCCACCACAAACGAGACCTTGGTATTCGAGTCATTGAGGGAACTCGGGAGGTTCCATGTATCCGCATGAGCTGACCACAGTGACGTGGTTATAGAAACGATGAGGGAAACGATCCCAGACGCGACACATTTATTCATGACTATCCTTGAGAGGCTCGTCCCTTGACCATGCCCTAGGGCTCATAAAAGCGCCATAGGTGGATCCACTGTGAGTATTTGAGGCTATTAACCCGCTCAAACTAGTTTCTGCTGTCACCGAACGACCTTCAGGGCGCGGACACTCCGGTTAGTGACATTCAGCCGATATTGCAGGACTTAGAGGTTAGCGGCTCTGATCTTGAAAGACTCCGCTTCGCCGCCCGCTGTCCGAGCGAAGAACACCGCGTTCTTCTTTACTCTCTTACCAGAAGATACGTACGAGAAACGTCCGACAGCGTTCGTGGTCAGTCCGACCTTCTTCGACCCAATCATCAAGGTGATACGCGCGCCAGCGATACGTTCACCACGACGCGAGACGAGCTGACCGGCGAACGCGAAGCTCCGTCGAGCTTTCGTCACCCTCAGGGAGAGCTTCGAATCAAACAAACTCGGGGCCATCGCTTTCAGCTCAAGGCAGCTTCCGAAGTTCAGCAGATGGTCGTTGATCTGATTGACGCTCGTTTTCGAGAACGATGAACCTACGATGATATTTGGCGCCATGAGGCTTCGCGCCTCCCACCCCACCATGTCGTGGCGCGCTCCAAGGTTGTGACCGATCTCATGCGCGAAATAGTACGGTGCTCCTCCCGCCGTTGTATCTTGAGTAAGTCCATAGGCGTACTTCGGCTGGTAGCAAACGGTACCAACGTACGCGATGCCAACGGTGCTCTCATCGAGATCCTTCCCTGTGAAAAGGTGCTTGATATCAACATCCTCATCAAAGGTATCCGATTTGATGCCCATCACAACGGCGTTCTCCGAGCTTGCGGCGAATGCCCTGAGGAGTCGCGCCGGGTCGGTCTCAGGAATCGAGAGCGCTCCGATATCCGCGTACACATGTTGTTTTACAATCTGAAATCGAATCCCTAACTGTCGCTCAAACAGAGCCTCGGCAGTGTTCACGATGCTGGCGATGTGCGCGTTCGTATCCTCACCGTATTTAGCGTACAGAGCGGGATCGCCAACCGTACTTAGGGTAAGTACATGGTACATCTTTTTACGGGGAAGTCCCGCGTTGAGAGGCTCAATCGTCATTGCGTGAATAGCTGGCTCCCCGTGAGCGTGTTTATCTCCACAGGTCCTGTTGTGAAATACCGCGGAAGGCGCGCTGGCGACTCGAACGGTAGTAGCGCCCTCCGTTACAACCGGAGCCGTAAGTGTAAAAATTCGTTGACGAGACGCTCGGCTTCCCCGTTGTCGTCCAGGGAAGGAGAGAACGATATTCTTGCCGACCACTGAGGCCGCGGCCGGATACCGAACACCTCGAATTGAAACCTCGCCTTGGTAGAGCTTAAGGTTCGGCGCCTGGACATAATCACGACCCTCTTTGGAGATAGTGGATGTCCAGTTAACCGCCTTACGCACATGGAGCAAGACGCGGACGTTACCCTCGGTGTGGAGTCGTGTAGTGAAGGTGCTAGTGGGAATCGATCCTGCGGTATAGCCGTTCGCCACAGAGGTAACAGCTGAGCGGTTACGCTTAGAGATCTTTTTCATCGCCGTTGTTCGAAAAGGCGTAATTCCCTCGGCATGAGCACCATGCGAGAGAACAAGAGCAACAAGTAACGCCTTTGCGAACTTCATGTCCCCTTATCGAGGACGAGGCTCACTCTGCATCCATAGAACTCTCAAAAATCAATCGAATTCAAGCAGATACGAGAAACTCGCAGGGTGAACTATGAACTAATACCGTCAGTTACGTCGCGATACATATCCGTTAAGGCTCTCTCTACGTCACGACCGAGCCCCCATCAGCACATACGCGCTAGCTTCAGAACAACAACACTGCCCCGAACTTTAAAATATCTGCCGCACAACCCAACCCGCGCCTCGAAACGGGAACGCAACAATATCCGCGAGAACCACGACGACGGCGCTATTCTGCGGTTCTTCGCGCGCCTCATCATTGCTGGAGGTGTCATACATCTGGCGGCCAACTGTAGACTCTGGGGGTTGCGAGGCTTCATCGGCTTGCCGCTCGCGCGCCAACTCGTCCTCCCACGGCTCGGTCGGATTAACAATGATTGGTTGGGTGGGGGCGCATCCCGCGAGTAGAGCGACAATAGCGGTGAATACACCGTGAATGAGTCTCTTTTCCCCTGTAAGATGAATTATTCGCATCTGGTCGCCTCATAAGGACACCAACTCCTCGTAGGCTACTCGCGTTTCACCACAAGCCCCCTGGTCACGATCATCACGCACTTGGAACGTAGCGAACCCTACTCGTATCGAAGCGCATCGAGGATCTCGATGCGAGATGCCCTCCAGGCTGGCACCACACCGAACACAACCCCCACGACAAACGCGACAAGAAACGCGGGAGCGATGATCCAGAGAGGCGCGCGCATGTCGAAAGAGGGAAACGCGAAGAAGAGTCCGACGGTGATAACCACCGCTCCTCCCACACCCACGGCGCCACCAAGCACAGAGAGGGCAACAGCCTCCGCTAAGAGTTGTTTTAAGATGTCGACGCGGCGCGCTCCTACCGCTCGCCGGATACCGATCTCCTGAGTTCGCTCTACTACCGTGACCCACATAATGTTCATTATCCCAATGCCCCCCACAAGCATCGAGATAGCGGCGATCGCGGCCAAAACGTAGGTCAACATGTTGAGGATGGTGTTCATACTTTCCATCATCGAAACCTGCGTGAGTACCGTGAAGTCTTCCTCTCCGTCCCGACGCTCTTTGAGGATCTCTGAGATCTCGGCCACCGCATCATCTACTCCCACCCGAGAGGAGGCCTTGGCTCTGATCCCGAAAAGCTTATCATCGTTAAAAAGTTTCAACGCGGCCTCGGTAGGGATAAATCCGAGTTCGTCGAAATCAAGGCCGAGCTTGTTGCCCATCGGCTGAAGCACACCGATGATTCGAAACTCGCTCTCGTTGAGCTTAACGGTCTGGCCGATCGGATCCGAATCTCCAAAAAGCTCGTTCACCACATTTCGGCCGAGAACGATTACGCGACGCCCGTACTCATCCTCCTCCCGGGTGAAATACTGGCCTCGGCCAATTGGAACCGAGAGGATCGAGGGAAACTGCTCATTTGTCCCGAAAACGGTTATATTGTTGATTGCGTCCTCAAAGCGAACAGATACCGTTCCCAACACGAGTCCCGAGACCGCCTCCACGTTCAACGCTCGCTTCTCAATCGCCAACACATCAGCGGTCGTCATCTTGCGCTGCGCCGCACCGACCGGTGGCCCCATGTGCCCCTTTTTATCTGATTTACCGGGCTGAATAACGATGAGGTTTGTTCCTAGCCCCTCGAACTCGCTCGTCACGTAGTTCTTAGCGCCCTGTCCCAACGAAACGAGGAGCACGATCGCCCCCACCCCTATCACCATCCCGAGTATCGTGAGGGCAGTCCGCAGCTTTTGAGCTAACAGTGATTCCAGCGCGAGCCGAACGATCTCTCTAAACCCCACGTCGGTCCTCCACTAAGGCGCCGTCTCTGAGGATCAATTGCCTGCACGCACGCTCGGCGATCGATGGATCATGCGTAACCATCAAGATAGTTACTCCCTGCGCGTTCAACCGCTCAAACAACCCGAGGATATCTCGCCCACTCTTTGAGTCGAGATTACCGGTCGGTTCATCGGCGAAGATGAGCTTGGGATTGTTGACCACCGCTCGAGCGATAGCTACACGTTGTCGTTGCCCACCGGAAAGTTCATTCGGGCGATGATTCATGCGGTCTTTGAGGCCAACTACCTCTAGGGCCGCTATCGCGCGCTCACGCTGCTCCGCCTCGCTGAGAATACCCCCGTGACCGGCTCCGTAGACGAGCGGCATCATCACATTCCGTAGGGCGCTGGCGCGGGGAAGGAGATGAAAGCTTTGAAACACGAAACCCATAAACCTGTTTCGCAGGCCCGCGAGCTCCGTGTCGGAGAGCCCCTCGACCGGCTCATTGCTCAAAAAATACCGTCCGCTTGTCGGGGTATCGAGGAGTCCAAGGATATAGAGGAGCGTAGACTTTCCACTGCCAGACGCGCCGGTAATCGATATAAACTCACCCGGCTCAACCGCGAGGGTAAGATCACGAATAGCCCGAATCGTTTCATCCCCTCTGGTAAAATCCTTGCTGAGGTTATCCGTTCGAATGAGGGACATCGGCGAGGCGCTCCCTACTCGTTAGGCACCGTGACTCGTAAACCATCGGTAAGTTCAAACTTATCCGAGGGAAGAACAACTTTATCGGAGGGAGAGAGCCCTGAGACGATTTCGCTCACCGTATAGCCGTAGATACCAACCTTTACCGGGGTCTTTTTAAGCCGTGCTCCATCGAGTACGTACACGTACCGGTCGCTGCCACGCCCAAGCAGCGCTCGTGAGGTGATCGTGAGCACATCATGTTTCGTATCGGTGATCACCTCAACATCAGCGGACGCTCCCGCCGGAAGAAGCAATCCCTCGCTATCGATATCGAGCTCTATCTCTGAGGTCCTATCCTGTTCGCGAATGCTGCTGACGAAGGGAATTACCTTCCGAACCCGAGCGACGAACGGTTCTTTTCGAATCGCGAGCACCTTTACACGAGCGGGCAAGCCCACCTTCACCTTCGGGAGATCCACCTCATCTATCTCGGCCCGAACGTAGCGTGGCTTCACGTCAACGACGCGGATGGGAGCTTGAGGTATCACGGCGGTAATCTGAGAGAGCTCGCCGACCTCAAGGTTGAGCTCAGCGACAAGGCCATCATACGGGGCTTTAATCAGACTCTTTTCATACGCAGTCACCGCGGCGTCATAGCTCGCGCGCGCCTGGGTAACCCCGCTCTGAGACATCGCGTCACTCTTACTGAGGCGCTGAGATCGTTCATATTCCTCTAACGTGGATTGAAGACGAGATTTAAGATCATCGTTCTCGACCTGCGCCAGCACCTGCCCCTCTTTGACCGTGTCCCCGAGCTTCACATTCACCCCTTTGACACGGCCTACGGTACCGAAGGCGAGTTCGGTATTCCCTTCGGCGCGCACGGTGCCTGAGTTCACACTTGAAACGGTCGCCTCAACGTGCGACTTCGATACCCGAGCGACTCGAACCTCTGGGGCGCCCTTACATCCAGCGACTAAAAAAATAACCACGCACAGCGCGAGGGTGTTCCATGTCGCGCCACGCGTGGGTAGCCCTTGCCCCCGCATGAGAGTGGAGGAGGTTGATGAACTACAGAGCCTTTTTAATAGCGGAGATAGCGGCGGCGTAATCCGGCTCCTCAGCGACTTCACTGACATACTCTACATGTACCACCTTTCCACTCCTATCAACAACAAAGAGGGCTCGGGCAAGAATCCCTAGATCCGGCAGCTCCACCCCATACTCTTTGCCGAATGTTCGGTACTTATGGTCACTGAGAGGTACTACTCGCTCGATCCCCTCGGCCGCGCACCAGCGCTTCAACGCGAAAGGAAGGTCCCGGCTCACCGACGCGATAACGACATCTTGTGAAAGCCCCGCGCCTTCCTGGTTAAACTTCTTGGTCTCCATCGCGCATACAGGGGTATCGATGCTCGGAATGGAAACAAGCACGAGAACCTTGCCGGCGTAGGAGGAATTTGTCACGTCGGACATGTCAGGCGCCGTAAGCTTGAACGCTGGTGCCTGAGAACCCTCTTCGATGCATCGCCCCTCAACCTTGAGCGGGTTCCCCTTCATGGTGATCTTTTCGTTACTCTTTGCCATATCCGCCTGTATGTAATGTTTAGACACGCATGTTCTACTATGAGGATACCCCACCTTCAACTGCGTTCGCTCACCTAGGGACCTACTAGTAGTCTCATTGTGGTCTCCGACACGTGAACGTGCTCGTAAACGTGAACGTTCACGAGTACGTTCACGTGCCTCGCTTCCCTGGCATAGCGATAGAGATAGAGATTTCCTCTTCGCCTGCCCGGTTTGTTCGAGCTGGAAAGGCACCCCACCTCCATGTCCAAACAACAAGCAACGTATATTCAACAGCTTACAAGAACGCATCCTCAATTCTTGTTCTACCGTATGAACTAAAGAGCCCTTTGCGGCATCCAACTATAAAGATTCCGAATGGATGCCCGATCTACAGGTAGGGGAGGAGCTTCTCAATGGCTGATATGATCAAACAGGAACCGCAGACCAACCATCGTATCGAAGCGAGTCGGCAAGGCCACACCGCGGAAACAGATCTCTCAAAGCTCATCGTGACACCGAACATCATGGAAGCGGAAGCCTCCGCGCTACCCTGCCACACGAGCGAGTCGGTTCAACAAAAATGGAACGTCCGTCGCTTTGATACCGGTGTTGTGATTGAAGGTATAGTTGTAGGGAGGGTGGCATGAGTTCGTCCGCGCCTCATGAAACGTGGGAGGTGAAATTAACCGGACCGCGCGCGCTCGGCTCAACATCCCTTTTGTCCCTCCTCAATCCATGGAGCCGACCGGAGTGGAGGCAGGTTACCATTCGCATGGCGGTTGGAACCGATGAGTGCCCCGACTGGAACCACGTAAATCTCTGCATGACCGCGATCCAAGAACTCGTTGCCATGGCGAACGGCACCATTTCAGACGATGTGCTGGCCGCTCTGCGGGCCCATGTGGATGTCGTTGACGTACAGACATTACGTTCGCCTCCTCGGTAGGAGCGCGCCTATCAGTACGGCATGTACGTGAGCGCGGCGAGCAACGCCAAACCAACCACGATAGTGAAAGGTATGCCCACACGGAGGAAATCGCCGACACGATACCCGCCAGCTCCGGTCACGAGCATATTCGAACGACAGCTTGTCGGAAGCATAAAGGCCAGAGAGCTCCCCAACGTCACCGCCATTAATAAGTTGAGGGGATTTCCACCCACGTATTTCCCCAGACCGATCGCTATCGGCCCCAAGAATATCACTGCTACAGAGCTGTCGATAACTTGACTCAACACACTTCCCGTCAGGAGGAAGGCCAACAGCAAGACCACCTCTGGAATGGCCGATGCGACGTCAGCGAGCGCGTGCGCGGCGGCATCTCCCGATGTTACATGACCAACGGCCTGCCCAAGTGGAATGATCAACGCCAATAAGAACACGACCCGCCAATCTATCTCGCGGTACACCTGCTCCATGGTAATTGCGCCACAAAACACACAGACGCATGCGGAGATAAACGCCGCCTCGTGAACCGCCATCCCGGTCACAAGGGGGGTAAACATCAACATGAAGAGGGCGATAAGCGCGAAAGCCGATTTTATGGAGAGCTGCGGAGTCTGCCGATGCTCGGAGAGCAACAGAAAGTCAGGCTCCTTAGCCAGTACTTGGAGACTCGTTCTGGCACCCTGCACGAGAAGAGCATCACCGTACATCAAGGGGAGGCTCGAGGAGAGAGACATCTGAGCCTTACCATCGCGCCAGAGCGCAAGCACCTGACAATCGAACTTCTCTCGAAAATGGAGATCGGCCAACGTCTTCCCGATATACTCCGAGCGCGGAGTCAGGACTACCTCAACAATTCCGACGTCCGCGGACTCAAGCTCATCGGTCGCCGCCTCACCCTCAAGCACTAGGGATCCCACAGACGCTTTGCGACGAGCCTCCTCAAGGGAGCCGCTCACAATGTACACCTCTCCTTCACGGATAACGTGGTCCGCCGAGAGCATGGCGCCTGACACCTCACCCCCAGGATGGATCACGGGCACATCCAACCACTCGACCTCGGTGTTGTTTACGATTCGGCCAAGAATCGGGAGCTTCGTTTCGTGGGCGAGCCGATGCAACGGAGCGCCGCTCCATCCCTCTGGCTGAACCGTAACGATGTGAAGATTGCTGTGCAGGAAGTTCCGCGCCTGCGCGATCACCTCAAGCTCCACATCTACTTTCGGGGAATCCTCGGAGAATTTTCCAACGATAGCTCCAAGAACTTTATCTCCCTTGTGGACTAAGGAATCCAAAAACCAAGAGGGGGGATGCGCTTCCCACGCGTGATCTCGTGTCTCCCGCTCGACCCAGA
Source organism: Bdellovibrionota bacterium (assembly GCA_032111275.1). Taxonomy (GTDB): domain Bacteria; phylum Bdellovibrionota_C; class UBA2361; order UBA2361; family OMII01; genus OMII01. Next base: position 17,522 of record JAULVA010000385.1, read on the forward strand.
GGGGAACGACACCCGTTGTGCGGAGCAGTTCCCGGAGTGATATCATCCGAGTGTCGAGGTGGACTTCGCGAATCGTGTACTGAACCACTTCAGCCGACCGGGCAAGGTTCTCAAGCACCGCCTCTGGTACCGAGTCACACGCGAGCCCTTTGAGCCCCACGACCTCCCCGAAACGCTCTGGATTTCCTCGGACTAACACCACATCTCGGGTGTGCAGCTTCTCTGTAGCTTTTGGAGAAAGAAGCTTACGGCCGCCTCGGATAATCGTCACGACGACCCCGCTCACCAGGGAACCAAATCGCAATTCGCCGAGCGATTGGCCATCGACAGGACTTCCCTCAGGCACTCGCACCGAAAAGAGTCTATCCTGGAGATGATAGAGCGTTCGAAGATCGGTTATGCGTCTGGTGAGCCGCTGGGTCTTACGCACCGGCAGGAGGTTCACACCAATCGTCACCATGAAGAGAATGCCGGCGGCTAACGCTACGAGCCCGTACGGCGTAAAATCGAAGAAGGAGAGTGTCCCTACCCCACTTTGCCGAACGATCTCTGACGCCACGATATTGGGAGGTGTACCGATCATCGTCAGCATACCACCGAGCGTGACGGCGAACGCGAGAGGAAGGTAGAGACGCGACGGTGGAATCTCCGTTTCATGCGAGAGCACAGCGACCGCCGGCATCACAAGCGCGGCCGCGGAGATATTATTCATAAAAGCGGAGAGAAACGCGCCTATAACCATGATCACCGCTATGGCGACACGTTCATTTCCCCCCGCGTATCCTCGAATCCAGCGCGCCATCGCGTCACTAACGCCAGTCGCTCTCAAGGCGGAGGCTACGAAGAGGGTCGAAACCATCACCACAACCACCGGTGAGGAGAAGCCCTGGAACGCTTCGTGGGGCGTGACATATCCACCGACCATCAAGATGAGCAAAACGCCCATCGCGGTCACATCGACTGGGAGGCGCTCCGTTACGAAGAGCCCAACCATAAAGAGGATGAGGACGATCAGTCCGAACGAATGAAAACTTACCCCGAGCAACTCACCTATCATGCAAACGAACTTTTACAGACTGAAATACCGATCGTCAAAGAGTGTTTCGCCTCGTTCAAGCTTGAGCCGCTCGTTCATGACAAGATGTCGGACGATCTTAAACACGGTCTCGCACTCTTGTGGACTATCTACTCCAGCGGCGATCTCCTCCACGTTGACGGGCTTGGTGGACTCCCGCACATAGGCGACTACCCTCTCTTGCAGAGAGAGTACCTCCGCCGCGGCCTTCTTACCGGCCTCAACCCCTGGTTGATGGTACGCGTTAACATTGATTAACGATGCGTAAAGACCTACTGCTCGCTCAAAGAGCGCGATCAACATGCCCACCGATCTCGCGGAGACATCAGGGACCGTAATGGTGACGCTCTCCCGACCATTTTCAAAGAGAGCGGAGCGAGTTCCAAGCAAAAATCCCGACAGATAGTCACCACTGGTGATGCCCGGCTCAACATTGAGGGTCACCGCATTCAAGGTCGACAACTCCGGGGACGGTGTCGTGCGTGGAGAGCGGTCCCGAAGGACCTCGATGAACACCGCGAAGAAGTTATGGAGTCCATCCCGCAGCTGTTGCACATAGGCGTGCTGGTCCGTTGAACCTTTGTTTCCGTATACCGCGAGCCCTTGATTCACCACCGCGCCCGAAAGATCAAGCTCCTTGCCGAGACTCTCCATGACGAGCTGTTGAAGATATCTGCTAAAGAGCTCAAGTCTATCTTTATAGGGCAACACGACCATATCTTTGTTGCCCTTGCCACAACCGCAGTGGTACCAAGCCAACGCCAAGACCGCGGCGGGATTTTCTCGGACCGAGGGCCGACGGGTCATCTCATCCATCGCGGCCGCCCCTTGCAAGAATTCATCGACCGGAAATCCTTGGAGAGCGAATGGCAAGAGGCCTACCGCGCTACATTCACTCGTGCGTCCACCAACCCAATCCCACATCGGAAACCGAGCGAGCCATCCCTCGGCGCGAGCTGTTTTGTCCAACTCACTGTTCTCACCAGTAACCGCGACGAAGTGCGACGCATACTCAATCCCCGCAGCTTGAAAAGCCGCCTTAGCGACGAGCTGTCCATTTCGCGTTTCTTTGGTTCCTCCGGACTTC
>JAULVA010000386.1:0-1883 GCA_032111275.1 Bdellovibrionota bacterium
GAGCGCCACGAAGGTCATCGGAAATTGCATTAACGACAATGATCGCCACAGGAGAGCCTGATCTTTGTAGTTCTCCCACAAGCGAATCGTGTCGCTCTCTGAACGAGTAGCGTTGAGCCGCGTGTCAGAGACTACCTCTCGCATATTCGGAGCTGCCATTCGTCCCTTTCTCATACACAACCTCTTACTTCATCTCTAGGTTCGTCCCGGACGTCGCGCGTCCTGGCTCGGCCTATCTCTCAATTCATCAAGTCCTAATTGCGCATACAGGCAATCTTCCTTGACGGCCTTGATAGGAGCTCCGCTCCACAGCGGTTGAAGCTTCGATGGCGCCGGTATTCCTGGTGGCTCGAACCCGCAGGTCACCATCACGATATTCCGCACACCGCGCTCCTCATCCGGGAACTTCTTGCGAAGCAACGCGAACCCGAGGGTCGTTCCGATCCAGATTAAAACCAGGATCGGCATCCACTGGGCCGGCTTATCGACCATGTTGGCGGCGAGGAACGAGGTCATGAAGCCAGCCATCCACTCCGCGGGTCGTGCCCCGGCGAATGTCCAGTCTTCGTTCAACCCTGGTATTACGTCACCGCTGTCCATGATTATGTGCCTCTATCTATAATCATCCGTTCTTACTTATCTGCTTCAGGTAAAAGTCGGGGGTCGGCTTCAAAGCGAATTCCCCTTTTCGTAGCGCGGGGTTGCGGATCAAGCACACGGTCAAGGTCCTCCGCACGATCTATCAAGGTGTTACGCCACTGCACGGGGTCTAACAGCTCTGAAGGACTCGCTATCTTTCTTCCTTTATCAAATTCGTGAAGAGCCGCGATTACCAACGAGCGAGCTCGCGCAAAATGCGCCACGGCCTCGGTCGCCTGCTCAGGGCTGGCTTGACCAAGGGTAGTGCGCTTAGCCATTGCGCGGTCTCCCGGAAGGCGAGCGGCGCGGCCTGAGCCTCCATCTCCCGAACCGTAGGACGCACTCCCATCTCCGGTGTTACCCATTCCTCCGTCGGCATAACCGTGCGAAGTCATAAGGCCAACTGCTAGAAGCGAGAGAAAAAGACATCGTTTAATCATGACCACCACCACACATAACCAACCGTTAGGGCATGTTAGGCCCTCCCGGCACGCCATACCGTATCGAAAGTTCGAGCCAAACTGCTCCAGGTATTCTGTAAAAGTACAAAAATACCGAAGTACTAGTTGAGGGTTATTCGGAGAATCCCGTAGGGATAGCCGTATACCTTCACCAGAGGTATGAAACGAACTGATGGAAACGTGTCCTAAGAAGTGCAATCTCTTGAAGGCTCCTGGTGTCTCCGGGATGGTTGAGGAGCTTACTGAGATGGCACGGCGGGCATGGGCGCCTTGCCACCCGCTGTGCACCCTTCCGGTGTGGAGGGCTCCCTTGATCTGCCCTGTAGCCCAGCCTACACTTCGAGCGGTTTCAAGGTTCATCAGTTTAGAGGGTGTTTTTTAGAGGTTTTGTGGCTGTCGACGGACTCCCCACTCCACACGAGGATGACCTGAGTTGGCTTAAGGCCGGCGGGAAGGGTTCTGGCGCTCGCTTCGCCGCGATGATCGTTCTGTGGATCGGCGGACTCATACTCACCACCCTGGCGCTTATCTTTGTTTTTCATCACCTCCAGGCAACCGACTCTAACGTCGACGGTCTTTTTGACGAACTCACCCAGATCCAGCAACCCTGGTCCGAGAAGATGGCGGAAAACATCGAGAGCTACCGTGGCTGGCTCGCGCGGCACGGGACCAGCGCGGAGCGTTCGGTCTTCGACGACACCACAGCTATCATCCTCCGCAGCGTGCTCACCATCTCAACCTCTCCACACGATTCATTCCTGGCGTCGCTCTATGTGTCGGCCC
>JAULVA010000386.1:1893-4286 GCA_032111275.1 Bdellovibrionota bacterium
GGCCCATTCAGGGCTCCTTCGAGCTCTTTTTCTCGTTACCGCCTCATTGCGCCTCTGGATAGCGAGTATCCTTGTGGCGGGGTACTTCGGGTATTCCTACTATCGTCCCTATAGGGGAGATGATCTGCTTGGCCAAACGGGCAACGGACGACTTTTTTATTCCGGCGCTCGCGGCGGACTTGAAAAGTTAGCGGCATCGGGAGCCCCAGATGTTCTCGTTCGGGGCCTGGCGTGCCCCGACTACGCAACAAAAACCGAGACACTCTCTTCATCTCTCTGGAAGACCTTGAGCGATTGGGGAGCGACAAACACAACAAACGAGGCCCTCGTCGCTATCCTCATTAAACACGGGGATACGGCGTCATACGTGCCCCGACTTGAGGATGAGGCAGCCTACTACAAGGCTTTCAAAGGGGCTTCGCTGGCGGAGCACGTGCCTAACCTGCTCAACGCCGCGCTCTCCCTGCACGCACTGTACGACGACAACGAGGCCCCAGGGGACAACCAGCGTGAAGTCGCTTGCCGCCGCTTCCTCAGAGGAATACGCGCAGGCGATTCTTGGGGCTCTTCATCAAGTAGTCTCACCGCACCTGCGGGCTCTCATCGGAGAGCTCTCGGTCCAGGAGGTCGCCACCCTTGTGCTTGCCCTTGAGAGCGGCAAGATTCTTGCGCACTCCTATGAGGGTGGAAAATGGTTCCGGCGATCAAATTTTCCGCAGTTGAGCGCGCGGGCTGTCCTGCACTCGGTTGTGTCATATCCTGACGAGTATGACTTCGAGGCGCGACAACGAATCCGTCAAGCGTTGGTGTACGCGTCCCGCACAAGCTCGTTCGCTCCTGTACGCATGCCTATCGGAATGACGGAGGATATCTGGGCCCTCAGACAGTGGGCTGAGATCCTGCTCGCCGCTCCTCACGAGCTAGCCGAGGTTGTGGATGAGATCGAGCTCATCGGTCTGGTGCGAGCCGCCCACCAACGGTTTGAGCGAGACGTTCTCCCGCGAGCCGCCGCAATAGTTCCCGATCTTACCACGACAAGTTTCGTCACCATGTCCGAAATATTCTTCTTGCCGTTGCCGAGCATCGTAGCGCTTCTCCGTAAGACGGTTGATCCACACATTCTTCAGCGAATCGCTCAGCTCAGCTCTATCGTTGGTGTCAGGCAACGGGAACGGATAGAGCGGGCGCAGGCGTCTGAGGACGGGGCTGGAACGACGCTCATCTACGATCGCGTCTTTGCTCCTCTTTCGGAATCCGAGATCGAAACGCTGGCGGACCTTCACTCCCTCAATCCAGAGGACATTCGCGATTGGTCAACCCTCCGCAACATCCTCGCCTCCTTCGGATGGCTCGCGCGGCGGGTAGGTGATTACACGGTCCCTGAAAGCTCAGTCATCTTTAGCGTGTTCAAGACGCCAGCGAACTACCCCGGAGCTAACGCCCTCAATCTGGTCGGCAAGATCGGATTGGTGCCGCTGCGCGGATCGAAATTTCGCGAGATCTGGGGGGGCGACTGGGACCGCAAGTATCAGGTATTTCAACGAGCCACGATGTCTGAGAGTAGGGAGGACTTCGAACGGGTTCTCAAGGGTATTAAGGAGGAGACGATTGAGGAGCCTGTCGTGGCACCTCCCGTCACCGGCTAGAATAACGAAACGATATGGCTAGAAACTACAAGCGGACCGACTACCAAGCGCTCAGACGGGAAGAGCTACGGCGCTCCCTCGTCGCCAGCGGCTTGGCGTCAGCCGGGGTCTTCGGGGCCGCGCTCTCTCCGCTACTCGCCAATCTACCGCCGGCGGGTCTTATGGGTCTTGGTTTTCTACCGGCGGCGGTCCTCGGTTCCGCCGCGTACACCTTCGCCAAGCAGCAATCTATCGAGCGGGCGCGCAAGCAGGAATCCATCCTTCGTGGGGGAAGAGATGTTCTCGGTATGCCCCCAGAGCGGGACTGCTTTGGCAACGCCCTTGATGAGGCGCGTAGGTCCGGGAAGAAGATCCTCGACCGGTACCTGGTCGGATTCGAGCTCGACTCTGGGAAGCCCCTCTGGGTTGATGACGACGAAATATGCACCCACGCTGCTGTGTTCGCGAAAACCGGCGTTGGTAAGACCCTCTGGCTTGAATCGCTGATCTTTCAGCAGATGGCGAGGGGAAGAGCGAGTGGGTGTACCTTTATTGACGCGAAGAGGGACTCCGCGACGCTGGCGCATATTATACTGATGGCGCTGATCACCGGACGTATTGAGGATCTTGTCATTGTCGATCCCTTCGATAGCGTTCATGCCTACAATTTCGTCATGACGAACCAACGCGCTGACGTGAAGGCGCGAAAGGTTCTCCGCGCCGGGCTGCCACCCACATCCGATCAAAGCACAACCAAGCACTACGATA
>JAULVA010000386.1:4296-5218 GCA_032111275.1 Bdellovibrionota bacterium
ATAGACTGGCGGCCGATTCGATTTATCGTATGGTTCGGGCGATGGAGAGCTTCGGTCTCGCGTGGTCGATTCGCGATATCGCTGTGGCGCTCTCCGCGTTCCAGCTCGCCTATCCACACCTCCGCAATATGCTTAATAAGATCGGGGCCCGCCAAGCGATGGTGGAGTTGGGGCATTTAGCCTCGAGCTACAGAAGTGTAAAGGGAGTGCTCGATACCGCTCGCATTACGGATAACTTGCGAGGTATCGCCTCTGAGCTCCACGCTATCTCTGGAAGCCAAGCGGGAGAGGTGTTCTGTACCAAACATACCGACCTCGTTCTCACCGACGCGATCGTCCGCGGTAAGATTATTTACTACATGCTTCCTCGCCTTGAGGAGGCGGAGAGCGCGGCGCGAATGGTGAAGGTATTCCGGGAAGACCTCGAAGTATCGATCGGTGAGATCACGTCGTCCCGAATTCATAACCTTGAGGATCCCCATCTTGTGATCATCGATGAGGGATCCTCGACGTTCGGCCCGACCTGGGCGAACCTCTTCGAGCTCGCCCGGCGAGGTCGCTTCGCGCTGCTCTTCGGCGCCCAATCGACCGGTGGCTTAACTGACGCAGCGATGGGTCTCAGTGAGGCGTTCTACGAGCGCGTAATGGCGAACGTTAACCTCAAGGTCATGATGCGAATCGGCGACAATCGAACCGCGTCAGATATGACGGAATGGTTCGGAAAGATCGCGTCGACTAAAAAATCAGTCGGCGCCGGCGTGACTAGTGGCATTCAAACATCAATCCTTAAAGGGACGCTCGACCTTAGTTCGCGACGGTCCGGCGGTGAGTCCCAATCGGTGAGCTACCAAGAAGCTGAGGAGGATCTTGTGAGCGCAGAGGAGCTGAAACACGAGATGTCCGCCGAAAAGGGATTAGCCTG
>JAULVA010000387.1:0-6092 GCA_032111275.1 Bdellovibrionota bacterium
ATGGCGTTTTACGACTTCTTCCATGCCTACCTCCGCGATTTCGGTAACATGGAATTATGAGCCAACGACCCTACCGAACAGGTGCGATCACCCCATTTCGGTAACATTTATTTTGAGCCATATCGGACCTGGAGGCCGCGTTTGACCTGGAGGGGGTAGATAGGGTATGCTCCTGCGAGCGAAAGCGGTTTTATTTGAGGTTGTCCCGTTGTTGTAGCTCTGCTGAAACAGCGCCTCGATTCTCTCTACACGCCCAAAAGATACATCCCACATCGGGTGCGTATCCGAAAATGAGCGGTGTTCAGAGTCAAGGACAGGGTCATACGAGTTGCACGCGCTGTTTGTGCTTATGCTCTTCAGTTCCGGTGTGGAACTTCGCACACAAGCAGGTAATTGGAAATAGGCATCGAGTGGTAACGAGATGCCGTCCCAAGGGAGGGGAAACGCTTTGAAAACTAAGAACACGGGGCCTAAGTCACAAGTATTAAAGGTCAAGTCGTCCGGAGCGAAAGCCGCGAAGACTTCTCAAGCCGGGAAGCTATACAAGAAGCCGGCCAGTAAAGGTGTTTCCGTTGTTTCCTCCTCACCCCAAAAAGCCGGAAGAGAGAAGTTGGTCTCCACAGAGAAGGTCTCTCTCGCTGAGCGTATTTCGAAATCAAATCTCGTAAAGAGCGCCGAAGTAGTTAAGCTCAAGACTCAGCGGTCTAAGCTTAAATTGGTCGCCAAGTCTGGAAGTAAGGTTCCTGTTTCTAAGATTACCCGCTCTGAGGGAATCTCGTCCTCCAGTAATGTCATCAACGCCCGTTTCGGTTCCGACTCCACGGTGGTTGAAAAAGCCCCAGCCGCTAAGCCGTTGCTCGCGGTTCGTCAGCCGGTTGAGAAGCTCGTTGATGCTCCGAAAGCGGTTGAGTCAATCAATTTCAAGCTGGGGGATAAGATTGTGTATCCTGGACACGGTGTTGGGGAGATCGAAGGCGTTCGAACTCATGTCCTCGGCGGCCAGGAGCATCACATTTACAACATCAAGATCCTCGATAGCGGAATGAAGGTGATGGTTCCTGTTAGTCAGGCCTCCTCCGTTGGTCTTCGTCGAATTATCGATAAGAAAGCGATCGATTCGGTCTATGACATCCTTCGGGACCGTAATTTCAAGATCGACACCCAGACATGGAATCGTCGCTTCAGAGAGTATTCCCAGAAGATCAAGACAGGCTCCGTGTTTGAGATCGCGATCGTGCTCCGAGACCTTTCCGTACTGAGCGCTGACAAGGAGCTCTCCTTCGGTGAGAAGAAGATGCTCGACATGGCGGAGGCTCTCCTTGTTTCTGAGATCGCTATCGCAAAGGCTCGTCCTCACGACAAGGTGGCTGTAGAGCTCAAGGCGCTCTTCGTATAGTCCATGAGCTACTCGGTGATCATTCCCGCGGCTGGTAGTGGAAGCCGGATGGGCGCCGATGTTCCCAAGGTTCTATTAAGGCTCTCAGACTCGCTCTCATCGTCTTCTATCATTCAACGGACCGTCCGAGTTTTTACCGATGATCCCGCGTGTCACAGGGTGATCGTCTGCGTACCCGGAGCGTGGGAGGATGCGTTCTTTTCAGAGTTGGCGCAGGAGTCAAAACTTACCCTCGTGCATGGTGGGGCGACTCGCCAGGAGTCTGTGCGACGGGGCGTTGAGGCGTTGTCTGAGATCGTTCGAGCTCAAGGTGGAGATGAAGCTACCGAGTGTGTGCTCGTGCATGACGCAGCGCGGTGCTGTATCACCGCGGAGGTTGTCGCGCGAGTCGTTGATGGCGTTGCGCGACATGGGGCGGTAACCGCCGCGATTCCGGTACCTGATTCTTTATGCAAGGTATCGCACGCGACGATTTCATCCTTTGTTGACCGCGAAGATGTATGGGCTGTCCAGACGCCGCAAGGATTCCTGCTTGGGGAGCTCCGTGGCGCGCACTTCGCCGCGCATGTGGATGGGTTTGTGGCGTCGGACGACGCGAGCGTTGTGGCCCGTCTTCGAGATGTGCGGATTATTGAGGGGGATCGGTTGAACATAAAGGTGACCCATCCCCACGATCTTTCGGTAGCGGCTCGGTTTACTGAGGTAGGATAAGAGAGATGGAACTTCGTATCGGTCAAGGCTTCGATGTGCACCGCTTCGCGGATGGTCGACGGTGTGTACTTGGAGGTGTGGAGATTCCACACGCGAAGGGACTTCTTGGGCACTCGGACGCGGATGTCCTGACGCACGCTCTGATGGATGCTATTTTGGGCGCTATCGGTGGCCGAGATATCGGAACCCTTTTTCCCGATACCGACCCGGCGTTTAAGGACGCTGATAGTATCGCTCTTCTACAAAAAGTATGGGGGATCGCTCATGGTGAGGGGTGGCGTCTTGTAAACGCTGATATCTCTGTCCTCGCGGAGGCTCCGAAGCTCAAGCCTCACATCTCTGCTATGCTAGAGCGCCTGAGCGGCGCCCTTGGGTGTTCCCCCTCGCAGCTAGCGGTTAAAGCCACAACTACTGAGAAGCTCGGGTTTGTTGGTCGAGAGGAGGGGGTCGTCGCGAACGCTGTGGTCCTCCTTACTCGATAGGGCCGGACTCCTGTCTCGCCGAAGCGTGAGCGAAGGCGGATCCTGGCGGGCCGTATGACAACTGGAGGTATCGAAGCTTCACCGATAGGCGGTGTTCCTCAGCACCCGCTCTAGATGCTCAAAATTAACTGGTTTCGTCATGTGGAGATCGCAGCCTGCCTCGCGAGCCCGTTCCTGGTCCTGTTCGCTTCCCCAACCCGTCACCGCCATAATGAATGGTGTATGCCCACGGGGCAAACTTCGTATGCGACGGGCAACATCGTATCCGCTCATGTCGGGAAGGCCTATGTCCAGCAAGATTATGGCGGGCCTATAGCGGTCGACGTGCTGGATGGCGTCCTCGCCGCGATGCACAACCGACACCTCGTACCCGTCGAGGTCGAGAAGCATGCTCAGGGTTTGCGCCCCAGAGGTGTTGTCGTCAACAACAAGTATTGAGAGCCGGTCGGAGTTGCCGGGCGTGAGGGTGGGAAGAGATCCTGCCTGAACTGCGTTAGTCATATCGCTCCTTGTTAGAGCCTTTCGGCGTACGAGGGGGCGTTTCAAACTGCAAACGTAAGGGACCTTGGACCCATAGAGAATTACTTGAAAGTGGCCGTCTGCCAAGCGGAACAATACGGATGCCGCGCGGTACGATGAGCGCCCACAGGTCGAGGTGTATAAGGTATTGAATACATGGACCCGTTCGTTGTGATTTCTGACTCTTGTCGATTGACGGACACGTAGTCGCACGTCCGGCCGCGATGCTTTCGCGGATTGCGAGGGCAGCCGTCAAGGCAATCGGCTAGGGTATCCTCGTCGGTATCCCTCTCGGAACGACCGCATCCACACTGTCCCGGTCTCGTTTTGTTTGGGTCCTTTGGGCAGAGGTCGCCGGCCACGGTGTAGGGTCGCGCCACGCTCCATGAGAGGTATCGGAGGGACCCGTGTTTGGCCCTCGCGATCGGGAATACACGTTTATCGCTGAGTCGAACGGCTTTGATTTCATAGGAGAGCGTGCCTTTGGGATCGTGCGCGAAGGCGATGTATCGACCGTCCGGTGACCAGACGGCGTCGTACTCCTTGTGGGGGAGCTCCGTGAGACGCTCCGATACCCTGGTGGCGATCGTGTAGAGATAGAGATCGACCGAGTGGCCCCGCTCACGTGTGAATACAAATTGAGAGCCATCGGGAGACCAGTGAGCTCTGCAATTTGAGGAGTTACCACCGCGCAACGGACAGGTCTCGCGCTGACTCACCCTATCTATGAGGCAAATGTTCCATGCTGGCCGGTACCTGTCCGTCGTATAGAGGAGATATCGACCGTCCGGGCTCTCGCTCGGTGTGGTATTTCCACCTCCGACGGCGGTGAGTTGTGAGCGGGAGTATGGGGAGTCTCGAAGGATCGAGAAGATCTCGCTCTTGTAACGTCGGGTCTCTGAAAAGTAGATGACCGCATCCCCTTCGGCATTAAACGAGGGGTTGCCATCATCGATACCGTTAAAGGTTATTCTCGCGAAGTTCGAGCCGCTCCAATCGGAGGTGAATATCTCATTACCTCTTCGGGTACTTCCGGCGAACGCCACGGATAGCCCATCCGGTGAAAAGCTCGGATTGCCGGCGTTCGCGACGGGGGATGGAAATTCAAGGACCCGGCCCTGCGCGAGATCAAGGTATCGGATAGAGCGGCTTCTATCCCGGACGAGGGTTACGGCGAGCATTCCCGGCAATGAGGAGCCACCTACCATTCGGATGTCCCTGGTCTGTCGCATGAGGGGTTGGGCGACGGCGGCCAGTGGTGTCAGCGCTGTGGCGATGAGAGGTAAGATGAAAAAGCCAAGGGCAAGAGGCGTATGCATAGTGGTTGGTCGATGTAGCACCTGGAAGGTTATAGCACAGGTCCTTCAGGGGATAGAGGTTTTGGCTGCTGTTCCGCCACCCTGTTTGTCCCTAGGTGCCGATTCAACTTGATGGTATGGAGTACGGGGTCGTGAGTTTTCGTATGCGGAGAGGGACGTAAGGGTCATGGAATATCGACGTTTGGGGTCTGCGGGATTGCGGGTAAGTGAACTCTCCTTTGGCTCGTGGGTGACCTTTAAGGGGCAACTTGACGAATCGGGCACGGTTGAGCTCATGAAGCACGCGTATGATGGGGGCGTGAACTTCTTCGACAACGCCGAGGTGTATGCGGGGGGAGATGCCGAGATCCTCATGGGGCGGGCGTTTAAGAAATTGGGGTGGAGAAGGGCGTCCTACATCATGTCAACAAAGTTTTTCTGGGGGTTGCACGACGGACCCAACGAGAAGGATACGCTCAATCGAAAGTACCTGATGCAGGCGATCGATGGCTCGTTAGCCCGCCTCCAGCTCGAACATGTCGACCTTATCTACTGTCATCGCCCTGACCCCAACACCCCGATGGAGGAGGTCGTTCGGGCTATGAGCGATATTGTCGCGCAAGGAAAGGCGTTGTACTGGGGGACCTCTGAGTGGAGCGGGGATCAGATCGCGGAGGCGTGGCGGATAGCCGATCGACGGAACCTTCACCGGCCGCAGATGGAGCAGCCTCAGTACAACATCCTGGTGCATGAAAGGGTTGAGCGGGAGTATGCGCCGCTCTATGAAGAGATCGGATTAGGCTTAACCACGTGGGGTCCGCTTCGCTCCGGGCTTCTGTCCGGCAAATATACGAAAGGTGTGCCGAAGGGAAGTAGGGCATCTCTGCCAGGGTATGAATGGCTCGGTGAGCGATGGAACGAACGTGAGCGTGAGATCGTAGCGCGACTGCAGGGGATCGCTGACGAGGTGGCGTGCTCGTTGTCTCAGCTCTCAATCGCCTGGATCCTCCGAAACCGGGACGTCAGTTCGGTGATTCTTGGCGCGAGTACCGTTGAGCAGCTCCGGGAGAACCTCGCGTCTACGCGTGTGACGCTCTCTTCTGACGTGCTTGCCGAGATCGCTTCGGTCGTTGGCGGCTACGGGGCAAAAAAATAAGTGAAGGGCGTTCGCCGTCAGTCGATTCACAGGAGATGAACGTGCCGGCGAAAACCGACACGAGATGTTTGTCGCCTCACATAATACGGCCTGGTGCCGGTCATGGGAGCTCCTCTCATTCCTCCGTACCCTTCCTTAAAAGCTTGATGGAGGCTTCTATGGCAACCGTAACACCAGCAGGAACGACCGCAGAGCGTTCCAACCTTTCGAACGTCGTGGGAGTGCTCGCGCTCCTCGCGGTGATAGCGTTGATTTACTTTATTGCTCGTGGTCGAGAACCACGTCCGATTACCCAACCGGGAGCCCGCGCTCCGACCGAGCAGGGTCAGCCCGTTCCTCCAGCGCCTGAACAACGCTGAAGCGAAGAGCCGATGGAATGGGAGGTGTAGGGTAGGGCCCGCGTCCTCGCGGGCCCTATCGATGAAGCGTTGATAGCTCTACGTACCGTACGGTCCGCCACGAATCGGGCCCTACCGTGAGGTGAACCGATGCGCTGGGATGAGAGGTGCGTCTGTGTATCGGTAGGGCCT
>JAULVA010000388.1:0-607 GCA_032111275.1 Bdellovibrionota bacterium
ATTCAACGATCGGGTGAGGATCGCATTATCCTTCAGATGCCCGGTGTTTCCGATATCAACGCGGTAAAGAAGGTTGTTGGATCGGTCGCGAAGCTTGAGTTTCGGCTCGTTCCGGGTCCAGGCACCGCACAGGGCGTCGGCACTATGACCCTCAAGAACAAAGAGGGTCAGCCGCTCATCGTTGAGGACCAGGCGCTCATGACCGGAGACGCGGTCTCGGACGCGCGGGTCGATTTCGACCAACAAGGTCAGGTTGAGGTATCCCTCCGTCTCTCATCCCTTGGTCAGCAAACCTTCGCTCGTATCACCTCTGAGAACGTTGGTCGTCAACTCGCTATCGTTTTGGATGGCATCGTGTACTCCGCTCCCGTTATTCGGGACGCGATTACGGGGGGACAGGCGAGCATCTCGGGCGGCTTCACCATGGATGAGGCTCGTCAGCTGAAGGTCGTTCTCAAGGCGGGTGCGCTTCCAGCTCCGTTGACCGTTCTTGAGGAGCGTACCGTCGGTCCGACACTCGGTCTTGAATCGGTGAAGAAGGGCATTGTCGCGATGGCTATCGGCTTCGTCTCAATCTCACTCTTTATGATGGTGTACTACGCCAAGT
>JAULVA010000388.1:617-2036 GCA_032111275.1 Bdellovibrionota bacterium
GTTGTGACCTTGATCCTGAACGCGATCATCATGATGGCGTGCCTCTCGTTCTTCGGAGCCACCCTTACCTTGCCCGGTCTTGCGGGTCTAGCACTGACGATCGGTATGGCGGTGGACTCCAACGTTATTATCTTCGAGCGTATCCGAGATGAGATCCGTAACGGCGCGGGGCGTGATGTCGCGGTTTCAAGCGGTTTCGATAAGGCCTTTAGCGCAATCTTTGACGCGAACGTAACGACGCTGCTCGCTGGAGTGCTTCTCTACTACTTTGGAACAGGGGCGATTCGAGGATTCGCAGTCACGCTGTCGATCGGCGTGATTACTACCGTCTTCTGCGCGGTGTTTGTCGCTCGCCTCTTCTTCGATTACTTCGAGCTGAAGGGTAAACAGGGATTGTCGATCTAAGGGAAGGGGAACTAGGTATGAGAGAGTTGATTTCAACCAAGGCGAAGATCGATTTCATGAGCAAGCGCTTTGTGTGCATGCTCCTTTCGCTCGTCGCATTCGCTGCGTCTGTCTACATCTTTGTCCAGACGGGAAATGAGAAGTACGGCACCGATTTCCTCGGTGGTCACGAGTTCCTCGTTTCGTTCAACGGCGATTTCCATAGTGAGAAGATTCGTAGCGGACTCGCCGCTCAGAATATTGAGGGAGCTCGGGTTCAAGCCTTCCAGGGCGCGAAAAACGAGTACTCCATTCGACTCGGTGAAGCGGGTGACGCTGACGCGGTTCGAGGTAAGGTCGAAAGCGCTCTTAAAGCGGCTTTCGGTGATGTCTTCACCGTTCAGAAAACCGACTACGTCGGTCCGACCGTCGGTCGTGAGCTACGAACGAGCGCTCTGTGGGCTGTAGGGCTTGGCATCGTCGGTATGCTTATCTACATCGCGATCCGATTCGAGTTCGCGGTAGGTGTTGGAACGATCGTGGCCCTCGTGCACGACGTCGTGATCGCGACCGGCATTTACCTCATCTCAGGACACATCATCGGCATGGCCACCCTCGCGGGCGCGCTCACCATTATCGGTTATTCGGTAAACGATACCGTTGTGGTGTTCGACCGAGTGCGTGAGCAACGGAGCAAGAAGAAGGGTGCCAAGCTTGTTGATGTAGTCAACGAGGCGCTTAACTTCACACTCTCCCGAACGGTGATTACCCATCTCTTAACCTTCTTCTCCGCCTTGGCGCTGTACATCTTCGCCGATGGAGATATCAAGGATCTAAGCCTCTACCTCTGTGCGGGAATCCTGCTCGGCTCCTACTCGACGATCTTCATCGTATCGGCCGTTGTGCTGATGCTTGAGGGCGGAAAGTCGTCGGAGTCCGTTGGTAGCTCAGCGCGAGCGGCAAAGGCTTCGGGGGCGTAAGGGGGGAGGGCCCGTCTCCCGACGGGCCGGGATCGCGGTCGCCGTTTTGGTTTGC
>JAULVA010000388.1:2046-3136 GCA_032111275.1 Bdellovibrionota bacterium
AGACAGGCCCTCCGGGTGGGGCGTAATCGCGATTGTCGTTCCGTTTAGCGTTATCCATCGCGATCCAATCTGATATATTTGGACATACCCGGCCTGTCAGGAGACAGGCCCTCCGGGTGGGGCGTAATCGCGATTGTCGTTCCGTTTAGCGTTATCCATCGCGATCCAATCTGATATATTTGGACATACCCGGCCTGTCAGGAGACAGGCCCTCCGGGTGGGCCGGGATCGCGGCCGCCGTTTCGGGTCGCGTCATCTATCGCAATCCAATTCGATAATTCCGAACATACCCGGCCTGTCAGGAGACAGGCCCTCCGGTTCGTGCCTGCGTTGCAACGACCTGCTCCCCCATCCGATGCACAAACAACACCCCTTGCCGGTGGTCCTTGATGTTCACCTGATACGACGGCGCTTCGGGCACCTTGAAGGAGTTGGTGATGAAGGTGCTCTCCGGCTTCATCTCCCGATACGCCTGATTCCACACCTGCGTCATCGCCGCGGGTGAGAGGAAGGCGTAGACGTAATCGAAATCGTGGAGAGGGGTTTTATGCACGCTCTGAAAGGTAACGGTAACTTTTCCACCGCCGTGAAGCAGAGCCTTCATCTTTGAAACGAGGAGGGGCACGAGTCCGATCTCTACCCCGTAGAAGTGTCCGTGTGGTCGGTGCTTTCTTAAAAATATCAGCAGGTCCCCCATGCCGCAGCCGATATCGATAAAGGTGAAGGGCCTATCGGGCGGGAGCTCGGCGAGGATCAGGGGATAGGCCGCGCGGCTCGTTGGATAGTAGGGCACTCGCGTCCACAAGGCCGGCGCGTGGATTGCGCAGAGGGTGAGGAGAGGGATCATGAAAACCCATGCGGGCAGGGTAACGGCGAGGGATGTCGCGAGTGCGAGAGGGAGGATTCCGTTTAACACCTTCCACGGCGTTGAGAGCTCGAGGAAGTGAGAGACAACGACCGTCGAGACGGTTGCGCAGGTAAGAGCTACGGCCAAGCTGCCCGTTGACTCCCACGCGAGCACCGTAACTCCAGCGCCGATAACTTGCGCGAGCAGTGTGTAGAATCCGAAGAGGAGTGGCGCTGTAGGTGA
>JAULVA010000389.1:0-538 GCA_032111275.1 Bdellovibrionota bacterium
TACTACAATCCGAGAAAACACCCTGAGCGGGCGAAAGAGCGGAGGGATACAGTTCTCGGAAAGATGAGAGATCTGGGATACATTTCGGCGGCAGAGTACTCCGCCGCGGTTAACCGACCTCTGAGAATCGCGCAGCAACAAGAGCACCGACGGATCGCTCAGTTCTTCACATCAACCCTCGAGGCCGAGCTCTCGCAAACCATAGACATAGAGAACGCCCCATCCACCGGCCTCGCCGTCTACACGGGGCTCGACCTCGGAATGCAACGATGCGCCGAGGGGGCGATCGAGCGAGGAATCGCGGCGATAGAGGCCGCGAATCCGAAGCTAAAAAGGGGCGATAAGCAACTCCAAGCGGCTCTCGTGGCTATCGAGCCGTACTCGGGACTGGTACGAAGCTGGGTAGGCGGTCGAGACTTCGCGGAAAGTCAGTTTAACCGAGTAAATCTCGCGATTCGGCAGATCGGTTCTACGGTAAAACCTTTCCTGTACCTCACGGCTCTCGATAGCTCGCTTAATTCTTACAAAACCGCCACAG
>JAULVA010000389.1:548-2768 GCA_032111275.1 Bdellovibrionota bacterium
AATGGCGTTTCAGGTGAATAATCGCGTGGCGTGGAGTCCCGAGAACTACGACCACGAATTCCGCGGTGATGTCACGCTACGCTACGCCCTTGAAAACTCTCTTAACATGCCGGCGCTCTACATTGCTGAGCGAATTGGTCTCTCTAAACTTAAGAGGACCCTCTCAGCTTTTAAGATAGCGCCAAACGTGCAAGAGGTCCCCTCCCTGGCTCTTGGCGCCCTTGACTCAAATTTACTCCGACTAACGGCGGCGTATGGCGCGCTGGCGAACGGCGGCATCTACATCCAACCCCGGCTCTTTACAGCGGCCGTTGATGGCTCGGGCGATCGCCTCGCTATGTCTGACATTGTGGAGGAACGGGTAGCCGACGAGGACGCCGCCTTCGTACTCACCACTATCCTCCGAGGGGTGCTCGATAGAGGAACCGGCACCAAAGCTCGGTCAAGTGGGTTTACCCGACCGGCCGCTGGCAAAACGGGAACCTCCGACAACGCTCGAGATGCGTGGTTTGTTGGATACACCCCTACCCTTGTCTCGGGAGTGTGGATCGGGTTCGACGACAACACCCCCATCAACATCACGGGAGGGGTCGCCGCCGCTCCGATCTGGGGGGATTTTATGAAGTGCAGCTCCCCGTTCCTGCCCCTTGGTGACTTTTCGCCTCCTCCAGGTGTTGTTTTCACTAACGTTGATGTCCGAACCGGACAGATAGCCACACATCAGTGCCCGCGGGATCTGGTGATCTCCGAGGCGTTCGTCAAAGGGACTCAGCCATCGGCCCACTGCGCCGAACACGGCGGAGGAGGTTCAGACCTCCCTGGCACCGCCACAACGGGGACCAAACGGGGGAATAGACAATCGGGCTTTTGGAACTCCCTTTTTGGCAGGTAGAATGTGGTCTTGCTCCTTCATGCTCATACCAGGTAATTTCCGCCTATGCAGTGGATCCTCTCGATAGACTTAAGCGCCCAGCCTTGTGATTTTTCCCTCTCCACAGTGGAGGGTAATCAGGTTGAGGTGGTCGCGGCGAAACAAGCGTCCCTGCCGATCCTGTCCGAGCGAGCCGAGCTGTGCAAACGAGACCTCTCGTCCCTCTTTGAATCGATAGGGAACGCCGTACGCGGCGCCCCGTCCTCCAAAGGAGGGGAGCCTGCAAGCGATACACAAGAGCCAGGTATGCGCGAGGGAGAAGTGTCGGAGAATGGAACGACGACCGACCCCCTGTACGACATCGCCCGCGAATCTCTTGCCACTCTCCGAGCTACCCTTCAAACCTTCGATGAATGGACAGCCGTCAGCGTCATCATTCCTCCCCACGATCATCTTGCTCTGAACCTCAATCTTCCCTTTGGAGACGCCCGAAATCTCGACCGCATAGTTGACCTTGAGGTTCAAGATGTCGTCCCGTTTGAGCTGGACGACTTTCTCGTGCAGTACGCCCCCCTTGGCCCGATGTCTCAGGGGGGTGCTGCGCTCGACGTGAAGGGACAAACCGTAACCGCCTTCGACGTGCATGTCGGACTCATGCCGCGCGCATTCGTCAAGAATATCCTCTACCTCTGCAAAGCCGCTGGTATCGAACCGAATATCATGACCGTGCCCTCGAGCGCCCTCGGAAGTGTCTATCATCTGGGCCGGGATTTCTTTTCATCGAACTCAGCTGTTGTATTCAATCGCGGAGATGAGTTCTCGATGGCGGTCTTTATTAACGGAGAGGTGCGGGTTGAACGTGTACTCTACGCGTCGAAACTCGTTGGGGCAGCCCCAAAAGAGAACGACCACCCCCTCAAAGCGGTATTCACCGCGCTCAAGCTGATGCTGGCCGCTACCGAACGACGGTACGGAACTCGTGTCGAAAACGTCTACCTCTTAGGCCGAGAAGTTAAAGGTTCCAACCTTCAACAACTCTTCGGTAGACCGATTCAAGGGATTCAGATGCGGGATTTTATCAAGAGCGACGGTGCGACCGGTGGCCTTTCGGCCCTTGGAGCCCCCTTTGCCGCCGATGAGTCTGAACTAGCTCCTCTCTCGAATTTCCGTAGTCGGGAGTTCTCTTTCACTCCGAAGTTTGGTGAATTCTTAAGAGCTTTCATCGGCACCGCCAAGTACATACGAATCGCCGTTGGAGCTGTCCTAATTGGTATCCTTTGCACCTACCTCGTCCGCGCGTACACCATTAGCACGATACAGGCGTCGCTTACGAAACAGGTCGCAACCGT
>JAULVA010000390.1:0-2164 GCA_032111275.1 Bdellovibrionota bacterium
TCAAAGGGGCTCAACGCGCGTGTCGCTACGCGTGTGGAGCCCCTTCCCATACGTGGCCCTCCGCATACCGAATCACCTCAAGCGGGTCGATACACGGACAGAAGGGTCACACCCCCCCCCGAATGCACTCGTTCTGTCTAAGAAGGAGTGCGTTCGGGGGCTTTTCTTATCCTCGGCGACCTACGCCGCCACAAGCAAACTAGTCAGCCTGCTTGCGAAGGAATGTTGGGATCTCAAACTTCTCCTCGTCCTCTGATGTCGAGAGAACGGAGAGCTTCTTAAGCTTGATAACCTCTGACGCGCCGGCGTGTGTACCGAGCTGCTTGCGAGCGAACGCTGGGATATCCATGCTCTGAGTCTTAAGACCTTGCTGTTGAGCGGCCATCTGATGAGCAACTGAGGTAACCGTCACGGTCGAATCGTCAGCTACTGAATCGCTGCCGAAACCGGTCGCGATAACGGTAACACGAACTTTATCCTCTGTGTTCGGGTCGATAACCATTCCCCAGATGATGTTCGCGTCCTCGTGTGCCTCTGAGTGAATAAGCTCAGCTGCCTCGTTAACCTCTTGAAGGGTAACGTCAGGGGAAGCTGTAACGTTGATGAGAACTCCACGAGCACCGTGGATAGAGATGTCCTCAAGGAGTGGGCTTGAAATAGCTTTCTCAGCTGCCTCTACAGCGCGATTGTCCCCGCTCGCCTCGCCTGTTCCCATCATCGCCATGCCCATCTCGGACATAACGGCGCGAACGTCGGCGAAGTCTACGTTAACAAGTCCCTCACAGATGATGAGGTCGCTGATTCCCTTAACTGCCTGGTAGAGAACATCGTCAGCCTTGCGGAAGGTGTCGAGGAGCGATGTGTTACGACCAGCGATAGAAAGGAGTCGTTGATTTGGGATCGTGATGAGCGTGTCAGCGTGCTTGCGAAGCTCCTCGATACCACGGTCAGCGTTGCGCATACGTCGCTTTCCTTCGAAGAGGAAAGGCTTTGTCACAACACCTACGGTAAGACATCCGAGGCTCTTTGCTACCTCAGCGACAACCGCCGCGCCGTACGTTCCAGTTCCACCACCCATTCCAGCGGTGATGAACACCATGTCAGCGCCGTTCAGCGCCTCGCGGATAGCCTCAACGCTCTCACGAGCGGCAGCGCGACCAACCTCTGGATCAGCTCCAGCACCAAGACCTTTTGTAATATCGTCGCCAAGGCGGATCTTGTTCTTCGGAAGGGACGAAGCAAGAGCCTGAGAATCTGTGTTGGCGGCGTAGAACTCTACACCAGTGAGGCCACTTCGGATCATGTTGTTGACAGCGTTCAATCCGCCGCCACCGATTCCGAAAACCTTGATCACTGCATTGTTGTTGCCGGTTATATCGTTCATGCCTTTCCCCTCTGCACTACCTTGAAAATCAAAATCGATCTGCTCCCAGTCCGCCACGCTGCTCCTCGAATCTCAACGCAAGCCGACCCATTATTCCCCATTGACACGAAAAGTAAAGACTTACCAAACGTGTTTTCATTCTTTAGAAACGGTTTTTCAGGGCAGCCCGCATTCCTCGAAACGTGTTCGAGCGACGCGCCGTTATCTCTTCAGGAGGATACCTGCTAAACCCCAGAAGGACCACGGGAAGCACCCTAAAATTCCACCTAAAAATGCTCCGTAAACCAACCAACCACTCGGCGCACCGTTCGAGAGACGGGTCCCCTTCCGGAGACGGCTCGAGCGGTTCCTGTATGAGCGGCCCCATGCAAAACGAGTCCAACGGCGGCCGCCGACTCAGGGCCCTTGACAAGGTCAGTCAACCCACCAACGCCCTCAGGCGAAGCAACACGAACCGGGAGATTGAATACATGCTCGGCAACTTGAGCGATTCCCGGAAGATTCGCGCTACCACCAGTAATAACAAAACCGCTCGTGAGCATGTCGAGGCACCCGGACTTCTGCAGCTCTCGCTGGATCAGCGCGAACATCTCAGACACCCGAGGCTCGATAATCTCCGAGAGCACGAATTTCGAGAGAACGCGAGCAGCTCGACCGCCGGTCGACGGAACTTCAAGGGTGTCGTCCTTACGAACGCCCGCCGTTACGGCGGATCCGTACTCACATTTGATCTTCTCGGCGGCCGCGAGTGGGGTGCGAAGTCCAGCCGCGATGTCGTTC
>JAULVA010000390.1:2174-8346 GCA_032111275.1 Bdellovibrionota bacterium
TCGTTCGTGATGTGGTTTCCACCTACAGCCAACACGGTCGTAAACTTAACCGCCCCGCCGTGAAACACAGAGATGCTGCACGTTCCACCACCGATATCGAGCAAGCACGCGCCCAGCTCCTGCTCCTCCTCGGAGAGTACCGCGCGAGCGGACGCAAGGGGCGCCGCCACGATATCTTGAACGGCGAGACCACACCGGTTGGCGCATTTTACGATATTTTGCGCGCTCGCGATGGCACCCGTAATGATGTGAACACGAGCCTCAAGCCGCACGCCCGAGATACCTATCGGATCCTTAACGCCATCCTGCTCATCGATGACGAACTCTTGGGGAATAACGTGGAGGATCTCTCGATCCATCGGGACGGCTACAGCTTTAGCAGCCTCAACGACCCGCTCAATGTCGAGCGCCGAAACCTCTTTGGCTTTGACACCAACGACGCCGTGGCTGTTTTGTGAGCGGAGATGGCTTCCAGAGATCGTCGCGTACACGGTGCTAATCTCGCACCCCGCCATCGTCTCTGCCTGGGCCACGGCTTTGCTGATCGCGTTTACGGTCCCCTCGATGTTGACCACCACGCCCTTGCGCAGACCGCGCGAGGGGCTCGTTCCCACACCGATAACGTCTATCCGACCGTCCGCCCTGCGCTCTCCTACAACGACCTTGATGCTGGACGTCCCGATGTCGAGACCTGCGATTAGAGAGGAAGGGGTTGGCATGGGACCGCTCTAAAAAATAAAGGTTACATAACCTAGCTGACTCAGCTTTTCGTACGAGGACCAAACAACGTAACGGAGTTTGAAGAGGCCTCAGCTGAATTTAAGTAACTTAAAACTGGAATAGTTTCAAGCTAGAATCGCTAATCATTTTTCTTCGGGTGGGGGAGCCTTAAACTTCACAATCCCCACCTTTGAAAACGCGAGATCCACCTTTTCAATCTCCGGGATACGATCCTTCAACTGTGTAAGGAGCGCTTTTAAGCGACGCCCCTGGTCCTCAATCACAGCTGAGGAGTCGGATATCGAGGAACCGAACACCACCGGGAACGGGAGCTTATCGAAATCAACCGAGATATCCCCCTTCCCTTCAAACGTTATCGACTCAACCGAAAGCTCCACCGAGCGCTCAAGAACGGTAATCGCCCGTTGCGCCAGATCGAGCTGAGCTTGAGATTTTTCCGGGGTCGCGACCCGGGAGGCGAGCCCATACAAGGGCACGAGCGCACGCAAAGTCTCGTCCGTCATCCCGGGAGCGTTGCCGTTAGCCGGAATGATGAGCGATCCATCTGCGCCGATAATCCATCGCTCATTGTCCACGAGAGCCATGAACCGAGGCTTTCGCTCCTCGATCGAGAGCACGAAACACCCGAACTTGGGGAGGATCTCACCCTCGCACGATGACATCTCGACGGTCTTAACCCAGGGATTCTCCCCGATACGAGCCTTAATGCTCGTTTCATTAAACATCCACCATCCAACCGAGCGAGTAAGGGGAAGCACCCGCTCGATCTCAGCGCGAGCGATCGTATGAAGCCCTTCTATCCTCACCTCCTTGGTGTTTAAGAGGGAGATAGCCCGTGCCTTGGCGGCTTCAAGGCCGTTCGAGATCCGACCAGGATTGTCGAGAACGTGAATGAGGACGACGCTGGACGTTATAAGAGAGGTGAAGAGCACTCGCATAACAACAGTATAGAGTGCAGCGGGGTTTATGCCGAGAGGGTATTTTCGTGCCTAGTGCCACAAACGCCCGCTATGCGCCGGTCCACAACCGAACCTCCGGCTCAAGCACGAGCGCCATCTCAGTGAGTGCCCTCTCCTTGCAGAGCTCAATGAGCGCGACAACATCATGAGCTGAAGCCTCGCGCTTAGGATTCACGATCCAGTTGGCGTGCAATTCAGAGATCATCGCGCCACCGATCGCGCGCCCCTTCATTCCAAGCAGCTCAAGCACCATCCCTGCGGGACGCTCGATGGAGGGATTTTTGAACACCGATCCGGCGGATGGTAGCGACAACGGCTGTCGGGCCCGGCGCTCCGCGAGGTTGTGGGCGCATCGCTCGGAGATTGCGTTCCTATCACCCTCAACCAGCGAGAGCACAATCGAGGTGACAACGGAGCCGGTAGGGATTCCGGAGTGACGGTACCGCCATGGAAGCTCATCCCGCCCCCACACAACGCTGGAGCCATCGGCGAGAACGGCTCGAACCTCAACCACCCGTGAACCGATCTCGCTCCCGTGCGCGCCGGCGTTCATGAATACGGCGCCACCAACGGTCGCTGGAATACCAGCCGCGAACTCTAAGCCCGCCAATCCATCGTCAGAGACCTTGCGCGCGAAGCTCATGAGGGAAACCGCTCCCCCTACCTCAATCTCCCCTGAAGAGAGGACACGTACTCGTCGAAATCCTGGACCTAGCTTTATAACCCACAGAGGCACCGGCGCGTCACCGAACAGTACGTTACTCCCGTTACCGATAACCCTGTAATCCTGCCCCTCACCTGAGAGGAGCGCCACCACCTTGGCCAACTCCTCACCATCGTCGACGGTGACCACCACCCGAATCGAGCCCCCTATCGCGAAGGTCGTGAGCGACGAGCCTGGCACATTCTCCCTCAGAGGGGCCGCTACGCAGGATTGGATAACCGGGATGAGTCGGTCGTTAAAGGGAGAGAGCGTCAGTGGAACGCACGGTGAAGACATTACGCTTGTCTCGACTACAATCCCATCCCAGCGACGAGCGCGACCGCCTCGTCGACAGCAGCGAGAGGAAGTGGCCCCTCTTGTAACGCGGCGAGGAACTTCTCAGGCATCGAACCAACAGAGCCAGCGCCGAGACAGAGTAAGAGATCACCTGGACGGAGCTGCGGAATAAGCGCGGCAACGCTATCCTCTACGTTGGGCACAAACTCTTTCGACGGGTGGACCACCGCCTCGAAGAACGCCTCACTCGTGATGCCTTCGATAGGCTTTTCACTTGCGGCGTAGATATCGGTGATGACCAGGTGATCGGTTTCACCGAATACGGAGAGGAACTCATTCCAACTCTGCTGGGTGCGCGAATAGCGGTGTGGCTGAAATAACGTAAAGACCCGGCCGCCCTCCGAGGCTCGACACTCGCGAATCGCGCGCAACGTGGCGCGAATCTCGGTTGGATGGTGACCATAATCGGTCATGACCGTAACACCAGAGGCCTCGCCAACAACTTCAAGCCGGCGCTTTACCCCGCCAAAGGTCGAGAGCGCGCTTCGAATGGTGTCGACATCCACATTAAACTCAAGTCCCACACCGATCGCGGCGAGGGAGTTTTGCACCAAGTGGCGTCCCCACATCGGCAGCGAGAATCGCCCAAGCTGCTCACCCTTTCGAATCACATCGAAGTACATTCCGTGCGGTGTTGCCTCTATGTTGACCGCTTGAAGATCGGCGTCAGGCGAGAATCCGTAGGTAAGAATACGACGCTTCAAACGCGACGCGATCTGCCGCACGACCGGATCGTCCACACACAAGATGGCGAGCCCATAGAAGGGTACGGATTGCACGAAGCGGTTGAAGGACTCCTCAAGATCCTTCCGCGAGCGGTACGCGTTCATGTGCTCATCATCGATGTTCGTCACGATCGCGACGGTCGGCTTGAGAAGAAGGAAGCTGCGATCACTCTCATCGGTCTCGGCGACGAGGAAATCACCCTTGCCGAGCCGCCCACCAGTGCCGAGCGCCTTTACCTGTCCACCGATGACAACCGTGGGGTCGAGATGCGCGGCATCGAGGATAACGCTACACATGCTGGTTGTTGTCGTCTTGCCGTGAGAGCCGGCGACACCGACCCCGTACTTGAGACGCATTAACTCAGCAAGCACCTCGGCGCGGCGAACGATCGGAAGCTTGCGCTTCTTGGCCTCTCGGATCTCTGGATTGGTACCGGTAATCGCGGATGAGTAGACAACAAGCGAGGCGGATTGCGGAATGTTGGACGCGGCGTGACCGATACACACCTGAGCCCCGAGCTGCTCAAGGCGCCGGGATATATCGGAGGCCTTCACATCGGACCCGGATACCTTGAAGCCAGACGTAAGGAGGATCTCAGCCAACCCTGACATCCCCGAACCGCCGATACCGATGAAATGAAAGTGTAATCCAGGGTTGTACATGCCTACCTATCGCTCTACGAAGTGCCCAGACAGAGGTACCATAGTGGAGGGACTCATGGAAGAATTGAGCGAGGAGTGATGGCCGAACCATGAGAAGATCCAGGGAATCCTCTGCGCGGCCCACACCACGACACCGAGGAGAACGATACTAAAACCGATAATGATCAAGGTCTTGGGAAGTTCCATAGTTTTCAGGCCCGGGAATCTTCGATTCCCGTAGTTTTCGAGTAGGTGCAGTTGCGCCACAGGGCTCTATCCTGCCATTATTACTCACGTTGTAGCCTTTTATCGGTATGTCGCTCCGTGGGTGTTAGCATAACAGAAATCACCGTTATCTTCCTTGTAGCGCTCGTTCTCTTCGGGCCGGAGCAGCTGCCTGTGCTCGCGAGAAGCTTGGGCAAGCTCACCGGCCAGGTCAAACGAACGTCCGACTCGCTGCGACGGGAATTCTACAACTCGGTCTATCCACCGGGACAAGACATTCGCGCAGCTATCGATGGCGAGATCCAGAGCTTACGGGCACTCAAAGCTGAGGTCCTCGCTCCCCCACCAGGCGCGGTAAGCACATCCTCACGGCCTTCGGTCTCGGAACCTACCCCCCGCCAGGTCTCTCTCTCAACGGAAGAGCCAACCCCAAGATCCACCACGGACGTTGAGAACGCATGAAGGAATACGATCCGACGCAGAACAAGATGCACCTCATGGAGCACCTCAGGGAGCTCCGTAAGCGACTCGTCATCTCGTTCGCGCTCGTAACCATCGGCGCCATAGGGTGCTACTGCTACGCGGGCGAGATCTTTTCGATATTGTGCGCCCCGTTTTTTAAGGCGTTTCCGAATAGTCCTCTGATCGGGACATCACCCGCCGAGGCGTGGGTGCTGAAACTTAAGGTCTCCGTCGTTGCAGGCGCCTTTCTCATGTCACCCGCCCTCTTTTATCAACTCTGGCTCTTCATCTCGCCAGGTCTCTACACGCGGGAGCGGCGACTCGTGCTACCGTTTGTAGTTCTCAGCACCGCGCTTTTTCTTGGAGGCGCGATATTTTGCTACATCTCGGTCATCCCCCTGAGCTTCGCGTTTTTTCGTGATGAGTTCGTCTCTATTGGGGTAACGCCAACGATCCGCATCGGCGATCAGATCTCCATGACCCTCACAACCGTTGTCGGTTTCGGCGCGGTCTTTGAGCTGCCTTTGATAACGTATTTCCTGACTCGATTGGGAGTTCTCGATCACACCACCCTTATTCGTTTTTTCCGACACGCCTTGGTCGGCATCTTCTTCCTTGCGGCAGTGATCACTCCGCCGGATGTGTTCAGCCAATTCCTTCTCGCCGTTCCCCTCACCCTGCTCTATACCCTCAGCATCGGGATCGCCTACCTCGTAACGAGGAATCGCTCCGCGGCTGAGCATAGCCTGGCGAGAACCTCCCCGGACGAGGCCACTCCGGCGCAAGCCTAGCGCGTCGCAGCCCCCAGCTCTCCCCTCAAGCCACCTAGGTCCAGAACGAACGGTAGCTCCCCGCCACCAGACCGAGGCGGACCCAGTCCACTATCTCTCATATCTTCAGTTTATTAGAGCCATTTTGAGCCCTTGCACCCTCGCAAAGCCAATTTCCACGAAGTCAGCGCGATACGCACTTTTGGCTCAAGAGAGTTCCAAGAAGTGCCGCTTGCATTCTCAGACGTAACGACAGGAAAGCCGTATAACCATGGAAAGAGGTCACGACGTAGAGGACGAGAGCTGGAGCCATGCGAGCGCAATCGTGGCATCCACCGCGAGGATACCGTCCAATCTTCCACACCTGGTGCGAGCGTGCTGGAACGACCTTATCGCCCCGGCCGAGTTTGTCCGACTCCTTGCTGGTCCAGGGCTACCGACTCGAAGCCTTCTAAGCGCGGCTCAGATTCCAAAACTCGACGGACCTATCAAACAGCCGGAGCTGTACGCTGCGGTTGATATCCTTGGCGTGAAAGCCTCCTCGATCATCCTCGCTATTAATTGCATCTGCGAGCGGACCCTCAATTC
>JAULVA010000391.1:0-834 GCA_032111275.1 Bdellovibrionota bacterium
CCTTCTGCTCAAGATAATGAATCTATTCGTGCTGCTTCCAGATATGGTTATACCGAAAAAGTCCAACTTTTACTGAGAAATGCGCGTGTGGATCCTGGAGCTGTCGATAATAATCGTATGATTCAGGGCAAGCCGTGTTCGTAGCCGATCGCTGTGGTGGGGCGCTTGTCGCGCTGTGTTGTGGGGCGCTCGTCGCGCTGTGGACGCTCTCTTTCGGAGCCGCGATGGCAGATATCCGAGAGCCTCGGATGGGTATCTTCACCAAGCCGGGAGCCCATGTCGATCTCGCCCTTCCCTTTATTGACAGCGCCGGAAACACCGCCCCGCTCAAGGAGCTCACCGTCCCGGGCCGACCCTTTATACTCGTTCCGATTTTCTACCGATGCCCCCGCCTCTGTGGTATGACGGTCTCTGGTGTGGTTGATCTTATAAATCATCTGCCGCTCACGTTGGGGGATGAGTACTCGGTTGTGATGTATAGTTTCAATCCAGACGACACCACCGGTGACGCCGCGGAGAAGCGTGACAAGACCGTTAGTCGCATCGATAAACAGCCGGTGTCGGCGGGGGCGGTTCGCTTTTTGACGGCGAAGCCCGAGGTGATCTCCGTGATGAACGACGCGCTCGGGTTTCGCGTGCGATTCGCCGATAAGGAGCTTGAGCATAGCTCCGCTATCTTTATCGTCGGGCCGGATGGGGCGGTGGCTCGCTATTTCGGAGGCGTAGAGTTTAATCCCTCAAAGGTCGCCGCGACGTTGGGTGAAACGAAACCACGCTGAAACGACCCCATGCGGGTAACCACGATGTGAGGACTCGCCATGAGGGCTGCGTGTG
>JAULVA010000391.1:844-5028 GCA_032111275.1 Bdellovibrionota bacterium
TGTGAGTGGAATCAGACCCGTCCTACAACGTAGGCGACCCACACCTTGCAGGGCTCTCCCTTGTCCTTTCGGTTGAAGCGACCGCTGCCACGACCGTCGCGGGCGGTTCCCTCCCAATAGACCTCAACATCCTTGAACCCAGCGTCGAGCATAACGTCCCGTATCTCCGGGATGCTCCACATCCGCCAATCGTACGTGAACGCTCGTTTGCGCGACCGACCATCTTTAGGCGTGAAGTGAATACTGAACCGAGTCCGGTTGTTAATTGGGTCGAAGTTTTCTTGCTCAAAGAAGTAGGTGAGCCCGGGTAGTCGCTTTCTATCCGTGGAGGGTTCTCCCGTTTGAGGGCCCCCGAACGCGTCAACGATACATAGACCTTCGGGACGGAGAGATTGACGGCACGCCTTGAAGTACCGGAGAAGGGTCGCTCGCTCGTGAAAGCAGAAGTAGCTGAAGTTGAGGGCGCAGATGATATCGGACTTTGCCGAATATCGGACGAGAACATCACGCTCTAACGTTTTAACCCGTTTCTTCTCAGACTCTGAGAGTTCGGGGAGGTAGTTCGAAGCTCCATAGGCAAGGGGCTCCGGATCGATGTCGAGGCCGACCGCCCTCTTCGAGTCATCGAGTTTTACCCACTCGCAACACAGCGCGAAGGTGCCACAGAAGTCCTCTCGCATAATTGTCGGCTCAGCGTGATTAAGATTCCGATAGACGAGCCGCATAAAGCGGGCGTCTTCACGGGGCGATTGAACTGAGCGTGCGTACGCGTCGTACTTGTCGAAGGAGGTTGAGCGAGCTGTGGACATAGTAAAGTGGTGAAACAACGTGCGTTAAACGGATTCCAATAATAGGACCACCGGAAGTATCTCACACCTTTAGCAGCTAACCAACTGACCGCGATGGGC
Source organism: Bdellovibrionota bacterium (assembly GCA_032111275.1). GTDB lineage: Bacteria > Bdellovibrionota_C > UBA2361 > UBA2361 > OMII01 > OMII01. The sequence continues at coordinate 1,753 of JAULVA010000391.1, forward strand.
CTCTGAGGGCGCTTCGAAACCGTTAGGAGGTGGCGTACTCGCGGCGTACAATAAGGGGAGCAACGGCGCCCCTACATAACCTCTATGACACAAGCTCATCGCTCAACGCGGCTCTTCGTGCGCCTTTCTGGTCTTGTTGGATGGGCACAGCTCATACTGATGATAGTCATCACGCTTCAAGCGCACGCGCAGTCGCGCTGCGTTCCGAGTGCCCACCGGGGAGACCGCTCGCGCAGCTTCGATAATAGCGTTGAAGCGATCCGGGCCGCGGGTGACCTCCCATTTATCGAGATTGATATTCGATCGACCGCGGATAACGACCTGGTGCTCTTCCATGATAGGCGGCTCTCGGCGAAGAATTTCGTAGGCCCAGCCAGCCTTCTGGGAAAGCCGATTGCGACTCTGACTCGAGAGGAGATCGCCCTGGGGCGATTCCCCGATGGTTCGAAGATTCCGAGGTTCCGGGCGGCGCTTCATGAGGTGGAGCGACGCGGGAGTCGGCTTATGCTCGATGTGAAGTCGAATTCACCACGGGATTATAAAAGGGTGATGGAGGAGGTGTATGCGGTCGGGGCGGAATCGAGGGTCGTCGTTCAGTGCCAGACCAAAGAGGTTCTTGATTTTATGAGGCGACACTATCCACGGGTTGCCGTACTTGCTCGGGCTCATACCGAGACCGACGTTGAGCTCCTCCTCGAAAGTGCTCCATCCTATGTGCAGGTAAATCATATGTGGGACCTTTCGAGCGTGGTGCCGAAGATACATACAGGGGGCGCCCGAGTCGTTGTAAAGACGCTGTCGCCGGAGACCGATAGGCCGACAACGTGGAGGTATCTGTGCTCGCAGGGGGTCGATATCGTCCTCACCGACCGGCCGAGGGATTTCCTCTCGTTGGGTCAATAAGCAGGATGGGTAATCTCTGCAGCAGGACTTCATGATCCCTATCTAGTTAGATATGCGAAATAAATGGAGCGCTCTGCGCTCTCCGCCACCGCTATCACATGGTGACGACATGCAGGGCAGATCGGGGCGCATGAGAAAGGCAGTTGTCGACGGGCACCTATTCGGATTACGGTTCCCCCATGACGAACGCACTCACCTCACTTACCGCGCTGATCGAACGTGTAAAAACAGTGATTACGGATCCCACTGGATGCTGGGATGTGGTCGCCTCGGATTCCCGAGACGCTCGGACCCTTTTTAAGGTGTATGCCGTTCCGATGGCGGTGCTTGGCGCTCTTGCGGGTACCGTGGGAACTGTCTTGATGGGTCTCGCCTCACTGATAGGGGTTGGAGGTCTCGCCGTCCAGTTCGTGACCGCTGTCATCTCTACGTGCGTCGCCGGATTCATCGCCGCATTCATCGCGACCAAGATCGCCTCGTTTGTTGGGGGGAGCGTTACCCTTGATCGGGCCTACAGTTGGTTTCTGCACGCGTCCATGGTTGGTTTCGTCGGAAGCTTGGCCGTTATCGTGCCGATTATCGGAATGTTCGTGGCATTTTTGGCCAGCATCGCGACCCTCTATTGGGGGTGGAAGGGCATCGGCAAGATGATCGATGTTCCATCCGAGAAGCGGGTGGTTTTCTATGTCGGTACCATCCTGGGCACGTTTCTGGTTAATGTGGTGTTTACGATACTTCTTGGATCTGTCCTTCCGGGTAGCGTCGTCGTTCCAGTGCCCTCCACCATCACGCAGTAGTTCGACCTTTGGGTCATCGGGTATCCGTTTGAGCAAAGCGCTTCGTATGGTACCATGCCTCTAGGGAAACGAGGCAAAACCCCTCCCTGCTGCGGGTAGGTTTTGCCTCGCTTCCTTATGGGGATGTTACCGCATCGAGGTTGTCGCTCGATGGGGCATTCCTGGATCCGTTCTTGAGGGGAAGCCGCGTGCCCAGTGTAGAATCAACCTTCGTGTCTCACACCCGTCACATCGTGCGAGAGGTGATGCCCATGATCCTCGAAGCGGTTGCCGCGGAGTCTCGCAACCCTTCGCGTAAGAGTGATGGCACATTCGTCACGGCGATCGATACCGCGGTCGAGGAGCGATTCATCAAGGCGCTTCGAGGAGCCCTCCCTGACACCCCGATCCTCGGCGAAGAGGAGGCGTCGCACTCTCCAATCGAAGCTCGGGAGGGTGCCTATGACTACTATGCATCCTTTATGTCCGCGCCGCGTCAGGTCGTGATCGATCCGATCGACGGCACGAGGAATTTTGTCGAGGGGAAAAGCGAGTTCTGTATCGCCGCGGCGCTCACGTGCGCCGTCGGTGGAGGGATCTGGCCGGTCGCGGGGGTTGTGGCTATCCCCGTCGCGGGGATCATGCTCTGGACAGATGGCCCCGCGGTGTATCGCGAGAACCTTGTCACGGGAGAGGCGGAGCGTTTCGCGCAAAGGCTCACCTCCGCTCCGCGAGTATCTGCGAATTCAGCGGATCGCTCGTGGCTGTTGGCGAATGGCTTTGCGATACAACCTCCGTGGATATCGAGTGGCTCCTCAGTTCACGACTTTTTAGGAACGGCGATCGGAGAGCTCTGCGGGTCCTTGGTTGGAAAGCAGCGGCTGTGGGATCTCATGGCTCCCCTCGCGATAGCGGAGCGATTAGGGTGTGAGCTGCGCGATCTCCTCTCGGGTGAACTTGTCACCTCCATCGGTCCCCGGGACCTCAGTCCAGATATCGCGGGCCGGCCGTGGGGCATTGAGGGCAAGATGGTACTCCTGCCAAAGGGGGGAGAGGTCGCAGCTCTCTTTGGCCGCAGCTAACCTTATTTCGCTCTCGTGCGTGGAAGGATTTTGTGATTGGGTACTACTGTGTCGCAGGTCGCCTCTCCGCTCTCTTCCTCCTCCCTTCGATGCCCCCTCTGTCACGGGGATCGGCTCGTGATCTATCATACCGCGTCACACGGCGTTCCGTGGCGTCTCTATAGCCCTGGCACCGTGGTCGGAGATGGATTGCGTTTCTTTCGATGTCAGGAATGCGCGCTCGTTGTCAAAGACCCCGCGGTGCGGGCGAATCACCAGCAGGAGCTCGCCCACTACAGGAAGCATAACAATGATCTTGCCGACGCTGGATACCGGGAGCATCTCCTGAATCTAATCTCTCCGATGCTTCCGTTTCTCGCACCGGGTGCTGAGGGCCTCGACTACGGATGCGGTCCGTCCCTCTCCATCGAACCGCTGATGGCTGAGCGTGGTATGCGATGCGCCTCGTACGATCCTCTCTTTTTCCGATCGGATGAACTTGTCACGCTCGATAGGTATGATTTCATCACCTGCTG
>JAULVA010000392.1:0-3063 GCA_032111275.1 Bdellovibrionota bacterium
TCACACTCACCGAACATCGTAGATGATAGCTCAAGCTCTTCCATCATCTGTTGTTATCCGAGAAGTAGGCCCTCGCGAGGGCTTCCAAATCATTCCCAAAGTTTTCGAAACCCGACAGAAGCTCTCACTTATTGAGGCGCTCGTCGACGCGGGGCTCTCAGAGATTGAGGTAGCCGCGTTCGTTCGCCCTGACAAGGTTCCCTCAATGGCTGATGCTGAGGCTGTTGTAGCGGGACTCTCATCCCGACCGGGAGTTTCATTCACCGCGTTGTATCTCAACGTCAAGGGCTTTCAACGGGGTGAGGCGACCGGCGTCTTGAGCAATAAGGGGTGGTTGTATACCTCACCGAGCGAAACGTTTCTGCGCTCAAACGCCAACACCTCAATTGATGAATCTCTCGCTTCCGTTCCACTGTGGTGTGATGAGTTTCATAGGGCCGAAAAGGGTGTCCACGGTTTAATGATTTCGACCGTGTTCGGATGTGGGTTTGAGGGAGCGGTGCGGGCTGAGGCCGTCGCGAACCTTGTTGAGCGATACCTCTCAGCGTTGAGCAGAGTGGGGGAGTCGCTGGCTGAAATATGTCTTGCTGACACGGTTGGTGTCGCGCATCCTAATTCCGTTCGGGCATGCATCCAGCTGTTGCGCCCGTTGGGAATTCCGCTTTCGTTGCATCTACACAACACGTGGGGACTCGGTGTCACGAATGTGTATGCCGGGTTGTGCGAAGGGGTGTCGATATTTGAAACTTCGATCGGCGGTCTTGGAGGGTGTCCCTTCACGCCGGGCGCGTCGGGTAATGTCGCGACTGAGGATGTCGCGTACTTATGCCGTGCTCTAGGAGTTTCGACATCGCTGGACCTTGATAAATTGTGTCGTGCGGCGGAGTTAGCGGAGTCCATCGTAGGTGGCCCGTTAGCGAGCGGCGTCTATAAAGCATGGAGGCACTCTGGCAAGAAAGTGTGGTAGAAAATCGAAGGGTTCTGAGTTGAAATGCGGGACCCGCGTGATTAACCTTGAGGTACGTATGAATAACTTCTTCGTTCCTTACACAGGTAAAAAGCCAGCTCTGGTCAATATCAATGGCCATCGCCTTGTCATCCTGGCAGAGGAGAAGGATACCCTCGAAGAGGACCTTGAACTGCTGGGAGCGGATCGAGTCAAGAAAGTTAAGGTGGCGGGCTCTGAATCGGACCAGGAGCAGATGCTCGGTAAGATAGCTCGTCAGGTTGACGGTGGCGTGGTCATCGCGCCCTCAGGTGTTGGACTTCGAGACGTGCTTAAGAATCTTGAGACTGAGCTGCCTTGGTTCCAATAGTGCGGTTTCAATAGGCCGGTTTGCATAGGCCAGCCTGATCAAGCCGAGGTTCCTCCTCTTCATCCTTCTCTTAATCCTGCACCTGCACCGGCTTCCTCGTCATCATCAAGAAACTGCATGGGATACTCATCGAGAGTAGCCTCGATGAGAATGAGGAGACCGGTGCAGGTGCAGGATAAGGAGAAGGATGAGGAATAGGAGGAGGACGTTTATGGTCGATCCCTCTAAAGCCTCATCACCTTTCCCCCTTTGTTCGATTGAGCCCATCCCATGCTTGGTTTAGGATGGCGTCGGTATATGCCACCCAGGCATGAGTAAACTTCCCATGCGCTCAGAACAACAAACAACAGAGGTCGGAGAGAGGGGACAGCCCGCTCTGGACCCCTTCGCGATCGCGGCAGGTCTGCTGCGAAACGATATCTCCGTACTCTTGCCGATGTTCGGAGTACTCGCGCTCTCGTCGATTTGTGAGGGGTTAAGTCAGGCTGATGGATCCGGTGATGGTGGTGTCAACGGTCTTACAATTCTCGGCCGCTTACTGCAGCTGATGGTCGTGAGTTTCGTAGTGCTCCGTTGGCGGCGCAAACTTGAGCATGTCAAAGGAAGCTTGGGGAGTCCCCTCCTCGCCTCACTCAAGATTATCGCTGTGGGATTTGCCGTGTGGAGCGCGCTTGAGCTTCCTATGGTCGGCATTGGCTTCGCGCGGGTAGAGTGGGCCGCTCCTATATTTCTCTTCGCTTTCTTTATCGCGGTATTCTGGGCGTTCCGTCTCTATTTTTACTTCGCGGCGTTTGGTTTGCTCGGAGGAACGACGGTTGACGCCTTAAAGGCCGCGTTGCAACTTGGTCAACGAGAGCCTGGAGCGGTAATCCGTTCTTTGGTAACCCCGATGGCGGCTACGGCGTTAGTTGTTGGGATTCTTTCGTATCCCGCGCCCGACGGTCGGTCTCTTTTCTGGGATACGGCGAGCTCCGCGGCGATAGGTATCTTCTGGATCCTCTCGACCTACACGGGGATCGCGTTCTCGCTCGTGCTTATTGATGACTCGGCGTGGCGCGCCGCTGGCCTCGATCCCTATCGGCAGCAACGATTGCGGACCCTTGAGGCTCAGGGGCGCGCGAGTCGCTTTAATTGGCTCTCAGTTCGGAACGGTTTGAAGATCTTTTTGGTGGCGTTCTGCGTCATCGGCGCCACCACCTTTATGGGGCTCGTAGGTGGTCCGGCGGCGCAGATACAGGTGACGAGCTATCAGGTCAAGAATCGTGGATTGTCGGTGGTGCTTGAGATTGAGGATCCGCAGTTCAAATTTCGTGGGTTCGCGCCGCACTCCTTCTATGTCGCGACTCAAACCGGCCTCGATCTGGTAAGTAATAGGATTGAAAAGATCTCGCTCACTCCGAATGGGGAAGCGTTACGAGGCCCCATCCCACCACAGACCGGTCCGATGAAGTTGTACATCGAGTTCAGTTCCCGTAAGACCGATGACGCGCTCAAGGCCATGGACAATATGTACCTGTGGTACAACTTTAAGGCGGTGGCCCCGTTGTTGCTCCAGGATCAAGAGCCCCCAGCGTCTAAGGACGGACCGGCTTCGCCTGAGTAAGGGAGGCAAAACCACGCTGACACGTGCTTTTGCTAGGTAGCGGTGCTAAGGCACCGCTTTACAGAGGGATTTTAAAGAATTCACTACACCTGAAGACCCTCTGCATGTTGGCGAGCCTCTATCTCAAAAGAAGAGTTCTTGCCG
>JAULVA010000392.1:3073-4268 GCA_032111275.1 Bdellovibrionota bacterium
TTGCCGCTGCGCAGGGGTAGTGTATCTATACAGCCCCTTTCTGGGGGCTCCCGAAGAAATTCGGGGCTAAAAAACCAAAATCTCGCGTCTCCGCAACCAAAATAGCCTTCACACCTATGCAAAACAACGCGAATGCGTTGTTTTGCCTCGCTTCCCTGAGTAATGACGTCGATTCGAGGGGTTACCTCTTTTTGTGTCGAGCCTCTGGGTAAAACCCTCAGAAAAAACGCATGTAACCATCGAGTTTGCAGGTGAACGAGCCGACCATGTAGGAGGGGGAAAGCTTTCCCTTTGAAGCAGGAACAGCTCGCATGGACTCGATATTCTTTCTCGGACGGGACAACGACGCGCTACCGACATTCCTACAACGGTTGGGCTACTCGATTATTGAGCCGAGCCAGGGCGCTCCCCTCGCGGAAGCATTGTCGAAGGCATCGATGGACCTCATCCTGATCGATGGACGGGAGATAGAGGATCCGAGCGCTCTGTGCGCATTCCTTCGCGCACAGCAAAACACGCGCTCAGTGCCGATCGTGTGCATCTCTGATCAGTCGAGGGAGTCCGATACCGGAGATGAGGCATCATCCGCTGTCGAGATCGTTCATCCACCGTTCTCTGTTGGCGCGCTCGCCAGTCGAATCGCGCTGACCCTTCGCCTTCGAAAGATCGCTGGAAACGATGAGAAGAAGAGTAGCCTCGCCGAGATCAACGCCAATCTTCGCGACCACAATTCACGATTCAAGAAAGATCTCGATGAAGCTCGCGCTATCCAGGAGAGCCTCCTGCCGCTCGTCCTTCCTCGTGACCCTCGATTGGAGTTGGCGGTTTCGTATCAACCACTCGATGAGGTAGGTGGGGATTGGTACTTCGCGAATAAGACCGCGGCCGATCAGATATCTCTGCAGATCGCCGACGTATCAGGTCATGGGCTTTCGGCAGCCTTCATCGGCAGTATGGCGAAGTTGGCTATGACCGCAGCCGCTCAAGATAAGCCGGACGCGTTACTTGAGGCGATGAACCGTTTGCTCGCACCCCAGATTCCGCAGGGGCGATTTGTGACCATGGGGAGCTGTCTCTATGATCCGGCAACTGGAAAGGTGCTATGGTCTCGCGCTGGCCATCCGCCGGCGATGATCCTTCGTCGCTCCCGTCGGGGCCGATTGCTGTGATGCTGACTGACGTAACGGATGCTGTC